>JBKPJA010000048.1:0-9264 GCA_046730515.1 Actinomycetota bacterium | reverse complement strand
GTGCCGATTCCGTGAGAAAACCGCGGCAAGCGGGCGGGACGCATGAGAGTCTGGCAGCCCGGCGGCCACCTGATGCGGGAGCGCGGCGCGAAGATCGAGGACTGGTCCTGGCACAGCACGCGCCGTCGCATGGGGACGCTCACGCGCTTTGCCGCGCGATACAAGCTCCGCACCGCGCTCTCGATCGTCGCGCTGCTCGCGGCGACGGTAACCGCGCTCGCGCCCCCGTTCCTCGCGAAGTACGCCGTCGACGACGGCATCCGGCACAACGACATGAAGAAGTTGGTGCTGATCGTCGGCGCGTTTCTGCTCGCAGGGCTTCTCAACTGGGGCATGAGCTATCTCCAGACGTACCTCACCGGCTGGGTTGGCGAGCGGATCCTCGCGGACCTCCGCAACGACCTCTTCCAGCATCTGCAGCGACTGTCGCTCGGCTTCTATGAACGCAACCGCGCAGGCGTGATCATTAGCCGCCTCACGAACGACGTCGAGGCAATCGACCAACTGGTAACGGACGGCGTGACGAGCCTCGTCCAGAACACGCTCACCCTCCTCGGCACCGCTGTCCTCCTCTTCGTGCTGGACTGGCGGCTCGCACTGGCGACGCTCGCCGTGATTCCGTTGATGAGCGTCGCGACGATCATCTTCCGCACTCGCTCAGCCCGCGCGTACAGCGCCGTGCGCGAGCGGCTCGGCCTCGTCACTGCGACGCTCGCCGAGGACATCGCAGGGATGCGCGTGGTACAGGCGTTCACGCGCGAACAGGCGAGCCTGGACAAGTTTCGCGACGTGGCGGAGTCGTACCGCGAATCCAACATGCAGACGGTCGTCCTGAATGGCCTGTACTTCCCGTTCGTCGATCTCCTGTCGACGATCGCGCTCGCGGTGGTTCTCCTCTTCGGCGGACATCTCTACTTCCAGGGCCTACTCACGATCGGGACGCTCTTCGCCTTCATGCTCTACGTCCAGAACTTCTTCGATCCGGTGCAGCAGCTCTCCCAGCTGTACAACACGTTCCTCTCCGCCACCGCGGCACTCGACAAGATCATGGACGTGCTCGACCAGCGGCCCGACGTGGTCGACACGCCCGCGGCACGCGAGCTGCCGCCGGTTGACGGACACGTGCGCTTCGAGTCGGTGCGTTTCGGCTACGGGGACGGACCGGATGTCCTGCACGGAATCGATCTCGACGTCCCCGCGGGAACGACCGTCGCCCTGGTCGGACACACGGGCGCGGGGAAGTCGACGATCGCCAAGCTCCTTGCGCGTTTCTACGATCCGCGCGAAGGACGAATCACGATCGACGGCGTCGACTTGCGTGACGTGACGCAGCGCTCGCTGCGACGGCAGCTCGGCATCGTGCCGCAGGAGGGTTTCCTGTTCGCCGGCACCGTGATCGAGAACATAGCCTTTGGACGACCCGACGCCTCCCCCGAGGACGTCGTGCGGTCCGCACAGGCGGTCGGCGCGCACGACTTCATCCTGAGGCTCGAGGACGGCTACCAGACGAACGTGCAGGAACGCGGCACGCGCCTCTCGCTCGGCCAGCGCCAGCTTGTCGCGCTCGCGCGCGCGTTGCTCGCCGATCCACGGATCCTGATCCTCGATGAGGCCACCTCGTCGGTCGACATCGGTACGGAGCGCAAGATCGAGCGGGCGCTTCGGCTGCTGCTCGCCGGCCGGACTGCATTCATCATCGCCCATCGCCTCTCGACGATCCGCGACGCGGACCTGATCGTCGTGCTGGAACACGGCCGCGTCGTCGAGCAGGGCTCACACGAAGAGCTGCTCGCGAGGCGCGGCCTGTACACATCCCTTTACGGGGACTGGGCCGCGGACGTCGCGTAACACCTGGCATAAGCTAGGTACGTGACTCTCGATCGCGAAACCGAGGAACGGATCGAGCAGCCCGCCTCCGCAGAGGCCGAACGCGAGACGCGACTCACGCCCACTCAGGCAGTCGCGCAGATGCGGATCAACGTGCCGGTGCGCGGCAACCGCAAGCTCCGGCGGATCCTCGAGCGGGTCAACGCCGACGATCAACTCAAAGCCTGGTGGCACGTCTCGAACGTCAACGCGGTCGGACGCATGCGCATCAACGACCACTCGTGGGTGCACGTGCAGATCGTCGCCAACATCGCGCTGAAGCTCCTCCGACAGCTGACGAAACACCACGTGGAGCCCTCGGTCGTCACCGACTACGGCTACGACAACGACGACGCGGAGGTCGTCGTGCTGCTCGGGGCGCTCACGCATTGCGTCGGGATGTCAATCCATCGCGACGGGCACGAGGACTTCAGCCTCTTCCTCGCGGAGCCGAAGCTCCGCGAGCTGCTCGAAGGCATCTACCAGGAGCCCGACATGACCGTGATCGTCTCCGAGGTACTGCAGGCGATCACGAGCCATCGCGACTCCGGCCGTCCGCTGACGCTGGAAGCGGGCATCGTCCGCGTCGCGGATGCGCTGGACATGGAACAGGGTCGCTCGCGAATCCCATTCGCACGCGGGTCGATCTCGATTCATTCGCTGTCGGCAGCCGCGATCGAGGACGTGGCGATCAAGGACGGCGAGGAGCGTCCGATCCTGATCGAGATCACGATGAACAACTCGTCCGGGATCTACCAGGTCGACGAGCTGCTCAAAGCAAAGCTGCAAGGCTCAGGGCTCGAGCCGTACGTCGAAGTGGTCGCCCACATCGACACCGAAGCGGAGAAACGGCTGGTCCCGATCTACCGGCTCGAGACGTAAGACTCGAACCAGCGCTCTCAGCACCCTACACTCGGACGGTGATCTGCGCTGGCTGCGGCGAGCAGAATCCCGACTCGGCGAAGTTCTGCTCTGCATGCGGATCTCTGCTCGGCGGCGCTGAGCGTGAGGTACGGAAGACCGTCACAGTCCTGTTTTCGGACCTCGTCGGCTCGACCGCACTTGCCGAACGACTCGACCCTGAGGCGATGCGACGCGTCATGACGCGCTACCACGGCGAGATGAAGATCGTGCTCGAACAACACGGCGGGACGCTGGAGAAGTTCATCGGAGACGCGATCGTGGCCGTCTTCGGAGTTCCGGTCACGCACGAGGACGACGCCCTGCGTGCGCTTCGCGCTGCGGCTGAGATGCGCGCGCGCCTGGCCGAGCTCAACGACGAGCTGGAACGCGAGTGGGACATTCGGCTGACGGTTCGCACTGGGGTGAACACCGGCGAGGTTGTTGCAGGTGATCCCTCACGCGGCCAATCCTTCGTGTCCGGCGATGCGGTCAACGTCGCGGCCCGCCTCGAGCAGGCTGCTGGGCCGGATGAGATCTGGATCGGCGAGGCGACCCGGGCACTCGCCGGCAATGCGATCACCGTCGACGCGGTTCCGCCGCTGGCACTGAAGGGGAAGAGCGCGCCGGTTACAGCGTCGAAGCTTCGCCACGTTCGACTTCAGGCAGGCCTCGACCGGCGCATCGACACACCGTTCGTCGGCCGCGGCGAGGAGCAGGCTCTGCTCGCCTCGGCGCTGAACCAGTCGATCGACAGCAACAGTTGCGTCCTGGCGACAATCGTCGGCCCTGCAGGCATCGGCAAGTCGCGTCTCGCGAGGGAATTCGTCGGCGACGCCGCTCAGCTGACGCGGACGGTAGTGGGGCGATGCCTTCCGTACGGTGAGGGAATCACGTATTGGCCGTTGGCCGAGATCGTGAACGGCATCGCCGGCGACGAATCGCGCGAGGCAATCATGCGAATCATCGGCGACAACGATGACGGGTCTCTGGTTGCGGATCGGATCGCCGCCGCCGTGGGCGCTGCAGAGGGCGGCGGTCAGCCGGAGGAGATCTTCTGGGCGTTTCGCAAGCTCTTCGAGCAGCTCGCAAGAGCGCAGCCGCTGATTGTCGTGATCGACGACATCCATTGGGGAGAGCCGACATTGCTCGACTTGCTCGAGTACGTCATGGCCTTCGCCAACGATGCACCGATTTTGATGCTCTGCCTTGCGCGCCCGGAGCTCTTCGAGGCGCGACCTTCGTGGGCCACACCGAAGCAGAACGCAGTCACCGTCCAGCTCAGCCCGATCTCGGGCTCTGAGGCGAGTGTGTTGATCGAGCAGCTCGCCGTTGCACACGACGTGTCACAGCCGGCACGCGCTCGGATCGCAGAGGCTGCCGAGGGGAATCCGCTCTTCATCGAACAGCTGCTGGCGCTCAACGTCGAGCTCGGTCCACAGAACGTCGAAGTCTTGGTGCCGCCGACCATTCAAGCGCTGCTCGCGGCGCGCATCGACCGCCTCGAGTCGGCGGAGCGTGCCGTGATCGAACGCGCGGCCGTCGAAGGTCGCACCTTTCATCGCGGTGCGGTTGCTGAGCTCCTCGACGAGCATCAGCGAGCCGGTATCGCCGCCCAGCTGATCTCGCTCGTTCGCAAAGAGTTCATTCGCCCAGACCGAAGCCTCTTTCCAGGCGACGATGCGTTCCGGTTCGGTCACATCTTGATCCGCGACGCAGCGTACGAGGGTGTTCCCAAACTGCTTCGTGCGGAGCTCCACGAGCGCTACGCGCATTGGCTCGAACGTGTCTCGGGAACCCGTGCAGCAGACTACGAAGAGATTCTCGCTTATCACCTGGAGCAGGCGTACCGCAATCGAGCAGAGCTCGGCCCGATCGACACGGTCGGCGCCGAGCTGGCGATCGACGCCGGCGAGCGGCTCGCTGCCGCTGGACGCCGCGCGTTCGCGCGCAGCGACGTTTCGGCGGCGATCAACCTGTTGACACGTGCCGCGGAGCTTCTCCCCGAAGACCACGCGCAACGGTTGGAGATGCTTCCGGAACTCGCCGGCGCGCTGATCGAGTCCGGCGAGCTGGCGCGCGCAGAAGCTGTCGCTGCGGACGCGGCCACACGCGCCGACGCGCAAGGGCTCGAGCTCGTCGGGTGGCGCGCCAGGCTCGTGCTGCTCTTCGTTCAGAACTGGACGGGGCCTCACAACGAGGAGGTGCTCGCGGGCGCAGAGCGCGCGGCCGAGGCACTCGAGAGGTTTGGCGACCAGATCGGACTTGCACGCGCTTACCAGATGATCGGCCTCACCCAGTTCTGGCTCGGCCGTGGGGCGCCGGCTGTCGATTCGTTTCAGCGAGCGCTCGACCACGCCCGCGCGGCGGGCGCGCAACGTGAACAATCCGACAGCCTGACGTGGCTGCTGGTGTCCACATGGTGCGGACCGACGTCCGTAGAGGAAGGAG
The DNA here is from genome assembly GCA_046730515.1 of Actinomycetota bacterium. Classification (GTDB taxonomy): domain Bacteria; phylum Actinomycetota; class Thermoleophilia; order Gaiellales; family Gaiellaceae; genus 3-1-20CM-4-69-9. The sequence continues at coordinate 4,047 of JBKPJA010000048.1, read as the reverse complement.
TCCGGCGCTGTCGGGAAATCCTCGAGCAACCGCCGGACCGCAGATGCGAGGCCTACGCCCTGATCGAATTGGGCGCGTCCCTCGCGATGCAAGGAGCGTGGGACGAAGGTCGCGAGCTGCTTCGACGTGGGCGGACATTGCTCGCCGACCTCGGTTTACGGATCGCGGAGGCAGGCACCTCCCAGGAGCTCTTCGAGCTCGAATTGCTCGCCGATCAGCCAGCCGAGGCCGAGCGGGAGCTTCGTACCGCCTGCAAGACACTCGAAGAGATGGGCGAAAAGGGCTTCCTCTCGACCCGCCTCGGCTGTCTCGCCGAAGCAATTTACGCGCAGCAACGCTATGGAGAAGCCGAGCGCGTAAGCGAACTGGCGGAGGAGGCGGCCACCGACCCGGACGACGTCGACGCTCAATTTCGGTGGCGCGCCGTGCGCGCGAAAACACTCGCCAGGCGCGGGGAGCTCGACATCGCCGAACGACTTGCGCGCGAAGCAACGGAGCTCGTCAGACGGACCGACTGGCTCAACATCCGCGCCGGCTGCGAACTGGACCTGGCAGAAGTGCTCCGGGCCGCAGATCGCCACGGCGAGGCACTCGCGGCGATCGACGAAGCCATTCGGCTCTACGAGCAGAAGCAGAATGTCGCAGGCGCCGCGAAGGCGCGCACCCGTCGCGAAACGCCCCACCTGGCAGAGCTTCCGCGCGGCTGAGCTGCGGGGCAAGGATTCGAACCTTGACTACCTGATCCAGAGTCCGCCCCGTAGGTCCGCTTAGATGCGCGAAACGTAGGCGGAACGCGGGTTCAGGCGCTCCGCCCGGTCCGAAGACGATTCGTAGGGTTCCCACGACGCCGCGTTTCGCCGGCGGCAGTGAAGTGGTCGTAGGTATAGGGCGGCGAGCCACGCCGCCCTATACCTACCAATGGGGTTAAGCGGAAGGAGAATCGCAAAAGCGCGCGAGATCACTCCTTCGGGGAGCACGTTTGACCAAAAAGGGTCAGACCCGAACGGAGTCTGACCCTTTACGATTGCGCGAGACTAGCGTCTCCTCCAATCACTCGAAAGGCGGCTCCTTTGAATCGCAACAAGTACGCGCTCTGCGTCCTCGTCTGTCTGCTTGCGGCCGGGACGTGGGCGACCATGGCCTTCGGCTCGTCGGCCGGTGCACCAAAATCGGTGACGGTCGTCGCCAAGGACAACGGGATCTCGATCTCGCCGAACAAGTACATGCAGGACAACATGTTCTTCTCGCCAGGCGCGGTCACCGTCAAGAGCGGCGGCACGATCACTTTCAAATTCGACAAGCCGGGATCGATGGAACCGCACACGATGACGATCGTCCATCAGAGCGACCTCCCGAAGACCGGAGCGCAGGTCGAGAACTGCAAACCGTGCGAGCGGTACGCAACCCCGCACCTGAAGAACCCGAAGGCACCACCGGATCAGAACAATCCGATCGTCCACTGGATCCTCAACAAGGGAAAGCCTGGATTCGACAGCGTCGGCGACAGCGTCGCGATTCAGGAACCGGGTAAGCACAAGAGCGTCACGATCAAGGTGACGGCGAAGCCCGGAACGACGGTCTATTTCATGTGCGCCGTGCATCCGTGGATGCAGGGCAAGATCGTCGTCAAGTAATGGCAACAGCGGGCATGCCCGGGGCCTGACCCCGGGCATGTCCGAAACGCACGCCGACGAGCTTTCAACCTCCGACCTTTGCAGGCTGCTCGCAGAAGACGAAGAAGCTCCGCAGCCTCCGCGCGCTGAATGGTGGAAAGCCGACGAAGCGCCGCAGGCAGCGAAGCGATACCTCGCGTCCGTCCTCAAGGAATTCGGAGTGAAGCCGCTCACACTCGGAACTGGCAACCGAGCGCCAACGCGAATACGAGAAGTATCTTCGTTCCGTCGAGTGGCAGAGAACGCGCGAGCTGGCGCCGGCGCCTCCGCTCGCGCTCGGCGGTGAAGTGCAACGACGCCTAGTCACTTTCGGAGACGAATTGTGCAACCGCGCGGTTAGAAAAAGTGCGTAACTCTCGGCGATTAGGCCGCGGCGTTCGTTTGAGTCTCGGAGTCTGCTTGGGACGCGTCGACGTCGGTGTCAAGCGCGGCCGGGCCTGTGGGGCGTAAGACTCACTTCACACGGCGAGAAATCGCGGTTTGCATACGGAACGCGAGTTTTGAAACCCTTCACGGGGCTGGACCGCCGCCTGACCTGCGCGCATGCGATGACCGCGATCACCGACCCTGATCCGACGACGAACCCGGCGCCGCCGGTCGTGCCGCGCTTACGCCGCTGGCTGGCGCCAGTGTTCTTCCTCGCCGCGCTCGCGCTTGTCCCCTGGACGGTCTATCTGGTCGCGACTCTGCCTGGCCGACACCTGCAGACTGGGTACTACGACGTCGCCTGGGGCGGCTTCGACATCGCGCTCGCCGCCGTCCTCGCCGCAACCGGCTACGGGCTGCTGCGACAGAAGCTGTGGGTGCAAAGCACCGCCACTGCAGCGGCAACGATGCTCGTCTGCGACGCCTGGTTCGACACCCTCAGCGCCAACCACACCGGCGAACGCCTCCTCACCGTCGCGCTCGCGCTCGCCGTCGAGCTACCAGCCGCCGCCGTCTGTCTGCTGATCGCCCGGCATGCCGAAGAGGTCGCCGAACGCGCACAACACTACGCGCTGATCGCACGGCGGCTGCGACCCCGTCGGCGCGGCTAGCTGCCGTGACGCCCGGGGCGGAGCCTGGCGCTTGCATCCGAATCGCGCCGCTGGGAGACAACGCCGCGCGAGCTCGCGCGTGGCGCTGAGCTGCCCAGTGTTCCATCGTCGGGTGCTTGAGCGGCTGCCATGATCACTGTGCGGCGGTGCGGCCACTGCGCTCGCCTGGCCAGCCACTCAACCACAAACTACTGCTCCTGCCGCAGCTCTCCCGTCGCGCAAACGCGCTCCGCGCGGCCCCAATCAACAGTCTGCTCGTCGACAGCTGAAACCGCGCAATCCGGCTCCGCCTTTGGCCCGTCCGCCTTCCGAGATCGCGTCCCCGTCCGCGCGTGTGCCGCACTGATGCGCGGTCGGTTTACCCTCCGGACTCTTGAAGCGGCCGCTTGAAATACGCCTGTCCTTTGATCACGGCGACGAGTTCCCATCCGTCGCGGCCCATCTCGTTCATCCGGTCAACCCCATCCCTTACGGAAACTCGTCGAGGGATTCTCAACCCGGTACTCCCACTTTTGCATATTCATGGTTTGACCCCCTTCTGACTGGTCGATGGCCGAACGTTGCTACCACTTCTGTTACCACTCAGCGGTTTTCGTCCTGCACCTGACAACACAAAACCCCGCCGTAGCGGGGCTTTCGTGAGGCTGCGGGGCAAGGATTCGAACCTTGACTACCTGATCCAGAGTCAGGCGTCCTACCGTTAGACGACCCCGCAACGGGCAGACAGTTTAGCCGCGGTCGTCGGAATGCCGGTCTTCCGGGCTCGTCCCCTCCTGGGGTGCACCGCCTGGCCCGCTCATCGCGATGCCTTGCGCGACGATCACGTCCCGCGGATCGGCATGCCGGTAGTCGTCGTCCTGCACTCCGCCGCGCAGGTCGCCTTCGCGGTCCAACGCATGCACGTCCGCGTACTGCTTCGCCGCTCGCCGCTTCTCGCCACGCTTCCGCCACCGTCCAAACACGGGCCGAGTTCTGCCTGATCGCGGCTAGACTGAATCTCGCCGGCGCATTCGTCTAGTGGCCTAGGACACCGCCCTCTCACGGCGGCGGCACGGGTTCGAATCCCGTATGCGCCTCTTCAGCACGCTCGGCGCGCGGATTACCTCGACCGAGTGATCTCCGCGCGGCTACCGCAAACGGGGGAGGAACGGACCTCCTCACATTCTTACGTTCCGGTCTGGCACACGCGGCCCAAATTTCCGACTGCGGCCCGCGCTTCCAGGCGCGGAATGGAAGGAGAACTTGAATGCGGCAGGATCGAACTCTCCATCAGGACGTTCGAGCGAATGCGCTGTGGGGACGCCGCGGCGAATCGCGCTCGAACGCACTGTGGGGAC
>JBKPJA010000047.1:0-14740 GCA_046730515.1 Actinomycetota bacterium | reverse complement strand
ACGGATTCCAGGCCGAATCGCCTGCCGATGTCCACTCGTACGCGGAACGGTTTCGCGAGGCTGGGGTCGAGATCGTCGAGGAATGGGACGAGCCCGACTACGTCAGCGTCAAAGTCCGCGACCCGAGCGGCTACGTCGTCGAAGTTTCCTGCGGTTAGTTCCCGACGACCTGAACAAGCCAGCGCCGGTCGCGCTCGCGGTCGAGCTCGATGAACAGCACGCGCTGCCAGGTTCCGAGCGACAGCTCGCCGTCGCGGACGGGGATCGACTCGCCCGCCGCGCCGAGCAGCATCGACATGCAGTGCGAGTGGCCGTTGCCGACGTCCATGTCCTCGGGGCAGATGTTCTCCGTGCGCTTGTCCCAGTCGTCGTGCGCGTAGTAGGTCTGGATCGGGACGAGCCGGCGCAGCAGCTCCGTGAAGTCGTCGAGGAAGCCCGATTCGAACTCGTTCACGCGTACGCAACAGGTCGTGTGCGGCGAGTAGACGCACGCGATCCCGTCGATGATGCCACTCTCGCGGACGGCCTCTGCGACGTCATCGGTGATGTCGCGAATCGTCAGGCCGCCGGCGGTGCGAAGCTCGGTCTCGCGCTGGAAGACCTTCACGGCGGCCTATTGTTACAGGCCCGGCGCCGTTGGCGAAAGACCGAACCGTCAGTAGCCGGGGTTGCTGGTGGTCGTCGGGGTCGTGGAGGTCGTCCCCGGGCCGGAGAGGGGTGCCTTCCCCACGGTGATCGTGGTCTGCATCCCCCGCGAGCGGTGCCCGTCGATCGGGCAATAGGCCGTGTAGGAGCCGTTCTTCCCGAGCCGGACGCTCAGCGTCGCCGATCCTCCTGGGGCGATGTTCCCGGTCTTCGCATCGACCCCGTTCCCCTGGATCGTAAACGCGTGCGTGATCGTGCCGACGTTTGTGATGTGAAACGAGTAGTCCTGCGGCTGCGAAAGATGGATCGCGTTCGGAGTGATCGCGAATTCCTTCTCGGATACCTGGACGACCTGCCGCGGATGACCGGACGGCGGCGACGAGGCTTTCTTCGCCCCGCCGCACGCCGAGAGGATCAGCGCCGCCGACACCAGGATCCAGCCCCGCCTCACCCTTCGTTCTACGACCGACATCATGGATCGGATTCCCGCGGTACCGTAGTCGCGAAACGGGCCCGTAGCTCAGCTGGTCAGAGCAGCGGACTCATAATCCGTTGGTCCCAGGTTCGAGTCCTGGCGGGCCCATCTAAAGAACAGGCTGCGAAGCAGCGGTTCCCGTTCTCCACTTCGCGACCAATGTCCTCTCGCAATAGGCCGACCGGCCCATTGACATTCGCCGGTGCTCGTCGCGACGATGCTGGGTGCGCGCACGGGGCGTGATAGAGGGAACGAAATCCCCTACAGCGGCCTATTCTCGCCCGGTGCGCGTTTCTTCGCCTTCAGCCGACCGGCACACGCGCTACCGTCGTCTACGAGCCCAGGCACATGCGTCCCGGGCCCAGCCGCAGTGGCCTGGGACGCGCCGGGCTCAGAGAAGGGCAGATGATGGCTGAACGAGTCCGGGTGGACAAGTGGCTCTGGGCGGCGCGCTTCTTCAAGACACGCGGCGCCTCGACCGAAGCCGTGCTCGGCGGCCGTGTGCACGTGAACAGTGCGCGCGTCAAACCTGCCAAAGAACTCGCCGTCGGCGACATCGTCGAAGTGACGAGGGGCGCTGACAAGCGCATCGTGCGAGTGGTGACGCTCAGCGAACGACGCGGTCCGGCCTCGGTGGCCGCCACTCTCTATGAAGAGACACCGGAGTCGGTCACCGCCCGCGAGGAGGCTTCGCTCGAACGACGAGCTAGTCGGCCGCTCGGCGCCGATCTGGGCGAACGGCCGACCAAGCGCGACCGCCGCCGCCTCGAGGCGCTGCGACGCGGCTTCCGCCGCTCCGCGAACTGAAGCGCCTTAAGATGCAGACCTCCGTGCTCGCACTGACCTTCCACTACGTCTCCACACGGCGACTCACCGAGATCGGTCTGCTCGTTGCCTTGGTGGGCGGGGTGGCAATTGCGCTGGGCAGCGGCCGGCGCAGCTGGGTGGGTCTCGGCGGCCTGTTGATCGCCGTCGGACTCGGAGTTGCCCTCGTCGCGTTGCACTTCGGCGTCTCGCCGTATCGACACGGCCGCTGACTCCCGGCGAATAAGCCGTTTGACCCATTGAACGCGCCCGGCGAGGGTGTTAGCCTCGCCGGGCCGAGGTTTCGTTGTGGTGCAAGAGGCGCTGCGCCATCCGCTCAGGCGGGATCCGGACGTGCATTCGCGAGCGATGCGTGCCAGCTCGCAGGTCCGAAAGGAGAACCTAGATGAAGTTCGTCTTCCGATCCGACGGCCTAGCGCCGACTGCGCGTAGGGGATTCGCACTCTGCGCGCTGCTTGTCGTCGGAGTTGCGTTGTTCAGCATCGCGACCGCAAGTGCGGCCGGGGATTACTACATCGGCCCGCCAGCCGGCGTTCTTTCCAAGTGGGGAACGGCGCCGCTCGAGGCGCCCTCGCCGTTCGCACCGCCGACGTTCCTCCACGCGAGGGTCTTGGCCGTGACGTGTCCGGCGCTCGACTCGAAAAACAATCCGACTCCGAGCCCGTCGTGCAACATGACCTACCACAACGGCCCTCTGCTGATCACGAACACGACGCACATCGTGTACTGGGAGCCGAGTGGATTCACCGTCAGCTCGAACTACCACAGCCTGATCGAGCGATACCTCGGTGACGTCGCCGCGGACAGCGGCCGCGTCTCGAACCCGTACGCAACAGATACGCAGTACACCGACAGCGTCCCCACGAACATCCAGTACAGCCAAACCTACGCGGGAACTCTGACCGACACGAACGCGTTCCCGTCGGCGGTGAGCGGTTGCAACCTGCAGGGCTCTTCGACCGTCTGCCTGACGGAGACGCAGGAGACCGACGAGCTCGACAGCTTCCTCAAGAGCAAGGGAGCGCCACGCGGGCTCAACAACATCTACTTCCTCGTGCTGCCGAAGAAGGTGCAGACGTGCTTCGACAGCTTCTCGGACTGCGGCCCCTACGGCGGGATTACCGACAGCGACGGGAAGTTCCACGAGTACTGCGCCTATCACAGCTCGTTCGACAAGGGCAACGGCAACACCGCGTGGGCGAACATGCCGTACGGCGCCGACGGCGGCTGCAACGTCATCAGCAACCCGCCGAACGGGGACGACGCCGACACGCTGATCGACTCGCTCAGCCACGAGCACAACGAGACGATCACCGATCCCGACGCCGGGGGAGGTTGGTACGACGCCACTCTCAGCGGGGAGAACGGCGACAAGTGCAACTTCACCTTCACCGGGCCCCTCGGCTCGACGGTGAACGGCCCCTACGACGTCCTCATCAACCACAACCCGTACGAGATCCAGCCCGAGTGGAGCAACGCGATCACCGGTTGCGCGATGACGTACGGTGCCGTGCCGCCGACGGCGTCGTTCACGTATACGCCGGGGTCGCCGAAGGCGCTCGATCCCGTCAGCTTCGACGGCACCGGTTCGCATTCCAACGACACCGGCGGCTACATCATCAAGTACGAGTGGACCTTCGGCGACGGCGGGACCTCGACGAGTGCAACGCCGTCCCATCCGTACGCCGCCTCCGGCTCGTACACCGTGACCCTGAAGGTCACCGACGACGCCGGCATGACCGACACGACGAGTCAGACGGTTACTGTAGTCACGCGTCCGACGGTCACGACGTACACCGGTGCGACGTCCGGTCAATACCACGACTCGGTCATGCTCAAAGCGCACCTTGTGGATCAGGCCACCTCAGCGGCGCTGAACAACAAGCCGATCACGTTCACGCTCGGCTCGCAGTCGTGCATCGGAACGACGAACTCATCGGGAGATGCGTCCTGTCCGCTGACGCTCAATCAGATCCCGGGGACCGGCTACACGGTCACGGCCTCGTTCGCGGGAGACACCGTGTACCACGACAGCAGCGACTCGAGCCCGTTTGAGATCACCAAGGAGGAGACGACGCTCGCCTTCGTCGGGCCAAAGGTGATCCTCGCCGGGTCCGGGACGGCGACGTTCTCGGCGCACCTCTTCGAGGACGGCGCGAACGACAATGACAGCGACAGTGGAAACACCGGTGCGCCGAATCCCGACGGCCAGTCCGTCACCTTCACGATCGGCGGCCAGTCGTGCACGGGGACGACGACCGGGAGCAACGTGAGCTGTCAGATCTCGAGCATCTCGGCGGCGACGCTGGGATCGAAGACGATCAACGTGTCGTTCTCGGGCGACAGCTACTACCTGGGCTCGACCGACAGTGCATCGGTGATCGTGTTCGCCTTCCCGAACACCGGCGCCTTCACGGTCGGCGACCTGACCGCGGCGGGAGGAGCGGGTACGAACGTCTCCTGGTGGAGCGACTCGTGGTGGAGCCTGAACACGCTGAGCGGCGGAACCGCCCCGCTGTCGTTCAAAGGCTTCGCCGGCGCCGTCACGACGTTGCCGACGCAAAGCCCGGCGAACGTCTGCGGAACGTCGTTCACGACCCTGCCGGGCAACAGCCCACCGCCTGTCAGCGGCGTTCCCTCGTATATGGGAGTGCTCGTTCCCAGCTCCGTGACCAAGTCAGGCAGCAACATCAATGGAGCATGGGCCAGCATCATCGTCGTCAAGGTCAATCCTGGTTATTCGCCCAACCCGGGCCATCCGGGGACCGGGACGATCGTGGCGACCTTCTGTCCGTAACACGTCCCTCAGAGGTTGGGAGTCGGCGCTGTCCGGCTCCCAACCCTCGAACTTCGTCAGGGGACCGGCGGGCCCATATAGATCCGTTCGTGCAGCCGATAGTGACCGTCGCTTGGGCGCTTACACGTCAACCCGTACAGCCCGTAGACCTTCTCGTAGTGCGGCCGACAGGGCTCGCCGACGGCGAGACACTCGATCCTTTTCCCGATTCGAGCCCTTTCGCAGTCCGGTGCAGCGGCGCGGCCGTGCTCGCAACCGAGCCCGACATTTGCTGCAACGAGCGCCGCGGTGGCCGTCAAACCGGCGAGAGCGAGGCTAGGCATGACTCGTCCTGCCAGGCTAGCGTCTGCGAGCGATGAGCTGGGACGAGGGGTTCGCCAAGCACTACGACGAGTGGTCGGCTCGCATGACGGACGACATCGCGTTCTACGTCTCGCTCGCGCACAACGCCGACGGGCCGCTCGTCGAGCTTGCGGTTGGGAGCGGACGTGTCGCGATTCCCGTTGTGCAGGCGACGGGACGGCGAGTGATCGGAATCGACTCCTCGCCCGCGATGCTCGAACAGGCGGGCGTCAAGGCGAAGGAAGCGGGCGTCGAGCTCGAGCTGCTCGAAGGAGACATGCGCGACTTCGCGGTCGACGAGTCCGCCGCGCTGATCTACTGCCCGTTCCGCGCGCTCCTGCATCTGCCGACCTGGGCCGACCGTCGGCGCACCTTCGACCGCGTCGCCGCGTCGCTCGAGCCCGGCGGCCGGTTCGCTTGGAACGCGTTCGCGTTCGACCACCACATCGCTGTCAGCCTCGACGGCAAGCATCAGGACGAGCCCGTCCCACACACGATTCGTTACTCGGTGGGGGACAACCGCACCGACATCACGCTCGACGACGGTGGGACGAGCTCGCTCTGGTGGGCGACGAAGAACGAGTGGCTCGGCCTGATCGATGTCGCCGGTCTCGAGCTCGAGGCGCTCTACGGCGGCTTCGCGTGCGAACCGTTCACCGACGAGAGCCGCGAGTACGTCTTCGTGACACGACGCTGAAGAGGCATGCTTCGAACGACATGCCGACTGCCATCGACCGAGACGAGGTGCAGCGCCTGCTCGCTGAGGAGGACGCACGGCTCGTCGAGGTCCTGCCGCGGGAGAACTTCGAGGCCGAGCACATCTCCGTCGCGATCAACATCCCGCTGAAGGAGATCGACGAACGCGCGCTGCGTGAGCTCGTCCGCGACCGGCCGGTGATCGTCTACTGCAACGACTACCAATGAGACCTCAGCCCACGGGCCGCGGTGCGGCTCGAAACCCTCGGCTTTCCCCGCGTCTACGACTTCGCCGGCGGAAAGAAGCGCTGGGGTTCCTTTGGACTCCCGCGCGAGGGCACGAGCGTCCCTGAGCGGACGGGCGGAGACGTCGCTCGTCGCGATGTTCCGACCTGTCGGCTCGACGAACGGCTCACCGACGTCCGGCTGCGCGTGCGGGAGGCGGGCTGGGATGCATGCATCGTCGTGCACGACGACGGCGTCGTCCTGGGCCGGCTGCGCCGTACCGTGCTCGCCTCGGATGCCGAGGGCACCGTGGAGGAGTCGATGACGCCGGGGCCGAGCACCGTCCGTCCGAGCATCGGTACGAAGGCGCTCCGGGAGCGCATGCACGAGCGGAACGTCAAGAGCTACGTCGTCACGACCCCGGACGGCCGGCTCGTCGGGCTCGTCCGGCTGAACGAGATCGAACAGTCCGCGGGATAATCGGCGCATGGCTGCCGAGGAAGAGCTTCCCGCCTGGAGCCTGCCGGCGGAGGCGGTCGACCGGATCGCTCTCGAGGCGCGCTGGCCCGAGCGCGTTACACGCGAGTGGGCGTGGGGCGGATCGACCGGGAAGGGCGTGCGAGTGTGCGTGCTCGACAGCGGCGTCGAACGCGACCATCCCGACGTCGGCAAAGTCGACCAGGCCGTTGCGATCTCGATTGGCGACGACGAAGAGACGCGAGTCGAGGAAGACACGGAGGGCGACCTCTGCGGCCACGGCACCGCGTGCGCGGGCATCATCCGCGCGCTCGCGCCCGAATGCGAGCTACACAGCGTCCGCGTGCTCGGGGCAGGCTTCACCGGCAGCGGCGCTACGCTGCTCGCCGGGCTGCGCTGGTCGATCGAGAAGGGCTTCGACGTGATCAACATGAGCCTCTCGACGACGAAGCAGAAGTTCGCGTCGCTCTTGCACGAGCTCGCGGACGACGCGTACTTCAAGCGGACGATGCTCGTCGCATCCGCGCACAACATGCCGGTCGAGAGCTTCCCGTGGAAGTTCTCCAGCGTGATCTCCGTCGGCAGCCACGAGCTCGAGGACCCGTTGGTCTTCTTCTACAACCCGGCACCGCCGGTGGAGTTCTTCGCCCGCGGGTTCGAGCTCGATGTCGCCTGGCTCGGCGGCGGCCGCCTGCGCTGCACCGGCAATAGCTTTGCGACACCGCATATCTCCGGAATCGCTGCGCTCATCCTCGGCAAGCATCCGGAGCTGACGCCGTTCCAGCTGAAGAGCGTCCTTCATCTGACCGCGACCAACATGGAGGGTGCTCAGTGACCGAGCTCGAGGCAGCGGTCGCCGCAGGCGTGCTCGGCGCGGAGGAGGCGCACCGCGCGCTGCTGCAATCCGTCGTCGAGGTCGCGCGCGCGATCTTCAGGGCGAAGGCTTCGTCGATCTTCCTGCTCGACGAGGAGGCGGACGAGCTCGTCTTCGAGGCGGTCGCCGGCGAGGGCGCGGAGACGCTGGTGGGCCAGCGCTTCCCCTCGAGCACGGGCATCGCCGGCTGGGTGCTCGTGACGCGGCAGCCGCTCGTCATCGAAGACGTGGGCGCCGACGAACGGTGGAGCCGGGAGACGGCCGAGAGCACCGGCTTCGTGCCGAGAGGACTGATGGCCGTGCCGCTGCTCCACGAGGAGCGGTCACTGGGCGTGCTTGAGGTGCTCGACCGGCCGCAAGACACGCGCTTCACGCTGCGCGAGATGGACCTGCTCAGCCTGTTCGCCAACCAGGCCGCGATCGCCCTCGACCTGCTGCAACGCGCCAGGCGCGCCCAGGCCGCCCTGAGCGGCGAAGGCGAGACGGCGCTGCTGGCGAGGGTCGCGGCGAAGCTCGAGCAGCGCGCGGACGACGAGGACGGCGCCGTTCGCGCGGCGAGCCTGCAGCTGCTGCAAGCGCTCGAGCAGCTCCTTTAGATTGACGATCAGCCGACCGGCGCGAGCCCGAGCCGTTCTGCGATGACGCCGTTCGCCGCCTCGGTGCTTGTCGGGCTGCCCGTCACGGCTTGGACGAAGTGACTGCCCTCGAGCGCCAGCAGACGCGTATCGCTGACAGCACGCACCGATGCAGTCCGTGGAATGTCTCGTAGCAGCGCGATCTCGCCGAAATATTCCCCGCGCCCCTGGCGACGTATCGGCTTATCGTCGACGAGCACCTCGACCTCTCCGGAGAGGACGACGTAGAACCGGTCACCACGCTCACCTTGTCTGAAGACGTACGAGCCGCTCGACTCATCGACGGGGAAGGCGTCCTGTGCAAGCTCTTCGATCGTCGGGGCGGGCAGTGGAGCGAAGATCGGGATCGCCCGAAACACGTCCAGCTCGGAGGGTGGCGCGGCGGCGCGATCGATTCTGAGCAGCCTGATCCCGAACGCGAGGACGCTCGCGGGCAAGAGGAGTCCGAAGAGGATGAGCGAGGCACGAATCCCGATGCCTGCGATCACGGCAGGTGCCGTAATCGACCCGAGCGCCATCGCTGTGTAGATCGTCATCTCGAGAACCCCGAAGACGCGTGCGAGCACTGCCTGGGGCGCAGCCCGCTGCACGAGGGTGAAACCAGCGACGTCACTCAACATGTTTGCGAGCCCGACGACCGCGAGACCCAGGACTGCGACCGGCTTGTGTGGCCAGATACCGACGAGGACCAGCGGGAGACTCCAAAACGAGATTCCGGCGATGAACCAGCCGCCGAGTCGTCTTCGGCCGACGAGCGCGGCGACGACCACGGTGCCCACCAGCCCACCGACTCCGATTGCGGAATTCAAATAGCCGACGCCCGCTTTGCCGAACTGCAGCAACTTGATTGCGACGACCACGTTCATCACCGCAAGGCCTCCGGCCACGAACGTCTGCAAGGCGATCAGTCCGATCACCAGCCGGAGGCGCGGGTCCTCGACGAGGGCGCCGAATCCGGCGAGCAAACGCCTCGCGACCGAAGCTGCTTCCTCTCCTTTCTCGAGCACGCTCCGCGCAGTTATTCGGAGCACGAGTAGCGTCGATGCCGCGAAAAACGAGCCGACCAGGACGAAGCCCGCAGCCGTGTCGACGACGGCAATCACGACACCGGCGACGCCCGGCGCGACGAGCAAGCCGAGCGCCTGAATTGTGCTCGCCGTCACATTCGCCGCGGTCAACTCGTCGGGGGTGCGTGAAAGCGCCGGAAGGAGCGCCGCTTGCGCAGGGCGGAAATTCGAACCCGCGATCCCGACGAGCGCCGTCAAGGCGTACACGATCCACCGCGAGCCCCCCGCGAACGCGACCGCCGCCATCACGCCGACGAGCGAAGCACGCAGCAGGTTCGAGACGAGCATGATCAACTCGCGGCGGTATCTGTCCGCGAGGACGGACGTAAAGGGTGCGCAGAGCGCACCCGGCAGGACGCGGAGGAGCGCCACCAAGCCGACAGCCGAGGAACCGCCCGTCTCGTAGCCGTAGACCATGACGACCACATTGAGGCCCGAGTAGGCGAAGGTCGCGAGCGCCCAGGCCGCCTGGACGCGACGCAGATCGGCGTTTTCCCAGATCGCCCGAAATGCCTGGGCCGACGCGTGGAGCTGCCTTAGCGCCGCAGCCATCGATCAGGACAATACGACGAACGCCGGGCCTGGACGGCGCCTGGAAATTTGTGCTGGATCTTGGGAAGATTTGGGCACTGAGCTTCGTCTAGTGAACGAGCACCTGTGACTGGTGCTTAATCGTCCGAAAGGAGACGTTGATGGCGGAAGAGCGCGAGGAGCCGATGGCGGAGTCCGAGGACACGCCAGACGTCGAGGGGCACACGGTCGACAGGACGACCGAGCGCGCAACGGAGCACGTCGACGCGGTCGATGCGGTCGATGCACCCGACTTCGAGGCACACATCGCAGAGCGGATCAACGAAAGCACCGAGCACGTCGAATAGGTCTGGTAGAGGAGCCTCGCGTCTCTATCCGACCGCGATCCAGCTCTTGACAGCGGTGCCGGTCAAAGTGGCCGGCACCGCTTTGTCTTTCTGAGATTCGTCCTTTTGAAATTTCGCCCGCCCTCGGGTGTTACGGTCCCGGCCAGAGCGGCACTGAGGCGGGATGAGCGAGATCCAAATCCTCGAAGAAGGAGGGCATTCGGCCCACTGCCGAATCTCGCCGACATCCGCGAATGACTGACGAGCCGCTCGCCAGCCTCGTCGGCCGTTGTCGCAGCGGCGACAACCAGGCGTGGGCTGAGCTCGTCGAACGCACCTCGCGCTACGTCTACGCGATCGCCGTGCAGGCCTACCGCCTGTCGCAACACGACGCCGAGGACGTGTTCCAGGAGACGTACGCCCGCGCCTACGAGCACCTGGGCGAGCTTCGCGACGACTCGGCGCTCATGGCCTGGCTCGGCCAACTCACTCGCCGGCTGTGCGTCGACCGGCTGCGCACAGCAGCGCGAGAGGCTCCGGCAGGCGAGCAGGTCGAACCTCCCGATGTGGACGACACGCTCGCGAACCTCGACCAAGCCCTGGCGGTGCACGAAGCGCTGCGGGCGGTCCCGGAGCACTGTCAGGAGATCCTCGACCGCTTCTTCTGCCGCGACGAGAGCTACGCGACGATCGGAGCCGCGCTCGAGCTTCCTCCGGGAACGATCGCCAGCCGCATCTCGCGGTGCCTCCGCCGGCTTCGGGAAGCATTCGAGGGGAAGAAAACGCAGGCCGGGGCCGTCTAGGGGTCGTGAGCGGCTCCGACGACATTCGGCTCGCTGAGCTTCTCGCTGCGCTTCCTCCGGCGCCGCGAGGATGGGTCCAAGCCGCACAGGAGTTGCCGCTCGTCCGGCTCGGGCTCGACGACCTCGTTCGGCACGCGGAGGAAAGCGAAGCCTTCCGAAGCAAGCTGATGGCAGACCTCGATGCTGCACTCGCGGCCGAGGGAGTCGAGCCCGACTCGGCGCTCGCCGAAGCGTTGCGCCGACGACTCTCCTCGGACTAACTGCGTCACAATCCGTCCGTGGCGCCGAAGGGCTTTCTCGGCCTGACCGTCGGCGAGTGGCTCGAAGCCCTCGCCGCGGCCGACCCAGTCCCGGGCGGAGGATCCGCAGCCGCGATGACCGGTGCGACCGCCGCCGCGCTGGTCGCGATGGCGGCTGGCCTTTCACCGGACTGGGAGGAGGCCTCCGGGGTCGCCGCGCAGGCGATCAAGCTCCGCGGACGTCTCGCCGGGCTGGCGCAGGTGGACGCGGAGGTCTACGCCGAGTCGCTCGCCGCCCTCGCCGACAGAGGCGAGGAGCCGGACGAACGCCGCGACTTCGCTCTCGGGACGAAGCTCGATCTCGCGGCGGAGGTTCCGCTCCAGATCGCGCACGCCGCAGGCGACACCGCCCTGCTCGCCGCCGATGCGGCCGAGCACGTTCGGCCTGAGCTGCAACCTGACATCCACACGGCCGCGGCACTCGCCGCCGCCGCCTCGGAAGCGGCGGCGCGGCTCGTCGAGGCGAACCTCGTCATGACCGCGGAGGACCCCCGGGTGCGAGGTGCGCGTAGGGCCGCTGACGCCGCGGCGGCGGCTGTACAGTCGGCGCGATGATACGGCGCTCCATCGTCGCGCTCGTGCTCGCGGGTGCCCTGGCCGGATGCGGCAATCCCGTGCATTCGCACTACTCGGTTAGCGCGACGGGACCATGCCTGAGCAAGCTCGGCTACCGCGTGAACACGAACGCGGACCAGCTCGGGCTGATCGAGTCCGTCGCGCCGGACGGTGCGCTCCGGGCGTCAGAGCCGGGGAACAACGTCACGATCGACTTCGCCGACGACGCGAAGGGGGCCACGGCCATCAGCCAGGCCTACCGCCGGTTCGGCCCGAAGAAGCGCCGCGAGCACATCGACGACGTCATGCAGATGCAGCACAACGCCGTCCTCGTCTGGGAGATCACGCCGCCCCAGGCGGAAGGGACGCGCGTCCTCGGCTGCCTCAAGTAGCCCGGGCTAGAATCGCGTCGATGCCTGTGCTACACGCCCCAGTAACGCCGAAGATGCTCTGCGTGATGCCGACTGTGCGGCCGCGGGAGCTGCAAGGAGCCTTCGTATGACGGAAATCGGAACGATGCGGGTCAAGAGCGGGCTCGCCGAGATGCTGAAGGGCGGGGTGATCATGGACGTCACCACCGCCGAGCAGGCGCGGATCGCCGAGGAGGCCGGCGCGTGCGCCGTGATGGCGCTCGAGCGCGTCCCCGCCGATATCCGCCGCGAGGGTGGCGTGGCGCGCATGGCCGATCCGGACAAGATCCGCGAGATCCAGGCCGGGGTGACCATCCCGGTGATGGCGAAGTGCCGCATCGGCCACTTCGTGGAGGCGCAGATCCTCGAGGCGCTCGAAGTGGATTACATCGACGAGTCCGAGGTGCTGACGCCCGCCGACCTCGGACACCACGTCGACAAGTGGAAGTTCACCGTCCCGTTCGTTTGCGGCTGTACGAATCTCGGCGAGGCGTTGCGCCGGATCGCCGAAGGCGCGGCGATGATCCGCACCAAGGGAGAGGCGGGCACCGGTGACATCGTCAATGCGGTTACTCACATGCGTTCCGTCTTCGGCGACATCCGCAGGCTCGGCGCGCTGCGCGAGGACGAGCTCTTCGCCGAAGCGAAGGAGCTCCGCGCGCCGTACGAGCTCGTGCAGTGGGTCGCCGAGAACGGACGCTTGCCGGTCGTGACGTTCACCGCCGGCGGAATCGCGACTCCCGCGGATGCGGCGCTGTGCATGCAACTCGGCGCGGACGGCGTCTTCGTCGGCTCGGGAATCTTCAAGTCAGCGGATCCGTCCACGCGAGCAAAGGCGATCGTAGAGGCCACGACGCACTACAACGATCCGCAGATCCTCGCTCGCGTGTCGGAAGGTCTCGGCGATGCGATGACCGGTCTCTCGGCTGCGGATCTGCGGCCGGAAGAGCTGCTCGAGACCAGAGGCTGGTAATGCGTCCCCGAGTCGGTGTGCTGGCCGTTCAGGGCAATTTTCGCGAGCACGCGGCGATGCTGCGGCGGCTCGGTGCGGACGCCGTCGAGGTGCGCAAGCCGGAGCAGTTGGAGGGGCTGGACGGGCTCGTCGTCCCCGGGGGTGAGTCGACGACGTTCATACGGCTGATGCGCCTCTACGGGCTCGACGAAGCGGTTCGCTCATTCACGCGACCCGTGTTCGGAACGTGTGCCGGGATGATCGTTCTGGATCGCAACCACCTCGGGTTGATCGACATCGAGGTCGAGCGCAACGCGTACGGGCGGCAGGTCGCAAGCTTCGAGGCCGATCTCCGGCTCGTAGACGACGAGCGGCCGCTGCGCGGTGTCTTCATCCGCGCACCGCGCGTGCGCGAAGTCGGCCCAGACGTGGAGGTGCTGGCCGAGCACGACGGCGAGCCGGTGCTCGTGCGTCAGGGGCGCTTCCTCGCCGCTGCGTTCCATCCCGAGCTGACGGAAGATACGCGCGTCCATGAACGCTTCTTGGAGGAGCTAGGTGTCCGGGCAGTGCATGTGGTCGCACCGGGGGGCACCCCATGGTACCCCCGCGAGCCCCCTCCTTTCGGTTGGAAGTAGCCCAGCGTGTGTTTGGCCTCCCGCCGGGCGAAGCCCGGCTCCGGCCGCGGGCCGTAGCCACGTCCCCGACGAATACAGAGAGGCGTGCGATGTCCGGGCATAGCAAGTGGTCCTCGATCAAGCACAAGAAGGGCGCGGCCGACGCCAAGCGCGGCAAGCTCTTCTCGAAGCTCTCGCGCGCGATCATCGTGGCGGCGAAGGAAGGGGGACCCGATCCCGCCGGCAACCTTGCGCTGCAGAACGCGATCGACAAGGCGCGCTCTTATTCGATGCCGAAGGACAACATCGAGCGCGCGATCGCTCGGGGCTCCGGAGCGGACGCGGACGCGCAGGCGTTCGAGACCGTGGTCTACGAGGGCTACGGGCCGAGCGGCGTCGCCGTCATCGTCGAGACGCTGACCGACAATCGCAACCGCACGGCGTCGGATGTTCGGCACGCGTTCGAGAAGAACGACGGCAACCTCGGCGGCTCGGGCGCGGTGACGTGGCTCTTCGAGCGACGCGGCGTCGTGCTCGTCCCGGGGGACAGCGTCGACGAGGACGAGCTGATGCTCGCCGCCGCAGAGGGCGGCGCCGACGACGTCTCGCGCGACGGCTCGAGCTACGAGATCGTCTCCGCACCCGAGAGCCTCACGTCGGTTCGCGAGGCACTCGAGCAGGCCGGCTACACGATCGAGAACGCCGAGCTGACGTTGGTGCCGAAGACGACGGTCGAGGTTGCGGACCAGGCGGACGCGAAGAAGGTGCTGCGGCTGATCGACCAGCTCGAGGAGTCGGACGACGTTCAGGACGTCTTCTCCAACTTCGACATCCCGGAGTCGGTCTTGGAGGCCGTCGTCTCCTAGGACTACCGACCCCGCCCGCGGGGTATCCACAAGCAGTGACTGCGGACCTCGTCGCGGGACGGTATCGGCTCGAGCAACGCTTGAGCACGACCACGATGGCCGATGTCTGGCTGGCGAACGACGACGTGCTGGAGCGGAAGGTCGTCCTCAAAGTCCTGGCCGCGGACGCGGATCGGCCCCGGTTCGAACGGGAAGCACGCGCCGCGGCAACACTCGCGCATCCGAACATCGTCCAGGTCTTCGACTACGGCGAGGACGAGGGCCGACCCTACATGGTGCTCGAGTATCTCCCCGGCGGCACGCTCGCGGAACGCCTCCCGGAAGGC
>JBKPJA010000046.1:0-11899 GCA_046730515.1 Actinomycetota bacterium | reverse complement strand
GATGCAAGCGCGGCGAGACGTACGAGCATCAGCGTCTTGGGATCGAGACTCGATCGCGCGATCGACGCCTCGGTCATCTCCGCGAGCATGTCGAGGACGGGCGTATCGGCCTGTGTACTGCCCATTTGATTGCCTCCTTCCGCTGTCACGTCGGTTGCACCGCTCGTTCTCACAGACGTCCGGGTGCCCGGCCTCGTCTCCTTCGGGTGATCCGACCAGTGCGCTGTGCCGACCTGCGCGGGCCTAGGGGTAAGCCGTGGCTGACCACGGTGGGCGGGCTCAACTCCAGTGCCGCCGAGAGGTAGCTCGTTACGAGAGCTCTCGGCTATGGAAACGTTCGGTTTCGCTTACTTGCTGTGGCCCTGGCCCGGATTCGGACCTCCGTGACCGGGATTTGCGTCCCCGTGACCGGGATTTGGCCCCCCGTGGCCAGGAGTGCTCGGGCGGCGACTGTTGCCGTTGCTCGTCGAGGTAGTGGTCGTCGATGTAGTGGTCGTCGTGCTCGCCGGCGTGGTCGTGGTGGCGCTTGAGGTGCTCTTCGACTTTCCGTGCGTCGACGTCCCGTGTGCCGAGTTCGCGTGCAACGACGTCGTGTGCGTCGTTTCCGTCGAGGTCGACTTCGTGTGACCGGCGTTGCCGTGCTTCGTGTGACCGGCGTTGCCGTGCGTCGAGCTTGAGCTGGCCGACGTCGTCGTCGTGGTGGTCGAGGTCGGTGGCGTCACGGCCGAGGGAGAGCAAGGACCGATCGTGTCTCCGTGTTTTAGATGCGCAGGCACTGCTGGTGCGCCGACTGTGATCGTGACCATCGGATTCGTCGTCGAATGCGTGTGGTGACAGATCGTTACCTTCACCTGCCCGCCGTACTGCCCGTATTGGTACTGAGAGGAAGCGCTCGAGATTTGCGAGAGGCCTACCCCAGCCGCAACTGCGAATGCGACGATGATCACAAGGGCCAGCGCGCCGGCGCCAGCATTACGCGAGTTGCGTCCGATCTGTCCGCTCACGGGGACCCCTTTCGGTCGCGGGAAGGTTGGGCTCGTCCCTGGTGAGTTCCCGTTTCCTCCTCGAACTTGCGCTACACCTCACCGAATTGGGCGGTCTGAGCGGGAATATTTAGCCTCCGAAACCATGAAGCACTCGGCCGAGGGGGTTGAGGTGCTCCGCCTGGGTCAAGGCCCGGCGCCGATCCCGGCCGCTGGTCGTCAAGGCCAGATCGACCCAGAATGACCAGTCCGAGTCGTCCCGGCTGATCGCCTCGCGAAAACCGGCCTCCGCCGCCCCAACGTTTCCCCCGGCCAGCCGGGCCTCCCCTATTAGTTGCCAGGGCCGCGCGGCCCACGGCAGCCACCTGCGCGCGATGCGCGAATCCGCGAGCGCGGCGCGGTTGTCATCACGCGTCGCCGCCCGGTCGGCGGCCGCGAGCGCGTTGTTCCCGAGCTGCGCCGCGAAAACGAACACGACAAGCGCGAGCGTCACTGGTACCGCCGCTACTCGGAAGCCGTTCGTCACACGAAGCTCTGCGGTCGGCTTTCGTGCGGCAATGACCAGCGTCGCCCCGAGCGCGAACGTCGCGAGCGTCAGCGCCGGAAGCTGCCAGTCCCAATCGATCGCTGCATGGGCAAGCGCCGCCACGTAGGCGCCCGCGGCGATCGGCCCCAAAGGAGAGGCACGAGCCCGCGCCGCGGCCGTAAGCGGAACCGCGAGCGCAACGAGGAGCAGTGCAAGTCCCAACGGGCCGAGCTCCGCCAGCGTCTCCAGATAGAGGTTGTGCGCGTTGAGAACGCCGAGCGGAACGGGCCGATACCGCAGCCAATAACGCCGGAAGGTGTCCCCGCCGCCACCAAGCCACGGATGGTCGCGAACCTCGCGCCATGCCACTGCCCAGTAGTCCGCTCGCGTGTGCCCCGAGAGCGTGACGAGGCGGCGATTGAGGTCGCCGCCGGAAGTCGCCGTGTCGGTTCTGAAGGCGTCCGTTGCACGGCTCACGAAGGTCACCGGATTCCCGATCCGATCGAGCCCGATTGCGACAACCAAGGCGGCAGCGAGGCCTACGGCCACCACGCACATGCGCCGGATCCGGGGCGTGATCCTAAGCCTGGGCTCGAACCGCGCGAGCAGCGCGATCGCACCGGCCTGCAATACAGCGAGCACGAGCAGCACGAATGCGAGACGGTGCCCGTCGTGTGCCGCGGCCGAGAGCGTCGCGCCGGCGCGCGTAAGCGGGGCCGACCGGGAGCCCAACCAGGCACCGAAAAGCGGGAGTGGCAGCGCAACGAATACGGTCAACGTGAACCGCAGCCGTCTGGGCTCCAGCGCGGCGACAACGAGGATCCCGAGTAAGAGCGCTGCGCCGGCACCGCGGCTGAACGTGAAGTAGAGCGTGGGGAGCAAGATGACGAGCGAGACCCCGGCCGCAGTGCGGACGACAAGACGAGACGCGTGCGCGACGAGGCCGAGCGCGACGAGTGACGCAAGCGCGCACAGCATTCCGAGGCAGTTTTGATAACCGACGGGTCCAGCGAGGAGATAGCCGCCCACGCGCGGGTTGTAGGTGCCGATGTGATCGGGAACGAGCCGCGTCGCAAGCGCATATGCGGCAACCGGGATGACCGCACAAAGGACTCCGAATGGAAGTGACGTCGAGCCGAGCAACAGAAATGCGGCGACGCCAGCGAGATAAACGAGCGCGAGCTCGGCAGCCTGAACCGGCAACTCGGCGCCTGGAGCCCAAAGGGTGGAGAGCGCATTCCAGCAGACGAATGCTGCGAGCCCTACCAGCAGGACAAGATCCAGCCGACTGAGGGACACACGCGCGGCCACGATCACGATGACGACCGCCGTTATGAGGAAGACGAGCGTGGGCCATCCCCAAGAGGTCGCAAAGAATCCCCCGTTCGAAAGGGCTGTCCAGCCGACTGCCACAAAAACAAGCGCGGCGGGGAAGATTCGCCGGACAAGACCCACCTCAGGAGAGTAGATCCGGCGTCGAAAGAGCGTCAGACGCCCCGCGGCAGTTCAACCTGCTCGTGCTCGTGCCGTAGCGCGTTCTCTCGACGGACTCGACCGAGTCAGCGCTGAAACGCGCACCGGCCCAGGGCGCGAGGACGGCGCCTGTGGCTCACGCCGCAGCACCGAACCGCCGGGGAGAGGCGCGGCTCGGGATCCGCACCCTGGGCACGCGGATGTTCGCCTCCGCCGTGTTATCTCCTCTGTAAACAACGCTGACAGTTGCCCGCGCTCCGCGATCTGAGCACCGATACGATCGGCGTCACTGGTGCTCGTTGGGGATCGTGACCGGGAACTGGTTGCCGTGGTACTTCGGCGCCACTTTGCGCACGGCCGGCTTTCGGTTGCCGAGCTGTCCGACCGGATCGAGCTTGCGCTGAGAGCTCGCTCGCGTGACGACCTGAACGCGGCGACACAAGATCTCCCCAGGATGTGGGAGGACTTACCGGGTATCGCAGTGACACTCACCGGGAGGCTGCGACACGGGATTCGCCGAACGAGGTTTCTCTTCTTCTACATCCGGGCCTGGTCGAAGATCAGCCTCGGTCTGGTTCTTGGCTGCGGCATCGCACTGGTCGCCGGTGCGCCGCCCAACATCGTGGTCGGTGCGTCCCTCATCGTCTGGGTGTTGGCGAGTTTCGCCACTCTGCGGGCCTGGCGGCGCGCCGTCTCGCGGCCCTAGCTCGCGTCGTTAGCGTTCGTCACCGGATGGAGTCGATTCTCGATGCGATCGGGAACACGCCGCTTGTGCCGCTGCAACGCTGCGCCCCGGCGAACGGCGCCGAGCTCTGGCTGAAGCTCGAGTACCGAAATCCGACCGGATCGATGAAGGACCGCATGGCCCTCGCAATGATCGAGGGCGCCGAACGGGACGCTCTCATCTCGCAGGGCGACACGATCGTCGAGTACACCGGCGGCAGCACCGGGCCCGCGCTCGCGCTCGTCTGCGAAGCAAAGGGCTACCGCGCGCTGATCGTGATCGCGGACTGCTTCACCGAGGAACGCATGCAGCTGATGCGCGCGCTCGGCGCCGACCTCGACGTCATTCCATCGATCGAGGGTCCGCCGAAGGTGACCGCGAAGGACATCGACAACATGGTCGCGCGCGCCGCCGAGCTTGCGCAGCGCCCCGGCCACTACGCAACGGACCAGTTCAACAACCCGTACATCATCCCCGACCATCGCGACAAGCTCGGCCGCGAGATCTGGGAACAGGCCGACGGCCGCGTAACGGCGTTCTGTCACGGCATGGGAACGGCGAGCTCGCTGATGGGCGTCTCCGACGCGCTGAAACCGCACGGCGTCTTCATCCAGGCGCACGAGCCCGCCGGGTCGGCAGCGATCAGCGGCGGCGAGCGCGGGCCGTTTCTCATCCAGGGCTGGACCGGCAACGTGATGCCGCACTGGCATCCCGAGAAGGTCGATCACCTCGAGACGATCGGCGACGACGAGGCGCTCGCGATGACACGCCGACTCGCGCAGGAGGAAGGAATCTTCGCGGGCATCTCGACCGGCGCGAATGTGATCGGCGCACACCGCCTCGCGGAACGCCTCGGACCGGACGCCGTCATCGTCACACTCGCAGTCGACACCGGCTTCAAGTACATGAGCGTCCCGCCGTACGCCGATATGTAGCTCGGCGGTCTCGACGCCGCCGGTTTCCCGACCTACACTTCTTCCGTGTCGGGCGTGGCGTCGCCCTTGCGGAAGACGGTCCTCTTCGAAACCGACGGGATTGCAATCGAGGACGTCCGGTGTTCGAGCCCGAAAGGCAGCTGGTCGCAGCCCGAGCAGCCGGCTCACTACAGCCTCGTCTTCGTTCGGCGCGGATGCTTTCGCCGGCTCACGGACGACTGCGAGTCGCTGCTCGACCCGGTGTCCGTCTATTTCGAGCGACCGGGACAGGTGCAGCGATTTGCGCACCCGAACGACGACGGGGACACCTGTACACAGATCGTTCTGGCCGAGGGCGTGCTCACGTCGATGACCGGCGGTGAACTCGACATTCCGAACGAGTCGCTGCTGACGAGCGCGAACATCGATCTCGAGCATCGACTGCTCCTGGCGACAGTTCGCGAACCCGTCGATCGGTTCGCGATCACGGAGCGCGTGCTCAGACTCGTCGGGTCGCTGTTTGCACGTGCAAGTCCCGAGATCGTCACGACCAGCCGCTCGTCCACGATCGCCGCCCGCCGCCGGACTGTGGACGCAGCACGCGAAGCCCTCGCGGCGGACCCGGGCCTTGGTCTCCTCCAGCTCGCACGCGCGGTCGCCGTTTCCCCGCATCACCTCAGCCGTATCTTCCGAGCCGAGACCGGCGAGACGATCTCGCGTTACCGCAACCGCGTCCGCGTCCGTTTGGCGCTCGAGCGGCTCGCGGAAGGCGACGACCGGCTCGCGCGGCTCGCACGCGACCTCGGCTTTGCGGACCAGGCGCATCTCTCCCGCGTCGTCAGAAAAGAGGTTGGCTCTCCGCCCTCGTGGCTCCGTTCGGCGTTCGTCGAGCGGCTGCGCTAACCGCGCACGGATCTTCAAGCTTTTAAGCCGTCCGCGCGACACAGTTCGTTCAAATGCTCACATTCGCGCTGCGCCGCGTGCTCTACAGCATCCCGGTCTTCGTGGTGACGACGTTCCTGATCTTCACCTTCGTGTCGGTGACCGGAGACCCGCTTGGCCGCGTGCGCGCCAGCGGCCGACTCACCAAGCCGCAGATCCAGCAGATCGTCCACGCGAAAGGGCTCGACCGGCCGATCGTCGTTCGTTACGCGTACTGGGTGCGCGACGCCTTCACGAGGCAGCTCGGCACGACGATGTTCTCGAAGCGGCCGATCTGGCCGGACCTGAAGCGCGTGCTCGGAAACACGCTGCAGCTCTTGATCACGGCGCAGATCCTCATCATCGTCTTCGGAGTGTTGATCGGCTTAATTTCCGCGGTCCGGCAGTACTCCGCATTCGACTACTCGATGACGACGCTCGCGTTTCTCGGTTTCGCGATGCCGGTGTTCTGGCTCGCACTCATCCTCCAGGTCGTCTTCACGGACATCTTCCTGAAGTGGCACGTGCGCATCTTCTACACATCGCAGCTGAGCTCGGTGAACCCGGGCCACGGGCTCCACTTTCTGATCGACCGCGCGCAGCACCTCGCGTTGCCGGTCGTCACCATCGTCATCCTCGGAATCGCGCAGTACAGCCGGTACATGCGTGCGTCGATGCTGGAGGTGATCAACTCGGACTACGTCCGCACCGCGCGCGCCAAGGGGCTCGTGGAGCGGCGGGTCATCCTGCGGCATGTCGTTCGCAACGCTCTGATCCCCGTCGTGACGGTCATGGCGCTCGACTTCGGCGCGCTCTTCGGCGGCGTGATCATCACCGAGACGATTTTCTCGCTCGACGGGATGGGCTACTACTTCATCGACGCGTTGCAGACGGGGGATCCGTATCCCGTGATGGCATGGCTGCTGGTCGTGTCCGCAGCGGTCGTCTTCTTCAACCTGATTGCCGACCTCGTCTACGGCCTGCTGGACCCGAGGATCCGGATCGCCTGAAAGGGGGAGGCGCGAGTGCGGCGTTTCGCCGTACGTTGAGTGCGTGACCATCTGCGGTTGCGGCACAAGCGGCTTTGCCTGGGCGCGCCCATGAGCGCGCGGCGTCGGTACCGAGGCCGGACGGCCTCGAAGCACGAGGGATTCGGAATCGGGCCGATCGTCCTGCTGCTCGTCGTTGCAGTCGCGATGTGGAAGCTCCACGGCGGCAGCGTCCACGACCTCCGCAACCTGCAGTACTCGATCTTCCACTAGTCACCGATTCAACGAGCGACGCTACCCTGGCCGAATGGGGTCGACGCTCGTGCGCGCACGCGGGCTCGTCAAGTCGTACGGCCAAGGTCGCACCGCTGTCCGCGTGCTCGACGGTGCCGATCTCGACGTTGCGCACGGTGAGTTCGTCGCCGTCGTCGGCCGGTCGGGGTCGGGGAAGTCGACGCTTCTCCACCTCCTCGGAGGGCTCGATCGCGCCGATGCGGGCACGATCGAGGTCGCCGGCTCACGGCTGCACGAGCTCGACGAACGTGGACTGACCGCAGTCCGCCGGCGGGACGTCGGCTTCGTCTTCCAGGCCTTCCACCTCCTCCCCGAGCTGTCGGGAATCGAGAACGTTCTCCTTCCCGCCCAGTTGGCGCGGGATGGGATCGAGGCGGCGCCGCGGGCGCGCGAGCTGCTCCGGCGTCTCGGGCTCAGCGACGTCGCGCGCCGCTTGCCGACCACGTTGTCCGGCGGCGAGCAGCAACGTCTTGCGATCGCACGCGCGCTCGTGAACGATCCCGCGCTCGTTCTCGCCGACGAGCCGACCGGAAATCTCGACGAGGAATCGGGCGCCGCCGTCCTCGACCTGCTTCGACGCGCCGCGGACACCGGCCACGCGGTCGTCCTCGTCACGCACGACCGCGCTGCGACCGCGCTCGCAGACCGTGTGTTGCGCCTGCAGGACGGCCGGCTTCGGCAGTGAGCCCCGTCCTGCGTCAGGGACTCGCGCGGCTGCGCAACGACCGGGCGCGCGCCTGGCTCACCGCGGGCGGCATCGCGGCGGCGACGGCCATGGTCGGAGCGGCGGCGACGCTTGTGTTTGCACTCTCCTCCGGATTCGATCGCACCGCCGCACGCGCAGATCTTCCGGACGTGACAGCACAGTTCGCCGAAGAACCCGTCTCAGCCGTCGCGGGCCGTGTGCAGGCGCTGCCCGACATCCGCAAGTCGGCGTATCGATTCGAGGCGAGCTCGATCGGCGTCGAGGGAAACGGCGAGTGGACGGATCGGGGAATCGTCGAAGGCGTGCAGCCCGGCCCGCGCGGCTACGCGATCGTCCGCGGACGCGACGTCGCCGGACCAGGGACGGCCGTGGTCGAGCGCGGGTTGGCGCAATCGTGGCACCTGCGAATCGGGGACTTGATCACCCTTTCGGGCCCCTCGGCGACGCTGCGCGAGCGGATCGTCGGGCTCGCGGTCGCTCCCGACAGCGTCGCGTACCCGCTCGTCCGTTCCCCGCGCGTGTACACACCGATCGACGACGCACGGCGACTGACCGGCGCAGGCCCGGACGCGGACATCGCGCTCCTCTGGATGAACGACCGTTCGCAGCTGGACGTCACGCTTGCACAAGCGCGCGCTGCGAGCTACGGCGTGTCCGGGTTGCGGTTTGTCACACGCCGCGGCTACGAGCAGTTGATCGGGCGTGCAGCGGGGATCGTGATCGCGCTGCTCGTCGCGTTTTCGCTCGTCGCGCTCGGCGCGGCCGGAGTGATGCTCGCGGCGTCGGCGGCGGCGGAGGTGCAACGCCGGCGCGAGGCGATCGGGATCCTGCGCGCGCTCGGAGCGACGCCGGTGCAAGTGGCGAACGGGTACGCGCTCGAGTCCGCAGTGGTCGCAGCGCCGGCGGCCGCAATCGGATTGCTCGGCGGACGCTTCGCTGTTGCCGGACCGACGAGTCGTCTCCTCGCTGTCTTGAACGAGCTGATGCCGGGAACGGCCACGCAGCTCGGCGTACTCGCCGCTGGCTGGACTGCCGCCATGCTCGTGGTCGCCGCCGCGACGTGGATTCCGGCGTGGCGGGTCGCGCGCCGCCCGACCGTCGAGTCGCTACGCGGCGCCGACGTCGTGCAGACCCCGCGACGCGTACCCCTGCCTGCGCTCGCGGGATTTGGTGCGCGTCTGGCGCTTGCACGTCCTTTTCGCGCAGCGGCGCTCGTCGCGGTTGTCTCCGCTTCCGCCGCAGTCGCCCTACTCATCCTCACGATCGCGGCAGTCCTTCGCCACCTCGAACACGACGCGCAGACACTCGGGACGCGCTACCAGCTGACCGTGCCCGCGGCCGAGAGCTCACTCGCGAGCATCCGTCGCGTCCCCGGAGTCGCCGACGCTGCGCCGCGGTACCAAGTCGAGGCCGCGGATTCGTTCGACCTCGGCGAATCGTTCGAGCTCATCGGCTTGCCGGATGACGGCACGCGCTTCGAGGCGCCGCCGCTCTCGAGCGGCCGCCGCGTGCACGCTGCCGACGAGGCGGACGTCGGGCTCGGCCTCGCACAGGCACTCGACCTGCACGTCGGCGGAGCGCTCGCAGCGCAACTGCCGTCGGGACGCGAGGCGCGCTTCCGCGTCGTCGGGATCGTGGAGGCGCTGCGCAACCAGGGCTTGCTTGCGTACGTGCAACCGCAACGGCTACGCGCGGGGATTCCGTCGCTGGCACCGGACATCGTGGTGAGACTGCGACCGGATGCGGACGTCAACCGTGTGCGCAACATCCTGCTCAGTCGCGGCGTCGACTCGGAACGAACGGGCGGGATCGCGGAGGAGAACGGCGCGGCGGGTTCGTTCGGCCGTACGTCCTTCCTGCGCGTGCTCGCGACGTTGCTCCGCAGCGTCGCGTTCCTCGACGGGCTCGTGTGCGTCTACGCGCTCGCGCAGATGCTCGCGCTGATCGCGCGCGAGCGGCGGCGCGCGGTTGCGGTCGTGCGTGCGATCGGAGCGAGTCGAGCCCAGATCCTCGCCGTGTTCGCTGGTTCCGCGCTCCTCGTTGCCGTGCTCGCCGCGCCGATCGGCATCCTGGCGGAGCGGCTCGTCCTCGGCCCCGAGGTCGCAAGGCTCGCGGTCTCGTACGTCACATTGCCCCTACGCGCCGGGCTGCAACCGATCGTGCTCGTGCTCGCAGGGCTCGCGGTTGCCGTCGCTTGCGCGTCGGCGTGGGCCACGCGAGCCGCAACCGCCGAGGCAATCGTCGTGCCGCTACGCGAAGAGTGAGTCAGCGGTACAAGTTGACATTGCGAGCTGTACGCGTGCCGGCGAATCCCTGTGGCCTGCCGCCCTGGAAGTCGAGAAAGGCGAGCTGGCGGGAGATCGCCACGAGGTGGATGCTCGGATCGGTGTTCAGCATCCACGTCTGCAGCACGACGCGACCGTCGGCCGTCTGAGCCAGCCGGAACGCCCGCACCTGCTGCGGGTAGTCGACGAGCGACGAGGTCCCGATCAGCCAATAGCCGCCTGCGGAGCTCCGGCGCGCTTCGATTGAGTTGCGATGAGTGTCGCCGTGAATCGCGGCGACCACGTGCGGGTCGCGGTCGAGCAGTGCAAGCACGCGGTCACCGCCGACGGCACTCGTAAGCGGGCTGTGCGAAAAGAGAAGCAGCCATCGGTTGCCTGCGCCGCGCAGCTCCCGCCGAACCCACTCCACCTGAGCGGGCCGGACGAACCCGCCGGCGCCGCCTGACCGGCGGATGGTGTCGAGCACGATCGCCCGGACCTGTGCACCGATGTCGAACGTGTAATCGAGCAGCGAGCCACTACCGCCGACGCGACTCGCCGCGCGCAGACGACGAACGACTTCGGCAACAGAAAGCTCGCGGCGACTCCGATCGGGAGTGACGCGCATCGTCGTTCCGGGAATCCCACGCGCGAGCAAGCCGCGAATCGCACCGAGATCGCCGGCGCGCGCCGCCTCGACCGCAGCGCGGTTGAACCGCACCAGCTTCCGCGATCCCACGGCGATCGCCTGCGTCGCAGGTGAGGGCCGCACGTTCCCCTGTACGAGCACGTCGTGGTTGCCGAGCACCGGATACCAGCGCGCGCGCAGCCCGGGCGAATCGAACGGCCGCTCGGCGGCCGCGAGCAGCCCTGGATGCTGCGGTGGATCGACGTCGGGGCGGTAGTAGAACGGGTCCGGGTCGGAGGCCGCCTGCACTCCCTGATAGCCCGGACCGCCGCTGTTCGGATCGACGCGGCCGCCGTGGAGCACGGCCAGCGCCTGGTCGAGCTCGTTCTCCTGGTCGTTGTCGATCAGGTCACCGGCCTCGACGACCGCCTGCGGACGGAGACGGTCGATCGAGATCACGGCGGCGTCGAGGACTTGCGTCGTCAACGACTCCTGCGGACGAAATGCGGAAGTGAACGGCGGACCGAGCCGGTCGAGCCACTCGACGCGCGCGGGTGACTCCTCGTCGACCACGTGCGCGTCCGTCAACTGCGCGAAGACCGCCAGCGTTCGCGTCGGACGCGACCGCGGCGCAAGCTCGGTCCGGTCGAGCAACGGTTCGCCCGGCCCGCGAACGAGCGCGCCGCTCCCGTCCCGCTCGACCCAGGTCCCCCGTAGGGTCGAGTCGCCCGAGCTGCGGTGCGTCCCGCAGGAGGTTGCCGCGATCGAGAGGGCGAGAGCAACGACAACACCTGCAAGTTTCACTTCGCGACAGTGTCTCCTTATCGGAGCCGCGCGACCCGACTGCGGCGGCCGGTCCGCCGGCTCGGGCGCGCCGGCTCCGGTTCGCCGGAGAAGCGTCTAACCGGAGAAGCGTCCGACGAAAATCGCCACGAATGACCCGCTCGGGATGCGGGCGCCGGGCTGCTCGTCGATGACGAGACCGTCCTGAGCCTGGTTCGTCGTCTTCCGGAAGAGGACGAGCACCTTGAAGCCCGCCTGACGCAGCGTCGTCGTCGCCGAGGCTTGATCGGATCCGATCGCGTCGGGAACCGTCGCAGCGGCCGCGGGGTTCGGCCCCTCGGAAACCGCAACGCGCTCACGTGATCCGAGCGGCGCGGTGCCGGAGGCGGGGATCTCAGAGACGATCGTCCCTGCCGGGCGCGTCGAGGTGACGTACCGGACGACCGGCCGCAAGCCCGCGCTGTTCAGCCGACGCAACCCCGTCACGAACCCCAGCCGCATGACGCGCGGGACGGTCACACGGGTCGTAGCCGAGGACGTCGTGACGGTAGCGGTCGTCGCCGTCGTCGTCGCCGGGCCCGTGCCGGTCGAGACGTTCAACTTCACCGTCGAGCTCTTGTCGACCTTCGTTCCGGCGGGCGGATTCTGACCGACGACCTGGCCGGCCGGCTTCGCCGACGGAACGTTGTGGAGC
>JBKPJA010000045.1:0-28016 GCA_046730515.1 Actinomycetota bacterium | reverse complement strand
AGGCCACCCGTTCTGAGCATCGACCTGAAGCCAGACGGTGATGCTCTTGTCCTGCTTCGCGGAGGTGCCGCCGCTCGCAGTCGAGGCGGAAGCGGCGAGCGCGACGACGAGAATCGCCGCCGCAAGGATTCGGACTTTCATTTCCCCTCCCGAGGGCGAGGGCGCCCACTCCGACAGCGAGTCCGTGCTGTGAGTGACCGGCTCGACCGGATGTCATGTCGCTGTCCGCTCGGCGCCGATTGGTTTAGTCCACCGGCCACGGGCGGGAGATTGGCATAGTCCACTTCCATTGTCAAGGGGTTACAAGATGGAGAAATAGCTGGAGAGTTGTCTATATGGTCTTGACCACTGGCCGGGCGATGTGCTTTCCTTCGTGGCTGTGACGAAGCAGGAGCTGATCAGGCAACAGGTCGTGCAGCTCATCTCCGAGCTCGGCGTCGGCAAGGCGATCCCGTCCGAGCGACGTCTCTCCACTGACCTCGGTGTCTCGCGCCTGACGCTCCGAGCGGCGCTCGACGAGCTCGTCCGCGAGGGCTACCTGATCCGCAGACACGGCAGCGGCACCTTCGTCGGCCAGCCGAAGATCGCGCAGCAGTTGACGCTCACGTCCTTCAGCGAGGACATGCGGCGCCGCGGCATGGTGCCGGACAGCCGGACGATCGGCCTCGAGAACGCTCACGCGGGTGCGCGTGTCGGCAAGGCGCTTCACGTCTCGCCCGACACGCGCGTGTTCCAGATCCGTCGTCTGCGACTCGCCGACGGAGTGCCGATGGCCCTCGAGACGCTGCACGTGCCCGTCTCCCTCGTCCCCGGACTGACGGCTGCGCAGCTCGAGCACGCCTCGTTCTACGAGTTGATCGAGCAGCGGTACGGTGTCGTCATCGCGTCAGGTCTGCAGACGATCGAGCCGACAGTGACGAACGAGGAGGAGTCGCACCTGCTGGATGTGCCGCTGCACTCGCCGGCGTTCTTGTTCGAGCGCACGAGCCGCACCTCCGGCGGTGAGCCGGTCGAATACGTGCGCTCGATCTACCGCGGCGATCGCTACCAGCTCGTCGCCGAGCTTTCGCAACGCCGCGAGTCGATCTACGACGGCGGATAAGTGCGCGCGGGCTGCTCGTACTTCGGCGTCCGCATCCTCCGCCACGTCCAGCGTGATCTCGAGGACATCGCCGGGCGCGGTTACACCGGCGTGCTGCACACATTCTCCGAGAACGATCTCGCGTACTACCGCGGGACGATGAAGCAGATCGTCGAGGCGTCGCATGCCGTCGGCCTCGAGGTGCAGGTCGGGCCGTGGGGCGTGGGCCGGACGTTCGGCGGCGAGGCGGAGAGCCGCTTCGTGACGATGCATCCGGACGCGTGCCAGGTGCTCGACGACGGGCGGCGCGTTACCGCTGGCTGTCTCAACAATCCCGTCTATCGCACGTACTGCCGCGAGTGGGCGGATGCGGCGCTCGAGCTCGGAGCGGACAAGGTTTTCTGGGACGAACCGCACTGGATCGTGCCTGCCCACGTCGGCGTCGACGATCCCGCGCGCTGGGCGTGCACGTGCGAGGTCTGCCGCGCGAAGTTCGGCGGGCCGATGGATTCGCTGACGCCGGAGGTCGAGGCTTTCCGCGAAGCCTCGCTCGTCGACTTCCTGCGTGAGATGACGGCACACGTCGAGGCGTGTGGTGGACGCAGCACGGTCTGTCTTCTGCCGGTGGTCGAAGGCCCGCACGGCATCGGCGACTGGGATGCGGTGGCTTCGCTGCCGGGGCTCGCGACGCTTGCGACCGACCCTTACTGGAAGAGCTTCGAGGAGCCTGCGGGGCCGTTTGTCGAACGCTTCGCGCGGCTGGTCGCCGAGACGGCGAATCGCAACGGCGTCGAGCCGCAGCTCTGGGTGCCGAGCTTCGGGTTGACGCGAGACGACATTCCCGACCTCGAAGCCGCGGTCGCGGCGACGCGTAACGCGGGAGTCGACGACGTGTGGACCTGGGGATACGAGGCCTGCGGGCACATGACGTCGCTTGCGACGCCGGACGCGCCGCTCGTGTGGGAGGCGGTGACCGTCGCGTTGACCGGACGGAGAGCGGCCGTTGTGACCGAGGAGGCGCGCGCCGACCTCCTCGACCTGGATCTCAGGCCGACCCGCGAGCTCGTCCGGCTCCAAAACGAACAGGACGGCACCGTTCCTACGGCCGTCGCCGCTGCGGGCGACCGGATCGCCGCTGCGATCGACGCGATCGTCGAGCGGCTTCGCGACGGTGGACGGCTCGTCTACCTCGGGGCCGGAACGTCGGGCCGTCTAGCTGCGCTCGACGCGGCGGAGTGTGGCCCGACGTTCTCGACCGACGTGCTCGCACTCGTCGCCGGAGGGCCGGACGCGTCTGAGTCCGCGGAGGACGATGTCAAAGCGGGTCGCGCCGATCTTGATCGGATCGAAGTCACGCCGGCGGACGCGGTCGTGGCCGTCAGCGCGAGCGGCACGACGCCTTACACCATCGCTGCGCTCGAACATGCGCGCGCGCTTGGCGCGCTGACCGTCGCGCTCGTCTGCGTCCCCGAGTCGAAGCTCGGGTCGCTCGCGGACCACGCCATCGTCGTCGACGTAGGGCCAGAGCTGATCGCAGGCTCGACACGCCTGAAGGCGGGCACGGCGCAGAAGCTCGTCCTCAACACGATCTCGACGGTCTCGATGGTGCGGCTCGGGAAGACCTTCGGCAACCTGATGGTGGACGTGCACGCCGAAAACGAGAAGCTGCGTGCGCGCGCGCGGCGTGCAGTCGCGATTGCAACCGGCGCTTCCTCCGATGCCGTCGACGAGGCGATCGCGGCTGCAAACGGCGAGACGAAGGTGGCGCTGGTCGCGCTGGCGGCCGGAGTCGACGTCGATTCGGCGCGCGCGAGGCTCGCCGCGTCGGGCGGCAACGTCCGTGAGGCGCTCGATGTCGTGGGTTGAGCAGGAGCTAGGAGAGCAGCCGGAAGCGGTCGCCCGGTTCCTCGACCGCGAGCGCGAGCATGTCACCGCGCTGGTCCCTTCACTTGTCCCCTCGGACGTCAAGTATCTGCTGATCGCGTCGCGCGGCAGCTCCGGCAACGCCGCGCGTTATGCGCAGTACGTCCTCGGAGCGCGCAATCGACTCCCGGTCGCGTTCTCGACGCCGTCGCTGTACACGCTGTACGAGACGCCGCCGCGGCTCGACGGCGCGCTCGTGATCGCGATCTCGCAGTCGGGCGCGTCGCCGGACGTCGTCGCCGTGGTTGCCGAGGCCCGCCGTCAGGGAAGACCGACGCTGGCGATCACGAACAACACCGACTCTCCGTTGGCGGAAGCCGCGGCGTGGGTTCTGCCGTTGCACGCCGGCGACGAGCATGCGGTCGCCGCGACGAAGACGTACCTGACGTCGATCGCGGCCGTCGCTCTTCTGTCCGCTGCACTCGACGGCGACGACCTGCGGCTCCGCGAGTTGCTCGGGGCACCGGAATGGATCGCGGCACAGGTCGAACGGTCGCTCGCGGATGCGCGCGAGCTCGATCGTTACCGCGACGTCGACGGCGGCTCCGTCGTCGCGCGCGGTGTCAACCTCGGCACGGCGTTCGAGATCGCACTGAAGATCCGGGAGCTTTCGGGCGCGCCCTTCGAGCCGTTCTCCTCAGCCGACCTCTTGCATGGTCCGATCGCCGCGCTCGCGCCGGGACGACCGGCGATCGTCGTCGGTCCGTCTGGCCCCGCTCTGGAAAGCCTGCGCAGCTCGATCGCGAAACTCCGGGAGCGCGGTGCGCCGGTGATCGCAATCAGCGACGACGGGGCGTTGATCGCAACGGCGGACACACAGCTGCCGCTCGTGCGCACCGTGCCGGAGTGGCTCAGCCCATTGCTGACGGTGATCCCGGGCCAG
The DNA here is from genome assembly GCA_046730515.1 of Actinomycetota bacterium. Lineage (GTDB taxonomy): Bacteria > Actinomycetota > Thermoleophilia > Gaiellales > Gaiellaceae > 3-1-20CM-4-69-9. The sequence goes on along the minus strand of JBKPJA010000045.1, from coordinate 24,129 downwards.
GTCGCGGCGCTGCGGCTCGCAACTCTGCGCGGCGGGGACGTCGACCAACCGGCGGGCCTGACGAAGGTGACGCTGACGCGCTGATCAAGGGAGTTATGGTCCGCGTATGGCGGAGCTCGAGCGGCCGGAGGATCTCATCCACAACCGTGGCCTCATCGCCGATCCGGAGGCTTTCGCTCGCGACGCCGGGGCCGCCTCGTGGCTCTTTCTCTGCGGTGAGGAGTTCTCAGCGATGGAGGGAGGCATGTCGTACGCGAGTGTTCAGGCGGCCGTCAGCGAGTCGGAGAACATCGTGTCCGACCCGCCTCGGGCGCTCGACATGAACCTCGCTCGCGAGCACATGGCCGCGCTCGACCGGCTGCCTCGACCCACCGTCGTCACGTGTCGCACCGGTCCTCGCTCGTCCGCCGTCATCTATCTCTACGCGGGCCTCAAAGCCGGCGCCACCGCGGAAGAGGTCCTGGAGCGTGCCGAGGCAGACGGTGCGCCCTTCGCCGCCTCCGATGACCTGAAGGCGTGGGTCACGCAAGGCCTCGCCGAGCTTTCCCGACAGGAGCGACATGGGCACGATCGTCATCAGTGAGAACGTGTCGCTCGACGGGGTCGTCCAGGACCCCGCCGGTGACGAGGGCTTCCGGGTCGGCGGCTGGGTCGGCCTGATCAAGGACCGCCCAGGAATCGGCAAGCTCGCGCTCGACGAGGCGCTGGGCGCCGAGGCCCTGCTGCTGGGTCGGCGGAGCTACGAATGGTTCGCCGCGCGGTGGCCATCAAGGACCGGCGAGTTGGCGGACAGGTTGAACAGCCTGCCCAAGTACGTCGTGTCCTCGACCCTCGACCGCCCCGACTGGAACGACTCGACGGTGCTCGAGGGCGACGTGCTCGACGAGGTCTCGAAGCTGAAGCAGGAGCTGAACGGCGAAATCGTCGTGCCCGCGAGCTTCCAGCTCGTAAGCACGTTGATCGAGCACGACCTCGCTGACGAGCTGCGCCTGAAGATCTTCCCAGTCGTGCTCGGTGACGGTGAACGCCTCTTCGGAAGCACGAGTGACAAGAAACCCTGGCGCCTGGTCGACGCGCAGACAGTCGATGACGATGTCGCCTTCCTCAGGTACGAGGTAGTCCGAGGCGCCTAGTCCCAGGAGGAGTGATCTGCAGGCGGCGTCACGGTCGCCCAGCGCTCGGCGATCTTGTCGCCTTCGAAGCGCCAGAGCACGAAGCCTCGGAAGACCATCTTCTTGCCTGATTGCGGATCGGTCCAGCGCCACTGGTTCCTGCAGACCACTTTGTCACCCTCGGCAATCAACTCTTCGATCGTGATTTGAAGGTCGGGCATCCTCGAATACATCTGGCGCATCATCTCTTCGTCGCCCGACGCGTCGGTCGGCTGGCCGCCCGGACCGTCGTGATCGTAGAAATCCGGCGTCATGTTTGTCCGGATCACCTCGGCCTTGCGGTTGTTGACGAAGTCCTCGAAGTGTGATCGGACCTTCGCCTTCATTTCAGCGGCCGTCAAATTGGTGGGCATCGAGCTTCCCCCCTCGAGAACCTTTACGTCCACCGTTGCAGTGAGAGCACACTATGTGAAAGACGGAAAGAGGGTCAGACCCGTCGGAGTCTGACCTTGTCGAAATCGCCAGGCACTCAGAGGACGTCGAACAGGGGAACTTCCGCCCGCGCGTCGATGCAGTCTGCGACGAAGAGCGCGACGCCGATGTCGCCGGTAAAGAGCGAATAGCGCCCGTGCCCGCGGCGCTCGACCTGCTCGAGCGCGTGCATTGCGAACCGCCGCGCGCGGTCGAGCCAGAGCCTGTCGCCGGTTCGGAGGAAGAGTTTCAGGAACGCGTAACCCGTGCCCGCGGTGCCGTGGCAGAGGCACGGGCCTTTCTCCATCCCCGGCGCACCGGCCCGCCACGCGAGATGTCCTCCGGCCAGGAGCAACTCTTCGTCGAGATAGTCGCTTGCCATCGCGACGATTCCGGGCGCGCCGCAGCAGAACTGCAGCCGGATGAGACCGTCAGGTGACGCAAGCTCGGGCCGCTCGCGGTACGGCCAGTTCGCCAGCCCGTCTTCGATAACCGCTGTCCGCTGGAGCGCTCCAGCGGTCTCGTCATCCGCGAGCCGCAATGCTGCGACGTTACCGACGAGCCCGTGCCACGGTTGTAGACCACGGAACTCCTGGCCGTACATGCGTTGCACCCAAAAACCGATGGCGTCGCGCCGCGAGAGGAGCGCAGACGCGGTTTCGTCGCGCGCTTCCCGCCAGCACGAGTCGCCCGTCGACTCGAGCATTGCGCGCGCGATCAGCAGCGTGCCGGGCGCGCCCCACATCACCTCCTCGACCTCGTTGTCGACGTTTGCACGTACGAGCTCGCACAGCTCGTCCGCGAGCTCTTGCGCGGGAGCGAGTCGCCACGCGGCGAACACGATCCCCGCGAGCCCGCACGCAAGGGACGAATCCCGCTGCGCGGGCAGCTTCATTCCCCTCATGTAGTCCGGACGCGCCCGGAAGAGCTCGAGTGTCTGCAGCGCGAGCGCGCCGAGGTCGAGGCTCGTTTCGTAGCCGCGACTCTGCAGCCGGTCGAGCCCCCAGAGGACCCCGGCGGCGCCGACGTAGAGGTTCTTCATCGGGCTCGTGCCGTGCCAGCCGTCCCACGCATCGGCCTTCCACATCAGCTTCGGTCCGCGCAGCGCGCGTTCCGCGTCAGCGACGATTTCGCGGATTCGCAGCGCTGCTCGCTCGGCGTCCCACTGCTCGCCGGTCAGCGGTTCGAAGAGATCCGGCGTGTACAGCACGCCGGCGATCGTATTAGGTCGGACGCGTCCCGAGCTTGACGCGAATCGCGTGCGTCGAGCCGTTGCGCTTGATCGTCAGCGTCACGGTATCGCCCGGCTTCTTCGCGTCGATCGCCGACTGCAGCTCGCCCGCGGAGGAGATCTTGTGTCCGTCAACGGCGGTGACGACGTCGCCGACCCGCAGGCCCGCGGCCTTCGCGGGGCCGCCGCTGCGCACCTGCGCGATCCGCGCGCTGTTCGCTGCGCTCTCCACGGCGACACCGAGGTATGCGTGCACGGCCTTGCCGTTCGAGAGCAGCTGCTGCACGACCGAGCGCACCGTGTTCGACGGGATCGCGAAGCCGACGCCGTCGCTGCCGCCTGAGTCGCTCTCGATCTGCGACGTGACGCCGATCACCTGGCCCTGCAGGTTCAGGAGCGGACCGCCGGAGTTCCCGTGGTTGATGGCCGCGTCGGTCTGGATGGAGTCCTGGATCGCGAAGCCGCTCGGCGAGGTCATCTGGCGATGGAGCGCGCTGACGATCCCGCTCGTCACGGTCTCCGCAAGTCCGAACGGGCTCCCGATCGCAACGACGCCGTCGCCGACCGAGACCGCGCCCGAGTCGCCAAGCGTCAGCGGAACGAGCAACGACGAAGGCGCGTCGACCTTCACGACCGCAAGATCGGTCGAGGTATCGGTGCCGACGACGTGTGCCTTGTACTTCGCTCCGTTCCAGAACGTGACGGTGACGGACGACGCGTTGGCGACGACGTGCTCGTTCGTAACAATGTCACCCGACGAGTCGTAGACGAAGCCGGAGCCCTGAGCCTGCTGCGTGCCCGAGCCGCCGAACGGCTCAGGTGTCGAATCCTGCGACGTCACGGTGATCTGGACGACGCCCTTGTAGGCGCGGCGATAGACGTCGTTCACGGAGAGGCTCGATGACGAGGACGCCGGCTGCGACCCGCTGACGGTCACCTGCCGCACCACGGTCTTCGTTCCGCCAGAGAAGGCGGACGCGACCAACGCGCCGCCGCCCGCGCCGACGGCGAGGACGGCGAGGGCGGCGGTTAGAAGGAGGGGCGTGATGCGTCGCTTCACGATTGCAAGCAGACCAACCGCGTCTAAGCATGGGGTGAAACCTTCCTAAGAAGTAGCTAAGAACCCCGCAAGGCCGCAGAAGTGCGAGCACAATGGGGCGCGTGAAGATCTTGGTCGTCGACGACGAACGCGCCGTTCGCGAGTCGCTCGGCCGCGCGCTCGAGCTCGAGGGCTACGACGTGGAGCTGGCGGCCGACGGCGGCGAGGCGCTCTACCGCTTGGAGGCGCAGCAGCCGGACGCGGTCATCCTCGACGTGCTCATGCCGGGGCTCGACGGCCTCGAGGTCGCGCGCCGGGTGCGCAAGACGGGGAATCGTGTCCCGTTGCTGATGCTCACGGCGCGCGAAGCCGTGCAGGATCGAGTTGCGGGGCTCGACGCCGGCGCGGACGACTATGTGACCAAGCCGTTCGCGCTCGAGGAGCTCGTTGCCCGGCTGCGCGCGTTGCTTCGACGCTCGACGGACGGGGGTGGCGAAGTCCTTCGCTTCGCGGATCTCGAGCTGAACACCGGCACGCGCGAGGTCTACCGCGGCAGCGATGTGATCGAGCTGACGCGGACGGAGTTCTCGCTCCTCGAGCTCTTCCTGCGCAACCCGCGCCAGGTGCTCACCCGCTCGGTGATCTTCGAGCGCGTGTGGGGCTACGACTTCGGGTTCGCATCCAACTCGCTGGACGTCTACATCGGGTACCTGCGGCGAAAGACGGAGGCGGGCGACAAGTCGCGCTTGATCCAGACGGTGCGCGGCGTCGGCTACGCCCTGCGCGAGGGATGAACTTCCGCACCCGTCTCGCTCTCGTCGCTGCCGCGGCGGTTGCGCTTGCGGTTGTGCTCGCCTCGATCGTCGTCTGGCTCGTCGTACGCGACCAGATGTTAGGGCAGTTCGACAAAGGGCTACGACAACAGGCGTTCGCGATCGCGAACGATCCCGGCGGCATCCGTCTCGGAGTCTCGCCGTTTACCGGCAAGCCGAGCCTCGACGTGCATCGCGACATCCTCGGGCTCGGCGGGTACATCCAGGTCGTCACGACCAGCGGCAAGACCTTCCGTCCCGATTACGAGCGCGGATCGCTTCCGGTCGGCAACGGCGCGCTCGAAGTTGCGGAAGGCCACGGCGGGCAGTTCATCGCCAGCACGAAGAGCGGCGGCACGAGCTTCCGCGTGTTCACGATGCCCGTCCAGGACAATTTCGGCCACACCTATGCGTTGCAGGTCGGCCAGGATCTCTCCAGCGTCGAGCACGCGCTCTCCCGCATCAAGCTGCTGCTGCTCGTGATTGCGCTCGGAGGAGTCGCGCTTGCCGCCGGCCTGGGACTGCTCGTGTCGCGGGCCGCGCTCGCACCGGTTCGGCGCCTGACGGACGCGACCGAACGAGTCCGGGAAACCGGTGATCTCTCCGAACGAATCGAGGCGACCGGCCAGGACGAGCTCAGCCGGCTCGCGGGCAGCTTCAACACGATGCTCGAAGCACTCGAGGAGTCGACACGGCTGCAACGGCAGCTCGTCACCGACGCGTCACACGAGCTTCGGACTCCGCTGACGAGCCTGCGCACGAACATCGAGGTGCTCGCAAGCGAGAAGGAGCTCGCTCCGGAGGACCGCAAGAAGCTCCTCGCCGATGTGATCGAGCAGCTCGGCGAGATGACGACGCTGATCGCGGAAGTCGTCGAGCTCGCGCGTGGCGACAAGCATGAGGAGGAATCGCAGGATGTCCGTCTCGATCTGCTCACCGCCGACGCCGTCGATCGGATGCAGCGGCACCGTCCCGGCGTGCGGTTCGCGACGGATCTTCACGAATCGCTCGTCAACGGCGTTCCGTCCAGACTCGATCGCGCGATTGGAAACCTGCTCGACAACGCGGCGAAGTGGAGCCCGCCCGACGGCGAGGTCGACGTCGCCGTTCGCGACGGGGTCGTCGTCGTGCGGGACCACGGCCCGGGCATCGACGAGGAGGACCTCCCCCACGTGTTCGACCGCTTCTACCGGGCGCGCTCGGCACGCGGAATGGCGGGCTCGGGGCTCGGGCTCGCGATCGTGCGGCAGGTTGCCGAGGCGCACGGCGGCACCGTTGTCGCAGAGCGCGCGGAGGGAGGTGGGACGAAGATGACGCTGCGACTGAACGGCGCGTGGCCCGCAAAGTCTTAGGTTCGTCTTAGCCTCCTCTTACGATCGGCCGTTTCAATCCACTGCATGAACAAGTGGAAAATCGCAGCGGCCGCGACAGCCGGCCTCGCAATAGCGGGCGGCGGCGCGGCACTCGCTGCAGAAAAGTTGTCTTCGCCGAGCGACGAGAGTCAGGCGGTGATCGACGACGCCGCACAACGGCTGAACGTGACCCCGAGTGCGCTCAGTGACGCACTGAAGAAGGCTTTGGAAGATCGTGTCGACGCCGCAGTCGCCGCGGGACGCATCACGAAGGCGGAAGGTGACGAGCTCAAGCAGCGGATCGAGTCATCAGACTTTCCGGTCTTCTTGGGACATCCCGGCTACGGCGAGCATCGCCTTTTCGGCGGTCTCGACGCCGCGGCCTCCTATCTCGGCGTGACCGAGGATGCGCTACAGAGCGAGCTCGAGAGCGGGAAGACGCTCGCGCAGGTCGCGCAGGAGAAGGGGAAATCCGTCGACGGGCTCGTGCAGGCGCTGTACGACGACGCGAAGCAGCATCTCGACGCCGCCGTGAGCGCGGGAAAGCTGACACAGTCGGACGAGAACACGATCCTGAGCGATCTGAAGCAACACATCACCGACTTGGTCAACGGCGTTCGCCCGCCGATGGGCGGTTTCGGCAAAGGCTTCCGCACGCACGGCGATTTCTGAGTCGCGTCTGTGTTGAGCCTTCGTTAAGCGTGGTCGCCGTGCGCGCGGTCGCGGGTAGCCTCGGCCGGGTGAACGACGTCCCGGTCGAGGCGCGCGGCCTCGTCAAGCGTTACGGCGACATTGCCGCCGTGGACGGTGTCGACCTAACGGTTCGGCGCGGTGAGATCTACGGCTTCCTCGGGCCGAACGGCGCGGGCAAGACGACGACGCTGCGCATGTTGCTCGGGCTGGTGCGACCGAATCAAGGCAGCGTCCGGCTCTTCGGCCGCGACCCGCAGTCGGAGCTCCCCGCAGCGCTCGATGGCGTCGCGGGCTTCGTGGAGACGCCTCACTTCTATCCGTACCTCGGCGGGCGGAAGAACCTCGAGCTGCTCGCGGGCTTCGACGGGGGCGAGGCGCGCACGAGGATCGACCGTGAGCTGCAGCGCGTCGAGTTGACGGAACGCGCGACAGACCGCGTGTCCACCTACTCCCAAGGGATGAGGCAACGGCTCGGAATCGCGGCGTCGCTCATCCGCGATCCGAAGCTGCTCCTGCTCGACGAGCCGACGAACGGGCTGGATCCAGGTGGGATTCGCGACATGCGCGTGCTGATCCGCCGGCTCGCAGAACACGGAATCACGATCCTGCTCTCGAGCCATCTGCTCGCCGAGGTGGAGGAGATCTGCGACCGCGTCGCGATCATCCGCAAAGGGCGGATCGTCTACGAGGGCTCGATCGCGGAGCTGCGCGCGCGCAGGACGTCGAACCGGTACCGCCTTCGGACCAGCGACGTGGAGCGGGCGCGGACGATCGCAACGAGCCAGGAGCACGTCTCGGACGTTTCCGTGGACGGCGACACGGTCGTGTTCGCCGCCGACGAGGAGACGGTCGAACAACTGTCGCGTGCGCTCGTCGCGGCCGGCCTCGGGCTGCGCGCCCTCGTTCCCGAGACTGCCAGCCTCGAGACGCTGTTCTTCGAGCTCACGGAGGACGAATCGGCTTCGGAAACGGAGAGCGTGGCGGCGTGACTGGGACGCTCACCGCGTATCGGTGGGAAGCGCGCAAGCTCCTCTCCCAGAAACGGACCTACATCGGCGTCGGCGCGGCGATCTTGCTCCCTGTCGTCTTCGTCGTCGTCATGTCGCTCCAGACGGGTGGCCCGTACGACGCGCCGCTCGGTCACAACCTGCGCCGAACCGGGCTCGCGATCGTGCTCGTCGTGCTCACGTTCGTCTCGCGCTTCGGCGCACAGCTCGTGACTGCTCTCGTCGCGGGAGACATCGTCGCGTCAGAGGACTCGGGGATGACCCTGAAGCTCGTCCTCACGCGCTCGCTGCGTCGCGGACAGATTCTCGCCGGCAAGACGCTCGCGTCCTTCACGTACGTCTTCGCCGTGCTGCTCGGCCTGCTCCTCGGCGGCACGGTCGCCGGGCTGAGCGCGTGGGGCTGGCATCCACTCCGCAACCTCGACGGGACGGTGCTCTCCGCACCGCACGCGCTCGCGCTGACGTTCGCTGCGCTCGGCGTGTTCGCCGTACCGCTGGTCGGCGTCGCCGCATTCGGGCTCATGCTCTCGACGGTCACGCGCAACAGCGCGGCGTCGATCGTCGGGACACTCGTCTACGCGCTGACTCAGGAGGCGATCGGCGGCCTCGTCCACCAGACCTGGGCGAAGCTGTACCTGCTCTCGGACCAGTTCGACGGCTGGCACGGCGTGTTCATGTCGCCGATCGACTGGACGTTGATCGGGCGCGCGTTCTGGGTTACCGCTCTGTACACCGCCGTGCCGCTCGCGATCGCGTTTGCGTACTTCAGCAGGCGAGACGTCGCCGGCGAGTAACGCTAGCGCTTGACGGTCTGCGACGTGCCGAGGACTCGGCCGTCGTGGCCGATCGCCTCCACTGCGACGTAGCGCGTCGAGCGACCGTTCGTCGGCAACGCGATCGCCGTCTCGAAGCCGCGCTTCGGCACCGTTCTGACGACCCGCAGGTCGTCGTTCGCCTGCCCGACGAGCAGCCGCCAGCTTGCGATGTCCGTGGCGCCGTTCCAGCTCGCATAGGCACTTCGCGTCGTCACCGCGAGGGTAGGCGGTGGATCCGGGTTCCCGTGCCAGACGAAGCGGAACGCGCGGTACGAATCCGCGTCCTTCAACGGCGGCTTCCCGTGCCCGAAGTACGCGTCGAGCAGCACATGTCCCTGCGCGTCGAACTCGGAGTAGTACGGCAGCGCGCCCCAGCCGACGAATACATGCCCGTCTGGCAGGAACTGCGCGTTGCCTTCGAAGGGGACGAGCAGGTGCTTGGGATGGACGTAGCGCCGGACGAGCGTCACTCGCTTGTGAGTCAGATCGAGATGGAGCACGAGCACCCGGGTGAACTTCTCCACAGGCGGCGCGGCGCCGTTGTCGAAGAGCGTGATCGTGGAGTCGTCACGACGGCGTGCGTCGTGCTGCCAGGCGAAACGCGCGCCGGGGCCGAGCGTGAAGTCGCTGCGCTTGCCGCCGAGCCGCCAGAGGAGCTTCCCTTTGTGGTCGAGCTCGTAGAGCGCGCGTGTGTTGCGTCCGGAGACGAGCAGGTTGCCGTTCGGCTCCACGTCGATCGAGTTCAGGTGGATGTAGTCCCAGGGCGGAGCCTTCGGACCCTTCGCCGCCTTCGGCCCGGGGACGTACGACTCGTTCAGTCCGATCTCTGGATAGGTGTGCCACTCGAAGAGCACGTGTCCGGTCTTGATGTCGACCTCCTGGACGATGCCGTCGAAGATCCGTCCCTGCCTCGGTCCGCCGAACTTCGAGAGATCGACGTGCTTCTGCTGGTACACGGTGAACATCGCCGTGTTGCGGGGCGTGATCAGGAACTCGTGGATGTCACCGTCGAGCCCGTGGCCGGCTCGAACCTGTGCGACCTGCCGGTACGCGGTGTCGTAGATGGCGTAGTACCCAGCTCCGACGCCCATCGGCGCGCGGCCGCGCCACCAGGTGAGTACCGGCTTGCCGTGGTAGTGCTGGACCTTGAAGTCGGCCACGCCGACCATGCCCTTCTGCGCCAGGGGATCGAACCAGACGACCTGCCCGGAGTTGTCGACGATCATCGGGCCCGCCTGCGCCACGACCATCTTCGGCGCGAGGAAGATGAGACCCGGCGCCGTCCGGTGCGCGCGCGTCCTGATCCTTATGACCGGGGGCTTGATGTCCGGACGCGAGTGGAAGTGCTGATACGGAAGCGGCGGGGGTGCCGCGGTCTTCGCCGTGCTCTTCCCGCCGTACCCGGCAGCAACGAGCGCGGCGATCGATAAGACCGCGATCAGAAGAACACGAGAGCTCACGCCAGCGGCCGTCAGGATACGAGAACAGGCTGCGGCACCGCGGCCGCAGCCGGCCGGAACGACGGCAGGTGCAACGTGAAGATCGTTTCGTTGTCCGTCGAACGGACCGTGCAGCGACCGCCGTGACTGCGGGCGATGGCGTCCACGATCGCGAGGCCAAGACCGACACCGCCGCGATCGCGCGTCCGCGAGGGGTCGGCGCGCGCGAACCGCTCGAAGATGCGCTCGAGCGACTCGCGCGGAATGCCGCAGCCTTTGTCCGCGACCTCGATTCCGAGGATGCCGAAGGACGCTGTGGCGCGTAGCTCGATCGTGTCGTCGGAATCCGTGTACTTGACGGCGTTCTCCAGCAGCGCGTCGAGCGCGTCGCGCAGGGCCTCTTCGTCGGCCGTCAGGGTTCCGCGCGCGAGCGGGCCGAGGCGCCAGCCGCGCGGCGCGACCTCGGACCACCGCGTGAAGACGTCCTCCAGGAACGGCTCGACATCGATTTCGCGCAGGGCGAGGAAGTCCGGCCGGTCGGCCTTCGCAAGCAAGAGCAGCCGGTCGATGATCCCTTTCATTCGCGCGAGCTCGTCGAGCGCGACGTCGACCTCACCGTTCGTGTTCCCGTTCGCAGCGCGCAGCAACTCGAGATGCCCTCGCGCGATCGTCACCGGAGTTCGCAGCTCGTGTGACACGTCGTGCAGGAAGGCCTCCTGCTCCTCGGCGCGTTGCTCGACAAGCTGTTGCGCGGCTTGTCGCCGTCGCGCGTGCCAGACCATGACGACGAACATCGCCGACATCAGCGGTACCTCGCTGATCTCGTCCCACGGCTGTGTCCCGCCGAGCGCGTCGCTCCCGATCGCGACGCCGGTGGCGACGAAGACGATCCCGAGCACGATTCCCGTCCTCGGGAGCGACCAGACGCGGAAGCCGTAGACCAGAGTGAGGCTGACCCACACGAAGTGGAACGGGATCGTCTCCCAGCGCGGCCAGACCACCATGACGAGGAAGTTCGCGAAGGCGAACGCAACCCAGGCGACCTCGAGCCACCTACGCCGCAGAAAGGCGATAGCCCGCATTTCGCACCGTTTCGATGGGAGCGTCCGGACCGAGCTTCTTGCGCAGCCGGCGGACGCAGACCTCGACGACGTTCGACCCCGGATCGAAGTGGTAGCCCCACACTTCCGAGAGCAGTCGCTCGCGGCTGATCACCTCGCCCGCGTGGAGGGCGAGATGGTGAAGGAGCCGGAACTCCCGCGCGGTGAGCTCTGCAGCGCGATCGTCGATTCGCGCCTCGTGACGTGCGAGGTCGAGCTCGAGGCGGCCGACGCGATGGACGTGCCCGTTGCCGTTGCCGCCGTTACTCGTTCGACGCTTGACCTGCACGCGCACGCGCGCGAGCAGCTCGTCGAACGAGAACGGCTTCGACAGGTAGTCGCAGGCGCCGAGCTCGAAACCGCGCAGCTTCGTGTGGAGATCCGCCCGCGCCGAGAGGATGAGCACGGGCAGGTCCGGTTGTCGTTCGTGGAGAGCGTGGAGCACGCTGAGCCCGTCCCGGCCCGGTAACAGGAGGTCGAGGATGACGAGGTCGTACTCGTCGTCGAGCGCGCGCCGCAGCCCGCCCTCGCCGTCGCCGGTCTCGTCCACGAGGAATCCCTCCGCTCCGAGCCCCCGGGCGAGAAAGGCTCGGATGCGCGGTTCGTCCTCGATCAGCAGGATCCGCATCTGCCCCGGCAGGCGACGATACGCCCTTCACAAATGACGTGCAAATGACAGCGGGATGACGATTTCGTCATACCGGTGGCATCGCGTGCGAAGCCGGGGTATATGCATCGCGCGGTGTCGGAGGGGCAGCGGTCATGAGCAAAACCGCGCGCGTCGTCGCGGTAGCTATTGGCACCGTCTTCGGCGTGGCGTTGATCGTCTACTACATCGCGTCGTTCCTCATCGTTGCGCCGCCGACGGTCGCCGCGACGACGGAGCGGCACCTCACGCTGCAAACCGTCGCGTCGATCGGATTCGGTCCGCACCACGACTGGGTCTCGTACCTTGCGCGCGAGCCGAGTGGCAAGTGGGTGCATTCGACGATCTTCGAGGTACCTGCGTACTCGACCGTTTCGGTGACGATCTACCAGTTCGACACGGCGACCGGGCTGAGGAACCCGTTCTGGGGGCAGCCGCGCGGAACCGTAGGAGGCACCTTCACGACCGATGGCAAGACGCTTGACGTCCTCAATCCGGATCTCGCCTCGCACACGTTCGCCGTTCCCGACCTCGGGGTGAGCGTGCCGCTCAAGGGCGTCGCCGACGACGCGAAGAACCAGTGCAGCGTCGCCCCGTGCACCCTTGCGCAGGCGCACACGACGGTGACGTTCTCCTTCAAGACCGGCAAGCCCGGGAAGTACCGGTGGCAGTGCTTCGTGCCGTGCGCTGCCGGCTTCCTGCTCGGCAACGGCGGCCCGATGCAGACGCTGGGCTACATGGGCGGATTCCTGATCGTCAAATGACCGCGACGACGCCGACACCCAAGCAAGGTCCCACGCACGCCTGGCGCCTTGTCGGCGTTTGGCTCCTCCTGACGGCGGTCTCGGTGCCCTTGATCGTCTTCGTGCTGGGCCCGCATCTGCCGCCGGGAAACATGAGCGCAGAGGCGGGCTCACAGCGCGACGCGAACGTCCTCATGACCGCGCTGCTGTTTCCGATTGCCCTCCTCATCGCCGTCTTCTTCGTGTACGCGGCCATCTTCTTCCGGGCACGGAGCGAGGCGATCGTCGACGGGCCGCCGATCAAGGGGAACGACGGAGTGCAGATCCTCTGGCTGATCCTGACCGCCTCGATCGTGATCGGGCTGGCAGTCTGGGGCAGCTACACGCTGATCGTCAGCTCGCACGGCGCCGGCGGCGGCCAAGGTCCGAGCCCCGTCGCGAAACCAACGGGCTGGGAACACGCGCTGCCTGTGCAGGTGATCGGCCAGCAGTGGGAGTGGACCTTCCGCTATCCGACCTACGGCGGCGTCGAGACACGTGACGTTGCGATTCCCGAGAACACGCTCGTCGCCTTCCACGTCACGTCGCTCGACGTCACACATTCCTTCTGGGCGTACCAGCTCGGCGTGAAGGCCGACGCAGTATCGGGCGTCGACAACATCGCCTACGTCGATGCGCGGCACACCGGCTACTTCCAGATCCGTTGCGCGGAGCTCTGCGGACTCTGGCATGCGCACATGGCGAAGAAGGGGCGGGTGCTGAGCATGTCGGCGTTCCAGGCCTGGATCGCCGACGCACAGAAGAAGAACAAGGCGATCCAGAAGTATCTGCCTCCGCAAAACCCGTGGTACTACCCGCAACCGTTCCGGAGGGCCGGCTAATGAGATGGCGGCGTCTGATCGGGTTCAACATGCTCACCGGACTCGTGCTCGGCTGCGCCGGCTGGTTCCTCGGCGGCTGGATCGGCGGGCAGATCGCGGTCGGGCACGACTACCTGCTCGGCACCGACCAGAACGACGTCGGGATCTTCATGGGCTTCCTGTTTGCCGTCATCGGCTGGCTGATCGGGCTCGGCTTCGCCAACTATCCGGTCAGGCGCCTGCTCGGCGCGCCCCCGTCACTGCACGAGGAAGAGCTCGGCGGCTGGACGCGTTACTTCAAGCTCTGCACGGACCATAAGGTCGTCGGCATCCAGTACCTGTTCGGCGTCGGCATCTTCTTCTTCATCGGCGGCCTGAACGCGATGCTGATGCGGACTGAGCTGCTGCGGCCGGTCGAGCACGCGTTTCCGCCTGCCCAATACCTGACGCTTGTCGGGCTGCACGGGACGATGATGATCATGATGACGTCGGCCTTCATCCTGGGGCCGTTCGGCAACTACTTCGTCCCGATCATGATCGGCGCGAAGCGGATGGCGTTCCCGCGCATCGAGGCCTTGACGTTCTGGCTCGTGCCCGCCGCCGGGCTCATCCTGCTGTCCGGAATCGCGTTCGGCGGCCTGCCGTTCGGGTGGACCGGCTACGCGCCGCTCGCGGATCAGGGCCGAGCCGGCATCGACGCGTACGTGATGGCGTTCATCCTGATCGGGATCTCGCTGACCCTCGTCGGCGTCAACCTCCTGGTCACGATCCTGACGATGCGGGCGCCGGGGCTGACGTGGTCGCGGTTGCCGATCTTCGTGTGGGGCGTGCTGACGACGTCGATTCTGATGGCGCTGGCGGCGCCGGTCCTCGTCGCGGTGCAGTCGATGGTGCTGATGGATCGCACCGCCAACACCTCGTACTTCCTCGCGAGCGCCGGCGGCAGCCCGTACCTCTACGAGAACCTCTGGTGGTTCTTCGGGCACCCAGAGGTGTACATCCTCGCGCTGCCCGGCTTCGGCATCGTGCTCGAGATCCTGCCGGTGTTCACGCGCAAGCCGTTGTGGGGCTACCGGCTCGCGGTCGCGGGGATGCTCGGCGTCACGCTGCTCAGCTTCATGGTCTGGCAGCACCACCTCTTCGTCAGCGGAATCAACGCCGGGCTGCGGCCCTTCTACATGCTCACGACGGAGCTGATCTCGATCCCGACCGGCTTCATCTTCCTGAATGCGTTGGGGACGCTCTGGCGCGCCAACATCCGCTTCACGGTGCCGATGCTGTTCGCGCTCGCGTTCTTCTTCAACTTCCTGATCGGCGGGCTGTCCGGTGTGTTCCTCTCGGATGTGCCCAGCGACGTGACGACCCACGGCTCGTTCTTCGTGATGGCGCACTTCCACTACACGATCATGGGCGGACTGGTCTTCGCATTCTTCGCAGCCGCGTACTACTGGCTCCCGAAGATGCTCGGCTTCACGTTCAACGAGACGCTGGGGAAGATCCACTTCTGGCTCATGTTCGTGTTCTTCAACCTGACCTTCTTCCCGTTGTTCGCCGCCGGCTTTCTCAACATGCCGCGCCGCGTGTCGGAGTACGCGCCGAGCCTGCAGGGGCTCAACATCTTCGTTTCGGCGTCTGCGTACGTGCTCGGGTTCTCGATGCTCGTCTTCATCGCGAACATGATCTGGTCGTTCGTGTTCGTGCGCCAGCCCGCCGCCGCGAACATGTGGGCCTCACGCGGGCTCGAGTGGCAAGTGCCGACGCCGGTTCCGGTCGAGAACTTCGAGCGCGTTCCGGTGATCACGAGCGGGCCGTACGAGTACGGCGTGCCCGGAGCGCCGCCGGTGGCGGATTTCGTCCCGGGGGCACTGCCGGCCACGGGAGGTAGGACATGAGCGGGACGATGTATCCGGCGGAGCCGGGCGACGCGCTGCAGCCGGAGCTGCTCCCGCGCAATCTCCGCGTCGGCTCGCGCATCTGGGCGGCCGGGCTCGGGTTCTTCTTCATCTCGTTCCTCTTCGCGTTCTTCTATCTCCGCGCGCTCGACTCGAACGGAGTCTGGCGGGGTTGGCCCGGGCACAAGCCCGAGCCGTCGGTCGCCTTCGGTGTCGTGATCCTCATCTGCGTCGTCGCGAGTGCGGCGATCTCGGTCGCTGCGAGTCGGTTTGCACCTCAAATCGTTCCGTTGGCGATGCCCGCATCCGCGGTCTTGCTCCTCGCGGCCATCGCCCTCCAGGCGGCGCAGTTCTCGTCGCTCGGCTTCGGGCCGACCGACGGCGGCTACGCGAGTGTCTTCGTCGGCTGGACGGGCCTCCTGGCGCTCGTGCTGCTCGGGATGGTCTACTGGCTCGCGACCGCAGCCCAGGACGTCCGCCGGGCCGCCGAGCCGATCCCGGGATTCGGGGTCGCGGCGGTGGACGCGGTCAGCCTCGTGCTGCTCGTGCTGGCGGGTGTAGAGCTCGCGGCCTTCATCCTGCTGTATATCGTCGCCTGACATGATGGCGGCCGTGCCCGGGCCCTGGCTGCGCCTAACTGGATTGGCCGCGTCGGCGGCGACGCTGCTCGCGGTCGTCAGCGGCGCGGCCGGTCTGCACGCCGCTCACCGGTTGCTTGCTGCGCTCGCGGTTCCGCCGCTGGTCGCGCTCGCCGCTGCGGCGTGGTTGTCGTACCGCCGCTTGCTGCCCGCCGCGCTGGCGGCGCTCCTCTCGTTCGGCGCGGCGGCGCTGGCCACGCAGGAGGTCCTCCACGTCGCTGCGGCAGCATTGGCGTTCTCGGCGACCGTTGTCCTCACGGGGCAGGCGTTCGGTGCGGAACGTGTGGCTCGTGCGCCGTGGCGCGACTACCTCACGCTGACGAAGCCGCGCATCATGTCGCTCCTGCTCCTGACGGGATTCTGCGGCCTCGTCGTCGGCGCGCAGGGATTGCCTGCCTGGGGGATCACCGTCACGACGATGATCGGCCTCGCGCTCGCGTGCGGCGGCGCCTCGGCTTTGAATCACGTTCTCGACCGCGACATCGACCGGTTGATGGGCGAACGCACCCGCGCTCGTCCCGTTGCCGCGGAAAGGATGCCGCCGTCGCAGGCTCTCGAGTTCGGACTCGCGCTCTCGGCGTTCTCGTTCGTCCTGCTGGCGTCCGCTGTCAATGTGCTCACTGCGGCGCTCGCGCTGGTGGGCAACCTCTTCTACGTCCTCGTCTACACACGCGTGCTGAAGCGGTGGACGCCGCAGAACATCGTCATCGGCGGCGCGGCGGGTGCAGTTCCTCCGCTTGTCGGCTACGCAGCCGCGACCGGAGATCTCGCGCTGCCCGCGCTGTGGCTGTTCCTGATCGTGTTCTTCTGGACGCCCCCGCATTTCTGGGCGCTCGCGATCCTCCTCAAGGAGAACTACGCGGCGGCGCGCGTCCCGATGCTGCCCGTGGTGCGCGGCGTACGCACGACGACGAGGCAGATCGTCCTGTATTCGATCGTCCTCGTAGCGTTCAGCGCCGTACCGTTCGTCGCGGGAACCTTCGGCGTCGCGTATCTGGCGGCCGCTCTCGTCCTGGGTGGAGTATTTCTCGCGCTCGCCCTCCAGCTGCGACGTACGACGACACCGCGCCGAGCCGCACTCCTCTTCCACTACTCTTTGCTCTATCTCGCGTTGCTGTTCGTCGTAATGGCGGTCGATGTTGCCGTCTGAAGGAGGAATCGGATGAGTGACGTCTCTGCGGGTGAGGTCATGACGCTCGTCATCCCGCTCTCGCTGCTGGTCTTCGTGATCGCCCTGTGGGCGTTTTCGCAGCGTCGCGAGCTGCGACGCCGGCGCAGTGCGTAATCGCGGAATTCCCCGCTACGGCCTGATCGTTCTCGCGGCGACGGTTGGGGTCGCCGTCGGGCTCGGCGCCGCGCTCGTTCACAGCAACCGTCGGTCGCCCGGCGCGCAGGAGGTGGCGCAGCCGCTCGCGGCGCAGGTGACCTGGTCGGCCGGCACGAAACCGGCGCCGGGTTTCCGGCTGCGAGATCAGACCGGCCATGCGGTCACGCTGCAAACGCTGCGTGGGCACGTCATCCTCCTGACCTTCCTGGACTCCGTCTGCAAACAGGAGTGTCCCGTCGAGGGCCGGGTGCTGCGCGACGTACAGACACGCATCGGCGGGACGGGAGCGGTCTCGGCTGTGGTCAGCGTCGATCCGTGGGCGGATACCGGCGCGACGGCGACCGCTTTCGCGCGCAAGTCCAAGTGGCAGGGAAGGTGGTACTGGCTGCTCGGCTCGCGCTCGCGTCTCGCCTCGGTCTGGCGCGCGTATGGCATCGGCGTGCGGCGGGAGCGTGGCGATATCGCACACAGCGTCGCGCTCTACGTCATCGACAAGCACGGCGACCTGCGTTCGGCTTATGTGTTCCCGTTCTCGGCCTCCGCCGTCGCACACGACGTCCACGTGATCGCGACGAGTTGATGTATCCGTTCAAGGAGCCCGTGCTGCTGGCGTCGGTTGTCGTGGCCGCGCTTTGGTACGCGCGTGGCTCGCGGCGTCCGAAGCTCTATCCGGTGCCGCGTCGTCGCCGGAGCTACGTCCTGACTGCGCGTGCTGCGTGTTTCTATACCGCGCTCGTGGTCGTCCTCCTTGCGCTGGACTCCCCGCTCGACGACCTCGCGGACAAGCTCTTCTGGGCGCACATGCTGCAGCACATCCTGCTGCTCACGGCAGCCGCGCCGCTGATCGTGCTCGGGGCGCCGTGGCTCGCCTTCTGGCGTCCGCTTCCGCTCGGCTTTCGGCGCGGAACGGCGCATGCGTTCGCGACGGGCGCCCTTTCTCCGGTACGGCGTGCGGCGGTGTTCATCGGCGGACCAGTGGCCGCCTGGTTGCTCTTCAATGCGGACATCGCGATCTGGCATGTCCCGTCGCTCTACGACCTGACGCTGAGCAACCCCGGCATCCATTACCTGGAGCACGCCTCGTTCATCGTGTTCGGCGTTCTGTTCTGGGTCCACGTCTTCGACTCCCCGCCGTTGCGCGTGCGCATGAGCTATACGAGGCAGCTCGTGTACCTCGTCTCGGCGGCGACCGCGAGTTGGCTCCTCGCCGTCGTGCTTGCGATCGCAACTCATCCGCTGTACCCGGCGTACGCGGCGCTACCGCACCGGCCCGGCGGCATCTCGGCGCTCGCCGACCAGCAGCTCGCCGCGGGGATGATGATCGGCCCAGGCTCGATCGCCTTCGCGATCGCCGTCTTCTGGGCGATCTACGCGTGGCTCGGCGCGGACGAGCAGCTGCATACGTCCCGGCTCGCGGCGCGCCACGGATGAGAGCCGGCGCGCTCGGCGCACGCGTTCTTGCGCTCGCGCTCGTCGCAAGCCTGCTCGCTCTGCTCGTGTACCACTTCACGGCTCGCAGCCCGCCGGTGAGTGGCCTGCGCCTGGCAGTGATCTGGCCGGCCGGATCACAGAGGACGCTCGCGACGAGCTCGCTGCGCGGCCGTCCGACCGTACTCAACTTCTGGGCGTCGTGGTGCGGCCCGTGCAAGCGTGAGGCGAACCTGCTTCGCCGGACTGCGCTGCAAACGCACGGGCACGTCACGTTCGTGGGCCTCGACGTTCACGACTCCACGTCGGATGCGCGCGACTTCCTACGCCGCCACGGCATCACCTACACCGTCGTCAAGGCGAGCGAAGCCGCCATCTCCGCCTACGGCGTCGTCAACCTTCCGGAGACGATCTACCTCGACGCGCGCGGACACGTCGTCGCGCGGACCGTCGGAGAGGTGACGGCCCGCGCGTTGACTTCGAACCTCGCCCGCCTGTCGAGCTAAGCGGCGAGCCGCTCCTCGTGCGCGACCGGCAGTACGACCGGCTCGTGCTCGGAGCCGGCGAAGTGATAGGCCGCGAGCTTGACGGCGGCGAGTGCCCCCACGGCGAGTACGGCGAAGACTGCGTTCAGGATTGCGATGCTGATCATCCGTCACTTCCTTTGTCGTCGTTGTGGCTCCACGATGCCGCGGAGGTGTGAGACCGGACTAAGGTGGCCTTAAGACTTCGCTAAGAGCAGCGGCCGGCGGTGTTCGACCATTCCAGCTGCACGGTGTAACCGTCGAGCGCTTTCGTCTGCCACGCGCAGAGGTCGCCGATCTCGCCGTTGGCGTCGTCGTACCATCCGGTTCCCGGGACTGGATCGGTGATCGCCTCGGCGAGCTCGTGCGAGCTCGTGACGGTGAGCGCGTCGAAGATCGACAGCCCCCCGCTGCAACCCGCGCAGCCCGGATACGGGAGGACGGCGTAGAAGATGCCGTTGCCGATTGCGTCGTGGTAGCCGCAGAACGTCTGACAGGAGCGACCGCCGTTCATCGCGATCGCGACGTCGGGTGGAAGGAACAGGAAGTAGAGGATGTTCGGCGAGGGCTGGGGGAAGCGCGGGTCTTCCGACAGCCAGCTGTGGAGCGCGTTGCGTACGTCGTCGTCGGTGAGCTGGGTCGGTGGATCGTCCGAGACCACCGCTTCGCCGATCCGCCTCCCGTGCTCGATTGTCGTTGCCGGAACGCTGTACTCGGCGAGCTGATCGATCAACGCACTCGTGAGGATGAAGTCGAAGAAGCCGTTGAGCTGCGCCGTGAGATCGCTCAAGGCGTCGTTCCACACTGCGCCCCAGAAGACGGTGAACACCTCCACCGCACCGAGCAGCGGTCCGTCACGGTATGCGAGCTGTGCCGTGGGCGCGGCGATGGCGTCGGTTCGCAGCGGAACGATCGTGATCGGCGGCGGTGAGGGGACCGGCGTCGTCGCCGGCGGGGGCGGGAGCGGTTGCTGTCCGAAGTCGAAGCAGTCGGCCATCCCGTCGTCGGCCGTGGTGCGGGCGTTGAGTGACGGAAGGCCAAACGTTCGCTCGCAGAAGGCGACGAGGCTGACGTGGGAGTGGAGCTGCTTCGATACGTAACCGCTCCTCGCATGCGGACTGAGCACGAGGCAGGGAACGCGGCCGCCGTAGCGGAATTGCGTTCGGTCCGTCCACTGCTCGACGTCGGGCGGATCCACGTGATCCGCCCAGCCGCCCCAGTCGTCCCAAGTGACGAAGACAGCGGTGGTGGGCCAGAGCCCGCCGCGCACGATCGCATCGACCTGCGCAGCGGTCCACTGCATTCCGGCGGTCACGTCGCCGACGCCGCTCGCGCGATCCGCGGCGCTGTCGGGCGGATGTTCGCTGAGGGGATGGTCGGCGTATACCCAGGCGACGCTCGGCAGGCGACCGGCGCTCGCGTCGGCGGCGAACTGCGCGGACGGGAGCTTCTTCTTGCCCACGAGCGAGGTGACGTAGTCGAACGCGTAACCGCCGTAGTTCGCCCACGTGAGCCCGGCGGACTCGAGGCTCTGCGGCAAGGAGGGCAGGTCGTACGTCGGCACGGCCGCGGAGACTCTGTACCGGGGAACGTTGTCGACGATCGGCGAGTCGGCGGTGATCAGCATGAGGTGGTTCGGGGTCGACGGGCCTGCGACGTCGGTGAAGTACCGGTCGCAGAGAACGAAATCCCGCGCCCACGACCAGTAGGTCGGAATGTCGCTCTCCCGAAACGCGGCGCGCACGGCGGATTCCTGCCGCTGAAGCCACGCCTCGTGCGTGTGCGGCGGATCCGAAGGCGGCGGATTCGGCGACGGCGGAAGTGATGGATCACCGTCGGCGCCGGTGAACGAGCCGAAGTAGTTGTCGAAGCCGTGATTCTCCTTCACGAGGATCACGACGTGTTGGATCGGATTCGTGCTCACTGCGGGTGTCGCTGCAACATCTCCGGTGTTGCATCAGCGAGCGACGTGCAGCCGGACAGTCCTAGGGTGAGATCGAGCTCCGCGACGAAATTTCCGATGACGTCCCGAACGCCTTGTTCGCCTGCAATCGCCAGGCCGTACGCGTACGGGCGACCGATCAAAACGGCGCGTGCGCCGAGCGCGATCGCCTTGAACGCGTCGGCGCCGCCGCGGACGCCGCTGTCGAGGAGCACGGGAATCCTTTCCGCGACGGCTTCGACGATCGGCGGCAGTGCGTCGAGCGATCCGATCGCGCCGTCGACCTGGCGACCGCCGTGTGTGGAGACGATCACACCGTCGACGCCGTGCTCAAGCGCCGTACGCGCGTCCTCTGGATGAAGCACGCCCTTCAGCACGATCGGGAGCTTCGTCCGCTCGCGCAACCAGGGGAGGTCGCTCCAGCTCAGCGACGGCCGCGAGTAGGTTTCGACGAACTGCGACACACCGGCGATGGGCCGGCGTGAGCGCAGGTTCGACCAGAACGAGCCCGGATACTTCCGCGAGAGACGCAGCAGCGAGAGCGCGGCTTTCGGTGTGATCCGTCCAACAGGCATCGATGCGCTGTCTCGCCCTACGACCAGCCGCTGAAACACTGGATCGCTCGTGTACTGCGCGATCCCTTGCGCGTAGACGAAGGGCAAGAACGCGAGGTCGAGATCGCGCGGCCGCCAGCCGAACATGGTCGTGTCGAGCGTGACGACGATCGCCTCGCACCCGCACGCCTCGGCGCGTTGCACGAGGCTCGCGACGAGCTCGTCCGACGTGCTCCAGTAGAGCTGGAACCAGCGTGGCCCATCGCCCATCGCGGCCGCGCACGTCTCCATTGCCACCGACGCCTGGTTGGAGAAGATCGCGGGGATGCCTTCGGCCGACGCGGCCTTCGCAGCTGCGAGGTCCGCTTCGGGATGCGCCATCTCGAGCGCGCCGATCGGCGCGAGCAGGAAGGGAGCGGGAAGTCGCCGGCCGAACAGCTCGACGCTCAGGTCGCGCGAGGAAACGTCTCTCAGGATGCGCGGGACGATCCGCCAGCGCTCGAAGGATTCGCGGTTCGCGGCGGCGGTGTTCTCCAGCCCAGCCGAGCCGGCGATGTATGCGAATCCGCGTCGCGACATCTTCTTCCGAGCCTTTGCTTCGAGCCCGCCGGCGGCAATCGGGACGGCTGGCTTGTGACCACGCAGGCCGCCGAGGTAGATCTCCTGCTGGCGTTCGCGTCCGGTCTTCATGCGGGCGACTCTACGGCCGGTTCGCCCACCGGCAGCTCTTCCGGCGTCGCGGCCTGCGGCGGCACACGGTCGCGGACGTCGTCCGGCAAGCGGTACGCGCGGAAGAGCAGCCACCCCGCGAAGACGATCAATCCACCGACCGGGCCGACGAGCCGCACTCCGAGTGAGTGGCCTCGCGTATCGCCGAGCAGTCGCAACAGGACGAGTACCGGGAGGGCGATCGAGGTCGCCGTCGTCTCGACGAAGCCCTGCGCGCCGAGGTAGGTCGCCTCTCGTCGCTGCTTCGTGCGGCCGCTGTCCTGGTCGATGACGTCCGCGTAGAGCGGGATCGGAAAGAGATAGTGGGCACCGATCGGCGCCCCAATGATCGCGACGGCGATGGCGATCTGCACCGCATCGGGAATTCCCGGGATTACGCCGGCGACTGCGAGCAAGGGGAAGGCGAGTGCAGCCGCAAGCATCGAGAAGCGGTAGGCGTGTCGCTTCGACGTCCGTGCGGCGAACCGTTTGAAGAGGGGAACGCACACAACGGCCGCAGCAATGGCGATCGCGACGAGCCAGCGTCCCGTCAGCCACGATCCTTTTGGCAGCATCGCGTGCGCATAGAACGGAATCACGGCCTGCAGCAGGTCGAAGGCGATCGCGAACAGCACGACCGACGGCAGCAGGATCCGAAACGGGATGTTGCGAAACGTCGCGCCGAGCGCTTCGCGGAACGTGAGCTCCGCAGGGATGCGAGATTGTTTCGCCCGTCCCCACACGCCGAAGATGCCGACGTAGCGAAAGATCAACGCAAGTCCGGCCATCGTGAGCGCCATCCATTTGAAGCCGACCTGGTCCTTGAGGACGTAGCTGCCGACGAGCCCGAGTGTCGTGCCGACGACGCCGAAGTAGACCTTGTACGACTGCAGGCTCAGGCGTTCCGCGCTCGTCGGAGCGAGCTCCGGCAGCAGTGCCTCGTATGGCGCGCCTGAGACGGTCTGGAAGAGGAAGAAGAGCTCGAACACGCAGAAGAAATAGACGGCCGCGAGCGCGGTGCCCGAGTGCGACGGCGGAGTGAAGAGGAGAAACGCAAAGAGCGCCCACAGCGGTGCGCCTGCGACGACATACGGAATCCGCCTGCCCCAGCGCGACCGTGTCTTGTCGCTGAAGTAGCCGACGAGGACGAGGTCGAGCGAGCCGAGAACCGAACCGGCCGCGAAGATGATCGCGAACGCGAGCCCCGGCAGGATCGTCGGCAAGTGTGCGTCCGACGGCGGTGCGTAGAAGTAGAGGAGCCACAGCGCTCGGCTTCGCGACAGCGCGTCGCTGCCGATGTGACTGGAGGCGAAGAGCAGCTTTGTTCGTAGCGGGAGCGGCAAGCGACTAACCTCGCATTCCGAGGTGACGGGAGCAAGCACGTGAGTCTGTACAGGTTGGTCGTTCTCGTTAACCGCCCGCTAATCCGGATCCTCTTCCGGCTGCGCGTGCGTGGCGTGGAGTACGTCCCGCGGTCGGGCGGCTATGTGGTGGCGCCGAATCATCTCTCCGGCTTCGATGTCTGGGCGATTGCGTATCCGCTCTACCGTCGCGACCTCCGCAACATGGCGAAGAACCAGCTCTTCCGACGCCGGTTCCTCGGTCCGATAGTTCGCGGCCTCGGCGGCTTTCCTGCCCATGAGGAGGCGGGTGGGGCCGGCGGGGTGGAGGCGGCAGTCGCGCTCGCGCGCGCCGGCAAAGTGGTTGTGATCTTCCCGACCGGCGCACGCCGCCGGCTCGACAGGACCGGACGCCCGCGTACCGGCGCCGCCCGGACGGCGCTCGAGGCGCGCGTG
>JBKPJA010000044.1:0-17307 GCA_046730515.1 Actinomycetota bacterium | reverse complement strand
TTCCTGCGGTGGGGACAGACCGCGTTCGACGACTTCAAGGTCGTCCCGCCGAACACCGGCATCGTGCACCAGGTCAATCTCGAGTACCTCGCGCGCGTCGTCGAGTCGCGGGACGGACGCGCCTTCCCCGACACGTTGCTCGGCACCGACTCGCACACGACGATGGTGAACGGGCTCGGTGTGCTCGGCTGGGGCGTCGGCGGCATTGAAGCGGAAGCGGCGATGCTCGGCGAAGCGGTGTCGATGCTCGTGCCGCAGGTGGTCGGCTTTCGGCTGAGCGGCGAGCTCCCCGAGGGCGCGACCGCGACCGACCTCGTGTTGACGGTGACGCAGATCCTGCGCCACACGGGCGTCGTCGGGAAGTTCGTTGAGTACTTCGGGCCTGGGCTCTCAGCGCTGACCGTCGCGGATCGCGCCACGATCGGAAACATGTCTCCGGAGTACGGCGCGACCTGCGGGTTCTTCCCCGTGGACGAGAAGACGCTCGACTATCTGCGTCTGACGGGACGCGACGCGGAACGGCTTGCGCTCGTCGAGACGTACTGCAAGGAGAACCTGCTCTGGCACGACGAGACGCACGAGCCGGATTATTCGCAGGTCGTAGAGCTCGACCTCTCGTCGGTCGAACCGTCGTTGGCCGGACCGAGGCGCCCGCAGGACCGGGTCCCGCTGCGCGAGGCGAAGCAATCGTTTCTCGACTCGCTCGACAGCTTCGGCGTCGACTACGGGAACAGCCGCGACGAGGCGGTCGCGGAGTCGTTTCCCGCCAGCGATCCGCCGACGTATGCCCCCGGCACCGGCGCTCACGTCGACGTCGACGGCGGCGGGATTGCGGTGGCCGTCCGTTCGCAAACCGTCCCGGTGGAGATGAACGGGCGTGAGTTCGACCTCGCACACGGCTCGGTCGTGATCGCCGCGATCACCTCGTGCACAAACACGTCGAACCCGCAGGTGATGGTCGGCGCCGGTCTCCTCGCGAGGAACGCTGTCGAGCGCGGGCTCGAGCGCAAGCCGTGGGTGAAGTCGTCGCTCGCGCCCGGCTCGAAGGTCGTGACCGAGTACTACGAGCAGGCCGGCTTGACGGAGTACCTGGACGCGCTCGGCTTTCAGACCGTCGGCTACGGGTGCACGACGTGCATCGGGAACTCCGGCCCATTGCCGGACGAGATCTCTGCTGCGGTCGACGAGGGCAACCTCGTGGTCTGCTCGGTGCTGAGCGGCAACCGTAACTTCGAGGCGCGCATCCATCCCGAGGTGAAGGCGAACTACCTCGCCTCTCCGCCGCTCGTCGTCGCCTACGCGCTCGCCGGCCGCATGGATATCGATCTCGTCCACGAACCGCTCGGGCAGGACCGCGACGGCAACGACGTCTTCCTGGAGGACCTCTGGCCCAACGCGGAGGAGATCGAGGCGACGATCACGCAGTCGGTGCGCGGTGAGATGTTCTCGCGCACATATGCGGATGTGTTCACCGGCGACGACAACTGGCGCGCGCTCGACGTGCCCAGCGGCGATCTGTTCGCGTGGGACGACGAGTCGACCTACGTGCGGCGGCCGCCGTACTTCGACGGGATGCCGCCCGAGCCCAACCGCGTCGAGGACTTCTCCGGCGCGCGCTGCCTCGTCGTGGTGGGCGACTCCGTCACGACCGACCACATCTCTCCGGCCGGTGCGATCAAGCCGGACTCGCCCGCAGGGCACTACCTGATCGAGCACGGCGTCGAGCGCAAGGACTTCAACTCGTACGGATCGCGCCGCGGCAACCACGAGGTGATGGTGCGCGGCACGTTTGCGAACGTGCGCTTGAAGAACTTGCTGGTCGAGGGCGCGGAAGGCACGTGGACGGTGCACGTTCCGAGCGGCGAGGAGATGACGATCTTCGACGCGTCCCAGCGTTACCTCGGCGACGGAACGCCGCTGATCGTGATCGCCGGCAAGGAGTACGGCTCAGGATCCTCACGCGATTGGGCGGCGAAGGGGCCGAACCTGCTCGGGGTGCGCGCGGTGATCGCGGAGTCGTACGAGCGAATCCACCGGTCGAACCTGCTGATGATGGGGATCCTGCCCCTGCAGTTCGAGGACGGCGAGAGCCCGCAGTCACTCGGTCTGAGCGGCCGCGAGGAATTTGCGGTCGAGGGGATCGACAACGCGGACGCAGGCGAGGTGACCGTGCGTGCTGACGACAAGGAGTTCAAGGCCCGCGTGCGACTGGATACCCCGCGCGAGCGCGAGTATCTGCGGCACGGCGGGATCCTCCCGTTCGTGCTGCGGCGCCTCCTGTCCATTTGAACTAGGGTCAGACCCCTTTGGGGTCTGACCCATTTGGCGTAGAGTCGCGCAATGCGCCTCGGCAAGGACGCGAAGGTCGAGCTGATTCGCAACGTGCCGCTCTTCTCGCGGCTGTCCAGGAAGGGGTTGCAGGATGTCGCCTCGATCGCCGACGAAATCGACTTTTCGGCCGGGAAGGTGCTCACGAAGCAAGGCGCTCGTGGTCGCGAGTTCATCGTCATCCTCGAAGGCGCCGCCGAGGTCGAGCAGGACGGCAAGCGGATCAACACGCTCGGCGAAGGTGACTTTTTCGGCGAGATCGCGCTCGTCACGAAGCTTCCCCGAACCGCGACGGTCACGGCGACACAACCGATGCGCGCGCTCGTGATCACCGACCGCGACTTCCGCACATTGCTGAAGAAGTCGACCGACGTCGGCGAGGGAATCGTCGAGGCGATGGGCGAGCGCCTCGCGCCCGAGCTTTCCTAGAGAGCAGGCTCCGCTTCCGCCGCGTGTCGCTGCGCCGCGACGCGTTCGCCCGCGCGTAGCTCGTCGCAGACGCGTTTCGTGATGACGGCGACGATCACGGGAACCACCCAGACGAGAAACCGCATCGCCCAGATCTGGCCGCGGTAGGAGAGCCCGAACAGCACGTACACGCGATCCGCGGAACCGGTGACGAAGACGAGAAAGATCCACGTCAGGATCGCGGCACCGAGTGCCGTGCGCCAGGGCGCGTCGCGCGGACGGTCGAGCAGGTTGTGGAAGCCGTAGTCCTTCGTCACGCGCCGCTCGAGCGACGGCCAGGCGAACATCAGGAAGAACACGAACAGGGGGAACGCGGCACCGCCCCAGAACGGGTTCGGGACCAGCGTGTAGTGACCGATCGTGACGTCGAAGCTCGGCACGAGCCGTAACGCACCGATCAGCCAACCGAGGTACCAGTCCGGTTGCGCGCCGTTTGTCGCATCGGCGACGTGGTAGGGACCCCACTGCCAGATGGGGTTGATCTGGACGAGCCCGCCGAGCAGAAAGAGCACGGACGTGACGAGGAATGCGAGTCCGAGCGAACGCGGTGTCTGCCCGGGAAAGGTCGGTACGCCGACGACGGTCCGCTGCGTCCTGCGCCGACCGGCGAACTGCGTGTGGTGCCGCGACGCGACGAGTGTGAGGTGAACTGCGATCAAGACGGCGATCACGATCGGCAGCAAGAAGACGTGCGCGATGTACATGCGCGACTCGAACTCGTGGAGTCCCGGATACGGAGCACCCCAGATCAGCTGCGCGAGGTTGGCGCCGACGAACGGGACCGACATCAGCACGCCGTACCCGATCGCGAGCCCCATCCCGGAGAGCAGGTCGTCGACCATCGAGTAGCCGAGATAGCCCTCGAGCAGCGCGAGCAGGAGCATGGTGAGCCCGATGTAGTACGTCAGGTCACGCGGCTTGCGAAACGCGCCGGTGAAGAAGATGCGCATCAAATGCAGCACGATCGCGGCGACGAAGACGTCCGCGGCCCAGTGGTGCGTCTGCCGCATCAGCAGGCCGGCCTTCACCTTGAACGAGAGATCGACCGCCGACTTGTACGCCTCGCTCATTTCGCGGCCCTGGAGCGGCGTGTATTGGCCGTGGTAGTGCACCGTCGTCAGGCTCGGTTCGAAGAAGAGGGTGAGGTAGATCCCCGTCGCGACGAGGACGATGAACGCGTACAGCGCGGCCTCGCCCAGCAAGAACGACCAGTGGTCGGGAAAGACGTAACGCAGCGCCTTGCGGATCAACGGCGCGCCGCCGCTGCGCTCGTCGACGTAGCGGACTACTCGCTCGATCATGACGTCGGCTTGCGGTTGCGAACTCCCCACCACGACGGACCGACGGCGCCCGAGAAGTTGCCGGCCGCGCGCAGCTCGCCGGCCTGGTCGACGAGGAGCGGCAATTGCGGCAGCGGACGTCCGGCCGGCCCGAAGATGACGGCGCCGCCACGCGCGGGATCGAACGTCGAGTAGTGGCACGGACACACGAGCGCCGGCCCCGGCTCCGTCGGTGGGAAGGTCGGCTTGCGGTAGAGCGCGATCGCGCAGCCGGCGTGCGTGCAGACCTTCGAGAAGGCGAGGATTCCGTCCGGCGCCCAGCCTTTGCGTTCGGGCGGAAGCTCCAACGAGCCGGGCGGCAAGCGGACGACGACGAGGGGTGCGCCCATCTGCTCGCGGTCCGCATGCTCCGGGAACGCTGTGTAGAAGGTGTTCTCCTCGACGGCGTCCGCGAAGAACGGCGCACCGTTCTCCCCGACGAGCCGCACACCGCGCCGCCACGGTGTCTGGAAGAACGGGGCGACGTCGAAGACCGGTCCGAGCGACGCGACCGGCGTGAGCAGAGCCACGCCGAGTGCCCCGCCCGCTGCACCCGCGCCGAGGACGAACAGCCTCTTGCGTGTGATGCGGTTGCCGCTCTCGTCGAGGATCTGGTCGACGTTGTCCTGTTCTTCGGGGTGGCCCGGCGGCGGATAATCCTCATCGAGTTGCTCGACCGGCACCAGGTACTTGGCGATGACGATGCACGCGAGCCCGATCAAGCCGAGGCAGAGCCCGAGCGACAGCCCGAGGAACTGCGTCTGATGCGGAATCGCGTTGACCGCGTACACGATCGGGAATGCGACTCCGCAAAGCGTCGCGGCGATGAACAGAGCAAACACCAGCGACTCCACCCGTGGCCGCGGCGGAGCCGCTGCGACGATCCGCTTGCGTTCGAGACGCGGCCGACGACGGAACTTGCCGAGCACGAAAACGATCAACGCTGCGAGCAAGCGCTTCACGACTTGTTCCGTTCGCCGATAACGATGCAGGCGGCGACGATCGCGACAATTGCGATGAACCACGTCACGAGCCCTTCTGGAACGGGACCAACGTGACCGATCGGCCAGCCGCCGCTGTCGGTCGGATGCTTCGTATGCTGGAGGTAGCGGATGAGTGAGTCGACGTCGGCGTCGCTCAGCTGCTGCTTCGAGAACCGAGGCATCAGGTACGGGCCGATGCGCACCGCCTCCGCGATCTGCACCGGCGTCGCGTCGGTGAGCGGCGGCACGAGCGCACCCGTGACGTA
This sequence comes from Actinomycetota bacterium, assembly GCA_046730515.1. Lineage (GTDB taxonomy): Bacteria > Actinomycetota > Thermoleophilia > Gaiellales > Gaiellaceae > 3-1-20CM-4-69-9. The sequence continues at coordinate 11,943 of JBKPJA010000044.1, read as the reverse complement.
ACCACCCTCGGCGTCGATCTGGTGACAGCCGGCGCAGTGCTGCGTGAAGAGCTCCAGACCGTCGGTGAGGTTTCCACGCTCGGGATGCGGTGTCGGAATCGCAGGGCCGGGACCGAGTGAGGCGATATATGCGATCAGGTCGCGGAGCTCAAGCTCGCTGAAGAGCAGGCGGCTGCGCCGAGGCTGGGCCTGCGCCTGCGCGAGCGGCATGTAGCCGGTGCGCAGGTAGAAGTCCGCCGCGAGCGCGCCAACGCCGACGAGCGAAGGTCCGAGCCCGAACTGGTCCGACGCGCCGCGAATCGAGCGCTTCTGAGTGATCCCGAGCCCTCGACTGCCGTGGCAGGTCGAGCAATTGCCCGCATAGAGCTGGTAGCCGTGCTCGACCGGGGTCTCGCCGCGCGTCGTCGGCACGTGCACGATGCCTCCGCGAGGCGGCTCGGCCGCGGCCTGCGCGGGAAGCACTACGAGAACGAGCAGCGCTGCGAACGCGAGGCGCCTCATGACTGGTGACACGGCTGGTGTACGAGGACCGCGATCCCGCTGAGCAGGATGATCAGCAGGAACAAGACATTCCCAAGTGCCGCGGCGGATGCGAAGAAGTGCCGTCGGCCGCTCGGCGGGGGGTCGTCGTGCTCGAGCCCGCGCGTGGAGAGGAAGACCGTCAGCGCCGCAGCCTCGGCGGCAAGCGCGACGACCACGCCGACGACCATCAGGAGGATCTCCCACGTGTCGAGGTCGATTCCCCAGCGCACGCCACCCGCGCTGCAGCGCGCAACCGTGAGCCCGAAGCCGATGACGAGCTGAGCGCTCCACACGAGCGCGGCCGCGAAGAGACCGAACCACTGCAGGATCTCCGCGCGCACGAACCTCATAGCTTCGGCGACACCTGCGTCAGCGTGACGACGACTGCGAGCACGTTGATGAAGTGCCAGTAGAAGGTCGTGGCCTGCAGCGCGACGAGGCGGTAGCTCGTCAACCCGCCGAGTAAGCGGAGCAGCAGCCACGCATTGAGGAGAATCCCGACGAGCACGTGGAAGTGGTGCGCGCCGACAAGCGTGGAGTAGATCGATGCGTACGCCGTCGCATTGGGCGAGAACATGTGCAGGTCGGCCATGAAGAGGTGGATCTGCATCGCGAGGTATCCCGACTGCACGATCAGCGCGACGAGCAGCGCGATCCGCGTGGCGTTGAGCCGGCCGCGACGCGCGGATGCGATCGCGAGCTGCATCGGAATGCTCGTGAGCACGAGCACGCCCGTCAGCACGAGCGGCACGACGACCTTCGGCTCCGGAACGCCCGGCGGCGGCCACTGTGGAGTGCGGAACCGCAAGTAGAAGTACGTCCCGACGAGCGTGCCGAACAGCGTCGCCTCGGTCGCGACGAACACGGCCATCCCCCACCAGCCGCTCGGCCGCGCGACTGGGCGCGCCTCGATGCCGCCTGTAACGGCGTAGTCGGTCACGCCTCGACCGGCTCCTTCGAATGCCAGGCGGCGAGCGTCAGTAGCGAAACCCCGCCGAAGATCGCGGCGATGACGAAGTGCGTCGTCAGGAGCATCACGAACATGACGAGCACCGAGAACGCAAGCGTGATCGGCCACGGCGACTCGGACGGCATGTCGAGGATCTCGTCCCAGTACCCGTCCCGCACCGTCGACGCAGGGGTCTCGTGGTCCTGTGCAAGGACGAGCTCGCCGCGCTCGAGCCGCCGCGCGTCCTCCTCCCGATCCCCGCGGTCCCAGTTCGGGTACGGGCTCGTCACCTTCGGGATGACGACGAAGTTGTATTCGGGCGGCGGCGATGTCGTCGCCCACTCGAGCGTGCCGCCGAAGAAGGGATCCGGCCCCGCCGGCGGGCCGCGGAACCGGCTCCACAGGAGATTCGCGGCGATCAGCAGCAGTCCGCTCGCGAGGATGTACGCGCCGACCGTCTCGGAGAGGTTGTAGCCGCCCCAGCCGGCGTCGGCGGGATAGGTGTACACGCGACGCGTCATCCCGAGCAGGCCGAGGATGTGCATCGGGAAGAAGGTCAGCGCCGTCCCGACGAACGCAAGCCAGAACGACACTTTCGCGACCGGCTCGTTGTACAACCGGCCCGTCACCTTCGGGAACCAGTAGTACATCCCGCCGAGGAGCGGGAACACCGCCGCGCCGAAGATGATGAAGTGGAAGTGTGCGACGACGAAGTACGTGTCCGTGACCGCTTGGTCGAACGGAATCGCCGCGAACATGATCCCGGTCAGCCCGCCGAGGACGAAGAAGACGATGAAGCCGCCGATGAACAGCAGCGGTGCGCTGAAGATCGGCGTCCCCGTCACGACCGTCGTCGTCCACGCGAAGATCTGGATCGTGCTCGGAATGACGACCATCATCGAGGCGGCGGCGAAGAAGACCAGCGAGACCGTCGGCAGTCCCGTCGCGAACATGTGGTGCGCCCACACGCCGAAGCCGATGAACGCGACCAGTAGCTCGGCGAGCGCCACGAGTGGAAACGCGACCATCCGCCGGCGAGCGAAGGTCGGGATGATCGACGTGGCGATCCCGAACGCAGGCAGCACGATCAGGTAGACCTCCGGATGGCCGAAGAGCCAGAACAGGTGCTGCCAGAGCAGCGGATCGCCCCCGTGCGCGACGTCGAAGAAGTGGAAACCGGCGCGCCGTTGCAGCTCGAGAAAGACGAGATCGGTCGTCAACGGCGGCAGAAGAAAGACGATCGCGAGCGAAGAGGCGAGGTTCGCGTACACGAAGAGCGGCATCCGGTTGAGCGACATCCCCGGCGCGCGCAGCTTGAAGATCGTGACGATGAAGTTGATCGCGCCCCCCGTGGTCGACAGCCCGGTGAAGATCAGTCCGAGCGCGTAGAAGTCGACGTTCAAGCCCGGGTCGTACGTCTTCGTGTTCAGCGGCGCGTAGCAGAACCAGCCGCAGTTCGCGCCTTTGTGCATGAAGAGGCCCGCGTAGATGAAGCAGCCCGAGCCGAGGAAGAGCCAATAGCTCAGGGCGTTCATGCGCGGGAAGGCCATGTCGCGCGCGCCGAACATCAGCGGGACGAGGTAGTTGCCGAACGCCGACACGCCCATCGGAATGACGAAGAGGAAGATCATCGTCACTCCGTGCATGGTCATCACCTGGTTGTAGGTGTCCGGTGAGAGGACCTTCTCGTTCGGTTGCGCGAGCTGCGTGCGGATCAGCAGCGCCTCGACTCCGCCCGCGGCGAAGAACGCGAGCGTCGTAAAGAAGTAGAGCAGCCCGATCCGCTTGTGGTCGACGGTCGTCAGCCAACCGAGGACCCCGGGCCGTTCCTCCCAGAGTGTCTCCAGCCGCTCGACTCGACGGCGCGCCGGCTCGGTGAGGACGTCGACGGCCACTTACTTGAGGCGCATGAGGTAGGAGAGCAGCGCGTCGAAGTCGGGCCCGGTGAGATCGAGCGCGGGCATGCGGTTCCCCGGCTTGTAGAGCTGTGGATCGATGATCCAGTTCGCGAGGTCGTCGCGCGTGTTTGGGATCGTTCCCGCGGCGAGCGTCTGGCGGGACATGAGATGCGTCAGATCAGGACCGACTAGCCCGCGCGCAGGCGTGCCGCGAATCTGGTGGCAACCGGAGCACGCGTGCGAGACGAACACCTGTTCACCGCGTGAGCCGGACGCGGTCGCAGGCTTCGCCATGTTCGCGAGCCACGTGCGGAATCGCGCACGCGGTTGCGCAATCACGCGCACCGCCATGTTCGCGTGCTGAAAGCCGCAGAACTCGGAGCAGCGACCTTCGTACGTTCCCGCGCGGTCGGTGTCCCACAGCATGCGGTTCGTCCGTCCGGGGATGAGGTCGATCTTGCGGTTGAGCTCCGGAACCCAGAGGCTGTGAATGACGTCCGCGGTCGTGCCGACGACGTCGACGCGCGTGTCGACCGGGATATGAATCTCGTTCGCCGTCACCGCATCCGTCCGCGGATAGCGCACCTCCCACCACCACTGGTGTGCGATCACGCGCACGGTCAGAGAGGTCGACGACGCGGCTGGTGCGTCTGTCGTGCGGATGACGAAGATGTCCGCCCACACGAAGAGCAGCGTCAGGACGACGATCGGCATGGCGACCCCGAGCCCGATCACGAGGCCGGTGGCGGCGCTTTCGCCTCCGCCGAACGGCAGGCCCGCGCGGTTGCGCCTCCACCAGCCGAGCAAGAGCATGAAGCCGATGACGGCGAAGCCGATCCAGGCGCCGGCCATCATCACCCACCACAGGACACTGATCCGGTGTGCTGCGCGCGTCGCCGGATGGAGGACGTCCTGGTTGCCGCCGCATCCGGCCAGCACGAGCGGGCCGGCGACAACAAGCGCGATCATGGCGCGACGGGAGCGCGACCCGGAAACGTCCCCCGACATCGGGCTTTTCATTCCGCGTCCCGGCGACGGCTAACCCTAGGGTTCGCCGATGCGCAGGAAGCTTCTTCTGGGACTGGCTGCAGCTCTGATTCTCGTCGCCCAGCTCTCGCCGCTCGCCCACGACGCTGACACGCGATCGTTCGCAGCGCACATGGCCCAGCACCTGCTCGTTGGAGACCTCGCCCCGCTGCTTGTGGCGATCGCGTTCGCGGGAGCGGCTCTACGTGTGCTGAACCCCGCCGTCGCCTTGGCGCTTTGGCTCGCGAACCTCGCGTTTTGGCACGTGCCAGTCGTGTACGAGGCGGCCCTCCATCACATCGGCCTGCACGCAGTCCAGCACGTCGCCTTGTTCGCCGGCGGGCTCGTGCTCTGGGCACCGGTGTTCGCGGCCGTCCGCACGCCGCGCTGGTTCGGCGACGGGGCCAGGCTCGTCTATCTCCTCGTGGCGATGTTCGCGGGTGTCGTGATCGCGGCGGTCTTTCTGTGGTGGCCGCAAACGATCTACTCGACGTACGCGCACGCCGGCGGGTTCGCCGGAGTCTCGCCGCACGGAGACCAGCGCGCAGGCGGAGGCCTCATGTTGCTCGAGGGAACGATCGTGATCGTCTGCGTTGCAGGCTGGCTCGTGTGGAGACTCATGTCCGAGGAACGAGCCGAGCCGCAGTCGCTTTGAAGCTTGCGACGACTTCGTCGCCTGGTTGAAGGCGCAGACGGTCTGCGGAGCTCGCCGTTATCTCCGCCGTCAACGAACTCAGCCGAACGCGTGCACGGTTGCCAACGCGAACGACGGAAACGATTTCCTCGAGCAGGTGGTTCATCGCCGAGTCTTGCGGCACTTCGTGCGCGAGCGAAACGTCCCAGGGATAGACGACGACGTTCACGCGGCCACTCATCGTGTCGGCGGACAGAACCGTCGTCTCGCCGTCGTCGAGCCAAACGGCGGTCAGTGCATCCGGGGCGGGCAACGCGCGCCCCGGCAACACGTTCGCGCCGGCGAACCCCGCGACGACTGCATCTGTCGGCGCGCCGAGCAGCTCCGCGGGACTTCCGATCTGACGAAGGCGCCCGTCCGCGATGACGCCGACTCGGTCCGCGAGCGCGGCGGCGTCCTCGAAGTCGTGCGTGACGATCAACGTCGGCAACGCGAGCTCACGCAGGAGATCGTGCAGCTCCGCGCGGACACCCGCGCGGGTATGGGGATCCAGCGCCGACAGAGGTTCGTCGAGCAAAAGCACGCGCGGCTTCCGCGCGAGCGCACGCGCGAGAGCGACACGCTGGCGTTCGCCGCCCGACAGGGCGCTCGGTTTCTGATTTGCGAGCTGAGCGATCCGGAACCGCTCGAGCAGTCCGTCTTCGCGAACGGCACCGAACGTGACGTTCTTCGCAACGGAGAGGTGAGGAAAGAGGGCGTACTCTTGAAACACGTATCCGACGGATCGCAGCTCGGGTCTAAGGTTGACGCGTCCGTCGAACCAAACCTCGCCTTCACACACGACGGTCCCGCGTGAAGGCCTCACGAGGCCGGCTACCGCGCGCAGCACCGTCGTCTTTCCGGCGCCGGAAGGGCCGACGAGCGCGACCGCCTCGCGCCCGACCTCGAGCTTCAGCTCGACGTCGAAGCTGCGGGTCGGAACGGTGAGATCGAGCCGAAGCGAAGCCAACCGGTGACCTTGAGTGCGACGAGGATGCCGGCGCCGACGAGGACGAACAGCGCACTGATTGCAAGCGCGACGTCGAAGTTCTGCTCGAACTGCGCATAGACGGCGAGCGGCAACGTCTGCGTGACCCCCTGGAGCGAGCCGGCGAAGATGATCGTCGCGCCGAACTCGCCGAGGCCGCGCGCGAGAGCCAACGCAGACGCGGCGCCGAGCCCCCCTGCGGCGAGCGGGATCGCGATCCGTCCAAAGACCTTCCACGAGCCGGCGCCGAGCGTGCGCGCGGCCGCGATCAAGTCCTCGTCGACCGCCTCGAAGGCGGCGACGGCGCCTCGCAGGTAGAAGGGGCTCTCCACGAACGCGACAGCGAGGACGACCGCCGCCTGCGTGAAGCCGAGCTGGATCCCGAGCGCGTCGAGCTCGTCGCCGAGCAGTCCGAACCGGCCGAAGGCGGCGAGCAGTCCGATTCCCGCGACCGCCGGCGGCAGCACGAGCGGCAGCTCGATGAGCGTGAGCACGGCGCCGCGCCCCGGAAAGCGTCGGCGCGCGAGCGCGTAGGCGGTGGGAGTGCCGACGAGGAGCACGCAGGCGTGCGCGACTGCGCTCGTCTTCAGGCTCACGATCAACGCGTCGCGCGTCACCGGATCGCCGAGCTGCGCGAAGAGATGTCTTACCGGCACACGGAGGAAGATCGCGACGAGCGGAAGCATCAGGAACGCAAATGCAATTGCCACCGCGGCGCCGATCACGACCGCGAACAGCTGCCTCATCGTCTCGGCACTCCGAAGCCCGCTCGCTGCAGCAGCAGCCGTCCGCGAAGCGAGAGAACGCGCCGCACAAACGCCCGCGCGGCCGCCGGATGGGTGCTCGCCGCAACGATTGCCAGCTCGTACCGCACCGGCGGCTGCGCCCACGCGGGAAGTGCAATGTCCTTCACCTGCTTCGCCACGGCTTTAGCGTCCGTGCGGTAGACGAAACCCGCGTCCGCCTCGCCGAGGGCGACCATGGTGACGATTCCCTTGACGTCGGTCTCCTCGCTGACAACGTTCTTGATCACGTCCGCGGTGATGCCGAGCGTGTCGAGGAGCTGTCGAGTGTATGCGCCGATCGGGACGCTCTTGTCGCCGATGACGACGCGGAGCCCGCTGCGGCGGAGGTCGTAGACCGAGGAGATGCGGGCGGGATTCGCGCGCGGCACGATCACGATCAGCTTGTTGGTGGCGAAGACGACGGGCTTCCACAAGAGCCCGTTGCGGTAGAGGAGCTCCGGATACTTAGGACTCGCAGCGGCGTACACGTCCGCAGGCGCGCCCTGCTGTAACTGCAGGGCGAGCTGGTCCGAGCCGGCGAAGCTGTAGCGCGTCGAGGGGTCGATGTGCGGGAAGACCTGCGTCAGCGACGCGGCCGCGAAGACGGTGATGCCGCCACCCGCGGAGGTTGCGGCGGGAAACAGGAGCGCCAATGCCGCGACGGCGAGCAGACGCCTCATCGCTCGACCATTACCGACGTTGCCTTGACGACGGCGCTGGCAGGGCTGCCGCGCTCGAGCCCGAGCTCGGCAGCAGCGTCTGCGGTCACGATCGCCGTGATCTCGACCGGCTCGGTCACGGAGATCCTGACCTGCGCCAGCAGCCCCTCGACCTTCACTGACTGCACGACCCCCGGGAACCGGTTGCGAGCGCTCAAGCCGTGCGCATCATCGCCGCGCAAGCGCTCGATCTCGCGTGCGGAGACGATCCGTCGGTTTGCGGCGTCGCGCCGAACGCGAATTCGCCCCTGGCGATCCCAACGCCGGAGTGTGTCGAGGCTGATGCCCAGCGCACGGGCGGCCTCGCTCGCGGTGTACGCCGTCTTCGCCATAGGCAATGCCTATGCATACCACATCATCGTGAGACAAAGGGTCGGACCCCCAATGACCTGACCCTTTTTGGTTTCGACCATGGCTAAGCTGCGTCAACCGGGGTGCCCCTCCGGGGCTGAGAACACACCCGTCGAACCTGATCCGGTTCGCACCGGCGAAGGGAGGTAGGACCACGCAACAGGCACCGTCTTGGGGAATCACGCCCGTCCCGGAGCGGTTGCGCGTTCTCAGTCTCTTCGACTCGCTGCTGCTCTGGGGCAACCTCTCGGTCTCGCTGCTCGTGATCGTGATCGGAGCGCTGCTCGTCCCTGCGCTCTCGTTTCGCACCGCGCTGCTCGCGATCGTCGTCGGCGCGGTGGCAGGCAACATCCTCCTCGGACTCGCAGCGCTGATCGGCGCAGACGCGCGGGTTCCGGGGATGGTCGTCCTGCGCGCGCCTCTCGGCCGCGTCGGCTCGTACGCGCCGACCGTGCTCAACGTCGCGCAGAACATCGGGTGGTCGACGTTCGAGCTGATCATCATCGCCACCGCCGCCGGCGCGCTCTCGCAGCATCTCTTCGGCTGGCAGGGAAAGTGGGCGTGGACACTCGCGTTCGGCGTCGCGAGCTGGGGTCTCGGGATGCTCGGCCCGATCGGCTTCGTCCGCCGCTACCTGCGCAAGTTCGCGTCCTACGCGCTCGTTTTCTCGATGATCTACCTCACGTACTGGGCGATCTCGAAGTCGCACCTGCACGCCTTCTGGCATCAATCAGGGAAGGGCGGCTTCCCGAGCTTCGGCCAGGCGGTCGATCTGGTGATCGGCAGCATCGTCTCGTGGACGCCGCTCGCCGCCGACTACACTCGCTTCTCGCGCACCCGGCGCGGAGCTTTCTACGGCGCGGCCGTCGGCTACTTCGTTCCGGTGATCTGGTGCATCGGGCTCGGGATGCTGATCGTGCTGGCGCGCGGCGTATCGGATGCTCAGGCCCTGCCCGCCGCCGTCGCAACCGCAGGCGGGGTCGCCTTCGTTGCGCTCGCCGCAATCACGATCGACGAGAGCGAGAAGGCGTTCGCTGACATCTACTCGACTGCCGTGTCGATCCAGAACCTCGTGCCCCGCGTCTCGCAGCGATTGCTGATCACGCTCGTGTCCGCGATCGCAACCGTGCTGGCGCTCGTGCTTAACCTCGGCAACTACCAGAACTTCCTCTACCTGCTCGGCTCGTTCTTCGTGCCGCTGTTCGGCGTCTTGCTCGCGGACTGGCTGCTGGCCGGCGCGCACTACTCGAGCGAGCGCATCTTCGCCGCTCCGGCGTTGCGGCTGAACATGCTCGTCGCGTGGGCCTTCGGCTTCGCGCTCTACCAGTGGTTGTCGCCGGTGGGGCCGAGCTGGTGGACGAACATCGTCGCGCACACCCATCCGGCGTCGGTCAGCTTCACCGCGTCGCTGCCGAGCTTCGCCGCCGCCTTCGCACTCGCTGCGGCCGCGATCCTGATCGCGCCGAGTAGATTCCGCGGCCGTGCCGCCGCTCGCGCTCGTCGGGAACCTCTCGTTCGACCTGATTGACGGCGGACCGCCGCAGCTCGGCGGCGCCCCGTTCCATTCCGCCCGAGCCTGGCGCGCGCTGCACCTGCGCTCAACGACGATCGCGCGCTGCGCGCGGGAGGACGAGCGAAGGTTCCGGCGCGGTTTCGCGCGCCTCGGGGTTCCGGTGCGATTGGTTCCGGGCCGAGAGACGACGACGTTTGCGTTCGCCTACGAGGGCGATCGCCGAATCATGCAGGTGGAGCGTGTTGGCGAAGCCTGGTCGCCGGCGGATGTCGCGGGCGTCCCGGCGAGTGCGTGGGTGCACGTCGGCCCGCTCCTCCGCGGCGACTTTCCTGCGCGGACGCTCGCGGCGCTCGCGCGTGGCCGACGCCTGTCTTTCGACGGCCAAGGACTCATCCGTGTGCGCGCGACCGGGCCGCTGCGACTCGAGCCCGAACCGGATCCCGAACCGTTGTTGCGGCATGTGTCGATCCTCAAGCTCGCCGAAGAGGAAGCGGTCGCGCTCGTCGGCGGAATCGAAGCGGACGCGCTCGCCGCGCTCGGTCCGGCCGAGATCCTCGTCACTTTCGGCTCCCGCGGATCCCTTGTCGTCGACCGGGGAGAAGCGACCGAGGTTCCGGCTCGCCACGTCGACGCCGATCCGACCGGATCGGGCGACGTGTTCGCCGCTGCGTACCTCGCCAGCCGTGCGTCGGGCCACGCGCCGGTATCGGCCGCGAGGCGGGCGACAGGGATCGTCTCCGCGATGCTGAGCGGGCGCCTGCAGTGAATGCAGCGGTCCGCACGGTGGCCGGCTCCTGGCTCGTCGACCTCGAGACGGAGGAGCTCATCGGCACTGGCGTCCACGTTCCCGCAGCTGAGCCGGTCGCGGTGTCGCTGCCGCTCGTCGTCGCAGTCACTGCGGCCGGTTCCACGGTCGTGGCCGTAGTCGACCGGCGCCCGCCGCTCGCCATCTCATACGACGCGGGGCGAACGTGGCACGAAGCCGGCGGCGGCCTGCCGAAGGGAATTGCGGTTGCGATCGACGAGGAGAACCCGGATCGGATCCTCTACGCCGCCCGCAACCGCCTGTTCCTGTCTGAGGACGGCGGCCGCTTCTGGCGCGGGCTCGCGCCCGAGTTCCCGGAGATCGAAGCCGTTGCGTTCGTAGCGACCTAAAGGGTCAGACCCCCGTGGGTCTGACCCTTAGAGCCGGAACTCGCCGCGGGCGACGATCACGGCCGAGCCGCCGACGTCGACCCGCTCGACGTGGTCGCCCTCCCCGAACGCCCGCGCATACAGCGTGGACGGACGACCGACCTCCTCGCCCTGCGAGATCTCGATCTCGTCGGCGAACGCGATGCGGCGGTGGCGGGCGAGATGGATCGCGAGCGGCCCCGCGGCGGATCCGGTCGCCGGATCCTCGGCGACTCCGTCTGCGGGAGCGAACATGCGCGTCTTCCACTTCTTGCCGGAACCTGCGAAGCAGTTGACGCCGACCGTCGTCAGACGGGCGAGCGCACCGAAGTCGGGTGCGAGGGCCGCAACCTCATGCGCGTTCCGAAGCTCGATGTAGACGTGCCAGGGACCAAGCTTGTAGAGCTCCACCGGGAGCTGCGACTCGACCCCGAGCAGCGCGAGCAGCTCGTCGGCGCCTGAATAGGCCTCCCACTCCGGGACCGGCTGTGACATCCAGCCGAAGGTGATCCGTGCACCCTCGCGTTCGAGCACCACAGGCACGACCCCGGCGCCGGTCTCGAGCCGAATCTCGCCGAGCTGCAGGGGGGCGCTGAGCACGAACGCCGAGCCGAGCACGGGATGGCCGGCGAAGGGTAGCTCCGTGACGGGCGTAAAGATTCTGATGCGCGCATGCCCGCCTTCGCTCGGCGGGAGAACGAACACCGTCTCGGAGAAATTCAGCTCGCGCGCAAGCGCCTGCATCGTCTCGTCGTCGACATCGCGCCCGTCCGTGAACACCGCGAGTTGATTGCCCGCAAGCGGCCGCTCGGTAAAGACGTCGGCAACGACGTAGCGGAGGTTCGGCATCGCTCGACTCTAGTACCCTGCCCGCCCGTGCGGAGGATTGCCATTGCGGCATTCGCCGGGCTGCTCGCAGCCGGCTGCGGATCGACAAAACAGTCCTCACCGCCGACGTCGGTGGCGGCGACGACCGGCTCCGCGACGCTGCCCCAGTCGTCGGCGTGTTCGTGGCAACAGGAAGCGGGCGTGCTCGCCGACTTCGGTCAGTTCACCTCGGTCGATGCGGCAAACAGCGAGATCGCTCGCGCCGGCTCAGCCGGCTTCAAGGGCTTGGTCGTCGAACAGCGCGGCTGCAACCACTACGCCGTCGTCCTGCGCGGACTGACGAGCGTCGCCCAAGGCCGCAGCCTGCAGCGCGAGGGGCGTGGCGTCGGATTCCACGTGACGCTCGAGTGCCGATCGCTTCCACTCCAGGGTGTTGTCGTCGCCGTCTTCGGACGGCGCCCAACTCAAGCCGCGGCAAACCGCTTCGCGGCGGCGGCCGTGAAGAAAGGCTTCAAAGG
>JBKPJA010000043.1:0-3672 GCA_046730515.1 Actinomycetota bacterium | reverse complement strand
TCACGCAATGCGTGCAGCAGACAGGACGCCTGCGTTCGCACGCCGACGACGCTCACGGAAAAGGCTGACGCTGGCAGCCCTGTTCGGGATCACGGCCGGCTGTACCGCAGGCGCGATCGTCACGTTGACGTATGCGTTTCTAGAACGCGACCTTCGAACCTGCGACCTAGCCCCGGCCCTTCGCTCTATCCTCAGCTCTGTGGCCGGACCTCCGTACACCGGGCACTGCATGTGCGGCGGCGTTCGCTTCGAGGTGACGGAGGAGCCGCTCTCCGCCGGTTACTGTCACTGCACGCGCTGCCAGCGTAGGACCGGGACGGCCGCCTCCGCCCAGGCGCGGCTCACTCCCGGGTCGTTCCGGCTGCTCGCGGGTGAGGAGCTCGTGCGCGAGTACGCGCCGGGGGACGGCTGGCCGAAGTGTTTCTGCTCCGTTTGCGGCAGCGCACTGTGGAGCAAGTACCCCGATACGGGCGAGGTCGGCAGCGTCCGCCTCGGCCTCTTCGATCCCGGCCACGACATACGGCCGCAGTGGCACTCGTTCGTGAACTACGCCTGCGAGTGGGAGCAGATCCCGGACGACGGGCTCGAGCGCTACCCGGAGGGGAAGCCCCGCTAGCCACCATGTCAGGCGGTGACCAGCAGACCGGGCAACCTGCTCCGAATCCGGGAACTGCACTGAGCCGTTTCGTTCGACCCACGGAGGTGTTTGGCAGTGGCTGAGAGAAAGTCCCATGGATTCACGGACGAGGAACGAGCCGCGATCAAGGAGCGCGCCCAGGAACTGAAGGCGAACGCGCGCCGCGGCTCACGCGCGGACAAGGCGGACGGTGAAGCTGACGTGCTCGCGAAGATCGCCGAGATGCAAGAACCAGATCGAGCCATGGCAGAGCGGCTCCATGCGATCGTCAAGAACAGCGCACCGGGCCTCTCGCCGAGGACCTGGTACGGGATGCCCGCCTATGCCAAGGACGGCAAGGTCGTCTGCTTCTTCCAGAGCGGGCAGAAGTTCAAGACGAGGTACGCGACGTTCGGCTTCAGCGACCAGGCGAACCTCGACGAAGGCGCCATGTGGCCGACCGCCTTCGCTCTCACCAAGTTGACCGCCGCCGCCGAGGCGAGGATTGCCGCGCTTGTGAGGAAAGCGGTGAGCTGAGGCCCGGGCTGACGACTTTTGACAGCCAGCCGGCTCGAATATACGGCCTGAGATGAGTCGAACCGGTGACAGCAGCTGTTCAGCCATTGCTCAGCACCGACGTGCGATGCCAGGATGGAAGTCCGAGATGGGTTTGACCGAGAAGCTGGCCCGTGCGTCGAGCCGCCATTACTGGCGCGTGTTCGGCGCCTGGATCGGCGCGATCGTCGTCGCGCTCGCGCTCACGGTCGCCCTCCTGCCGGGAAACCTGACGACGAACGGGCACGTCACCGGCAAGCCACAGTCCAGACAGGCGGAAGACCTCTTCAACGGACGCTTTCCGCCCGACGAGCACGGCGTCGACGAGCTGATCGTCGTTCGGTCCGCGACGCGTACCGTTGACGACGCGTCGTTCAAGCGATTCGTCGGGAACGTCGTGCAGCAGGGGGATGCGACCGGCGTCGTCTACCGCTCATCGACCTACTACGACACGCACGACCCGGCGCTCGTCTCGCACGACCGGCGCGCGACGCTGATCACCGTCCAGCGCCAAAAGAACGTCGACAAGCTCCTGAGCGTCGTTCAGCACGACAACGGCCGCGAAGGCTTCGCCGTCGTGATGACCGGCAACGGCACGCTCGACCACGACTTCAACGAGCTCTCGCAGCACGACCTCAAATCAGGCGAGCTGCGGGTCGGCCTGCCCGCGGCGCTCGTGATCTTGATCCTCGTCTTCGGAGCCGTCGTCGCGGGCCTCGTCCCGCTTCTGATGGCGATTGTCTCGATCATCGTCGCGCTCGGGCTCTGCGCGCCCATCGCCGCGATCTTCTCGCTCTCGGTGTTCTTCGTGAACATGCTCACCGGGATGGGGCTCGCGCTCGGAATCGACTACTCCCTGTTCGTCGTCTCGCGCTACCGCGAGGAACGCGGCCACGGACGGGTCGAGCACGACGCGATCGCCACCGCCGGAGCAACGGCGAGCCGGGCGGTGCTGTTCAGCGGCACGACCTTCGTGATCGCGCTGACAGGTTTGCTGCTCGTCCCCTCCAACGTGATGAAGAGCCTCGCCGTCGGCGCGATCAGCGTCGGCATCGTCTCCGTTCTCGCTGCGCTCACTCTGTTGCCGGCACTGCTCGGTCGGATGGGCGACCGCGTCAATGCGCTGCGGGTGCCCTGGATCGGCAGCGCCACGAGCGGACAGGAGGGTCGTTTCTGGGGCGCGATCGTGCACGCAGTGATGCGCCGACCGGTCCTCTACCTCGTCACCTTCACGGCGCTGCTGATCGCGCTCGCGGTGCCGACCCTTGGCCTGACCCTCGGCGCGAGCGGCGTCAGCACGCTCCCGAACCGGATCGAATCGAAACAGGGCTACGAGGCGCTCGCACGCGACTTCCCGCAAGCGAGCTCGAGCCCGGCGCTGATCACCGTCTCAGGCAACGTGCGCTCGACCCGTGTCCGGCCCGCAATCGCGAAGCTGCGCGAGGAGCTCGCCGCCACGCCGCCGTTCGGCCGTAGCGACCTCCGGGTCACGCCGAGTGGAGACCTCGCCGCGATCGGCGTCCAGCTCGGCGGCGACAAAACCGGTCAACGCGACTTGAACGCCGTTCGGCACCTGCGCAAGGTTTTGATCCCACAAGCATTCAACGGAACGAACGCGCGCGTCCTCGTCGGAGGCGACACCGCCGACAACGTCGACTTCATCGACGCCATGAACGCCTGGCTACCGATCGTGTTCGCGTTCGTGCTCGGCCTCAGCTTCATCCTGCTCACGACCGTCTTCCGCTCACTCGTCATCGCCGCAACCTCGATCGTCCTCAACCTGCTCTCGGTCGGCGCCGCCTACGGGCTCGTGATCCTCGTCTTCAAAGACGGCATCGGCAGCGGCCTACTCGGCTTCCAGCACGTGCACGCGATCGAGGCCTGGGTTCCGCTCTTCCTCTTCTCGGTCCTCTTCGGGCTCTCGATGGACTACCAGGTGTTCCTGCTCAGCCGGATCAAGGAGCGCTACGACCAGAGCGGCTCGACCACCGAGGCCGTCACCCACGGCGTCGCGTCGACTGCACGCTTGATCACCGGCGCCGCACTGATCATCGTCGCCGTGTTCACCGGCTTCGCCATGGGCGACCTCGTCATGTTCCAACAAATGGGCTTCGGCGTCGCCGTCGCTCTTCTCATCGACGCCACCATCATCCGTTCGATCCTGCTGCCCGCCGCGATGCGCCTGCTCGGCAAGTGGAACTGGTACCTCCCCCGGTGGCTGGAATGGCTACCGCGAATCGAGATCGAGTCTCAACGCGTCGAAACACCGGAGGCGCCGATCGCCGCCCCGGTCTAAACCGACCTCGCGCGTTAGTCCGGCACGACAGGCGGAGGGGGGTCGGGCCGGCTTCTTGACTGCTCGAATGCCGCGTGGGAGACTCGCGACAGGCAACGAGAGGATCCAGGTGGAACACGGGCCGATTGTTGCTGCGGCGAGGCGCTTGCGAGGTTCGCTGGCGATCGTCGTCGTCCGGATGAATCGCCGGCCGCGGCGATCGTTC
>JBKPJA010000042.1:0-4956 GCA_046730515.1 Actinomycetota bacterium | reverse complement strand
TTCGAGCCGACGAAGATGTGCTCTCTCGGCCTGATCGTCGGCTCGTCGATAAGCGAACCGAGCGCGACGTGGACGTACGCACCGTCGCGAACGACCGAGAACAGCAGCGAACCGCACTCCGCGCAGCGCGTGTCGTCGTTCAGGCCCGGCTCGCCGACGACGAGCAGCCGATCGGCCCCCTTGGTGAGCGCGAACTTCTCGCGCTCGATGCCGGCGAAGGACTTGAACGCGCTTCCGGTCGCGGCGCGACAGCGGGAGCAGTGGCAGTTCTCCGCGTACCGAAATTCGTCCGGGACGCGATAGCGAACCGCGCCGCACCAGCATCCACCGGTCAGCACGGTCCTAGTACTCGTCATGGCGCCGAAGCGGAAAGTCCCCGGCCCGGCCGTTCGGAACTTGATCGAGCAGTTGGAAGTAGTACGGCGCGAGCATGAACCGATCCGGCGCAGTGCGCGCGTAGGTGTGGTAGACGACACCGTCCTCGAGCTTGAAGACGTTCCAGCCCGGTGCCTCGGCCATCCCGTGAGCGAGATCGGTACCGACATTCTCCGCCCAGCTCTTGAGGAAGTCGTCGGCCTCGTCGACCATCTTCTTCAGCTCACCGGTCGCCATCTGCTCGTCGGTGAATGCGAAGTCGAAGTCGAAGTTGAAGTCGTTCCCGTAGGACGAGACGTACGGGAACTGCCAGCCCATTCGCCGCTTGTAGGCCTGCAGCTTCTCGATTGGTGCGCGTGAGATCGCGATCAGTGTGACATCGCGATTGTTGAGATGCGCTAGCGCGCCGTCGAAATGATCGGCCAGGCTCGTGCACCCCGCGCACGCTGCCTCATAGGTCGGCCCGAACATCAGGTGGTAGATGAGGAGCTGCGACCGGCCGTCGAACAGCTCGGGAAGCGTCTTTTTCCCCTCCTCGGTGTCGAAGACGTACTCCTTGTCGACACGGACCCAAGGCAGCTCTTGGCGTTGCTTCGCCACCTCCTCGTCGAGCTCACCGAGCTTCCCCTCACGTTCGTGAAGCTGTCGGCGAGCCGCCGACCATTCCTCCTGGGTTCCGACCTTGTGACTCGGCATCTGGGTTCACCCCCTTGTGGTCTCTCTGGGCTATAGACCGTCAAGGCGAGGGAGAATCATCGGTGCGTCGGTAATCCCTGACGTAGCCGGGTACCGCGACATGGCTCGGAACGCGCTCGTCCGTCAGGGCCTCGCCTGCGACGGTGCTCAGCGGGATCACGCCCGCCCAGACCGGGAGCTCGAGGTCCTCGTCGAACTCGCCGGGCGGCCCGATCCGGACCTTGGCCGAGGCCTCCTCGATCGCGAGCGCGAGCACGGACGTGCCGGCAAGCTCCTTCTCGCTGGGCGCCCGCGCCTCCCGCGAGCGCCCGGGGACGGTGTGCTCGACGACCGCCTCGAGCGCTTTGCGCTTCTCCCCCTGATCGTCCAGCCTTCGCGCCCGGCCGAGAACGACCGCCGAGCGGTAGTTGAGCGAGTGGTTGTAGACCGAGCGCGCGAGCACGATCCCGTCCAGCAGCGTCACCGTGACGCTGACGTCGATCTCGCCCCCGAGCTCGCGCAGCATCCGGCTCGCCGGCGAGCCGTGCAGGTAGAGCACGTCACCGACGCGTGCGTGGATGGTCGGAATGACGAAGGGCCGCTCGCCGTCGACGAAGCCGACGTGGCAGAAGAGAGCCTCGTCGAGGATCGCGTCGATCTCCGCGCGTTCGTACCGGCCGCGTTCGGGATGACGGCGGACGCGTGTGTGCTCGGTCCCCACCACCACCAACCTTATGCGGTCGGTGGTGGCGGGTCCCGGCTTCGGTCTAGCTATGTGCTGTTGCTGCGACGATCATCGGCTCGAAGACGAAGAGGTTCCGGCTCTTCGGGTCGATGGTCGCCTGCACCCAGTCGGTGCTTGCTGCGCCGAAGGTCTCGACGCGCGTGAAGTTCGGCAGCACCTTGCCGCTGTCGAGCTTGAGCGGCTTGTCGACCTTGAAGTAATGGCTGTCGCCGTGCACGAGCACGACCTGGCCCGCGAACGCAAGGCTCTCGCTACGGAGCGCGTTCACGTAATCCGGGAAAGCGTCGAAGTCGTGCGGGTTCGCAGGATTGTTCTCGTTGTTGAAGTTCGGGTCGGCCTGCCAGTCGATCAGCACGCCCTTCGCCCCGGTCTGCTTTGCGTACTGGAACCCTTCGTCGAGCCAGCGCAGGTCGGCGGCCTTGCGCGCTGTCTCCTCATCGCGTTGCCGTTGGATCTCGGCGTCGCTGCGTACGGGAGCAGTCGGGTTCTCCGCGTCGGTGTCGTGATACGGGTAGTTGTCGTTCGACCCCTGGACGTTCAGGCCGATGTAGACGACCGGCCCGTACGCCCAGCGGACGTTCTCGGAGTAGATCGCGTACTGTCCGCCCTCGCTCGACTCCCGGGTCAGCGTGAGCGTTCGCTGGCCGAGGCTCTGGCTCGTCGAGTCGAACACCGAGCGCTCGTAGTCGAGACGCTCGATCGGATCGGAGTACGGCTGGGTCGATGGTCCGTAGCGTCCCCAACAATCGGTCCAGTCGTTGTCGCCCGGGACCCAGATCAGCGGCCGCTCGAGCGAGTTGAACCCCGCGATCCTGTTCGCGTACATGCTGTTGCTGCAGGGACCGTCCCCGCCGGCCTTGAGGTCTCCGTCGAAGATGGAGAACGCGACGTTGCTCGAGTTGATGTCCTGCAGCAGGTACGGATAGTCCGCCTTGCCCTGCGCGTTGTAGGGCATGTCGCCGAAGAGGCCGATCGTGTACGTCTCCGGCCCCCCGCCCTGACCCGGAGAGGTCGGGCCGGAGCCTTGGGCGATGCCCGCATACACGCTGAGCGCGGCGACGACAGGCGCAACCACAACGAGTGGCGTCCGACGAAGCTTGTCCCTGCTCATCCGCTTTCCCTCACTTCCCACGTGTAGTTGTCCCCGTGCTGCTGCGTGTAGAAGAAGCGCCAGCTCTTGTTGCTGAAGAGCTCCGGCACCTTGGCGCCGAGGATGCCGTCAATTGATGGATCTCCGTCCGAGAGGTGGGCGCCCGTGATCTCGTTGTCGCCCTCGTTCTTGCCGAAGCCGCCGCTCGAGGCGTCGAGCGTCGCCGACGGGTCACGGCCCTCGGCGAGCCAGCGCAGAGGCTGGTTGGACGGATTCGAGTAGTCGGTACCGACGTTGAACACGTAGCCGGAATCGAGCGTCCCGGACTGGGTGTGCAAGCCGTCGCCGGCGTCCTGTACGAACGTGACGTTGTCACGTGAGAGGAACGCGACGTTGTCGAAGCCCGCAGTCGACTCGTTCGACCTGTAGAACATCGTGATCGTCCCGCTCGCCGCATCGGGGCTCGGCTGCGTCAGCTTCATGATCGTGCCCCAGCCGCCGGCGGTGTCGTTCTCCGGGCTCGTGGCGTTCGTGTCGCCGGTCTCGTCGAAGTAGAACTCCGTGAACTTCGATCCCGGCCGAAACTGGCCGTTCTCGGGACGCTTGAACGGCGTCGCGCCCGCCGCCTTGGCGGCGACGTTGGCGTTAAACGGCGCGTCTCCCTGCGTCGAGGTGTCGTGCACCACCGCCCAGCGCGTCTTCAGGACGACGCCGTAGGTGTGGAGCGCGACCTGGTCGGGATTATTCAATGCCGCTTCGCTGTCAAAGGTGATCGGCGCGCCCGCCTGGTTCAGAACCTGGAGCGCTTCGAGCTTGCCGTTCTCCAGGTCGCCCGGCGTCTTCGGCACGTAGCGGTAAATGAAGCTGTTCGGACGCTTGGCCGTTGTGCCGGCCTTCGCCGATCCGCCGATGTCCTCGACGATCCAGATGTCTCCGGCCGAGTCGTTCTGGATTCCTTCGTATCCCCCGCGGCCGAGTGCGCCCGAGACGTCGGTGACGTTCGACGGATAGCTCGGCGTCGCCGCGTAGGTCGGCGCGGTCTGGTTCTCGGTCGTGAACAGGAGCCGCTTCGCCCATGGGTCCCAGGTCGACCCGTCGATATCGGCGATCGCCGCGCCTGTCGAATCGGCCGTCGCGAGGACCGTCACCCGGTGCGCGTAGTCGGCATCGAGATTGATGCGCGTGATGTTTCCCGGCGTCCCCGTCTCGTGACCCTGGAACAGGAAGTGCGTCCCGTAGTCGTAGGAGGGGTCGGCTCCGGAGAGGCCCTGCTTGAAGACGAGGTACGTGTTCTTGTCGGGCTCGGTCTTGTGTGCCTCAGATGTGAATGTGCCCGCCGGAACCATGACCGGCTGGCCCTTTTCGTTGAGCAGATCGTTGTCGTATCCGTAGTAGGAGATCGCCGCGCTCGGGTTTTCCACCTTCGTCGCGCCCTGCGCGACGGCTAGCTCCTCCAGCTGTGCCGAGAGGACGTTCGGCGGCGCGTAACCCGTTGACTTCACGTTTGCGTTCGGAACGTTCGTAAGCGAAGGGCCGTCAGGCGGCGACGCCCCGACCGCAGTCGTCAGGACGGCTCCGGCACCGGCAACGATCAGCACCCCAAGGATGCGTCGGTTCATTCCTCCCCCTTGTGTCAAGTGGACGTGGACGGGGCGATTCTTCGCCCCGCCGGCATTCACATGGGCTACTGAATCGGCGCGATTCTGTGACGATCCGGTGACCGATGATTTTCGGCTCGGGACGGAGTCTTATGCTCGCAACGACGAACCCGAGAAGGAGGTAGGGCAGTGAGCACGGTCGCAACGACAGTTGGGAAGTTCGTCTGGCACGACCAGGTCTCGGATGACCCCAAGCGTGCGCAGGACTTCTACACCCAGCTCTTCGGGTGGGGCACGGAGGCCTTCAAGCCGGGCGAGGTCGACTACACGATGATCGCCGCGAACGGACAGATGCACGGCGGGTTCGGCAAGGCGATGGAGGGCGCGCCGCCGCCACACTGGCTCAGCCACGTCCGCGTCGAGAAGCTCGAAGACACGATCGAGAAGGCAAAGGGCGCGGGCGGAAAGCTCGC
>JBKPJA010000041.1:0-23321 GCA_046730515.1 Actinomycetota bacterium | reverse complement strand
CGAATGCCGCGTGGGAGACTCGCGACAGGCAACGAGAGGATCCAGGTGGAACACGGGCCGATTGTTGCTGCGGCGAGGCGCTTGCGAGGTTCGCTGGCGATCGTCGTCGTCCGGATGAATCGCCGGCCGCGGCGATCGTTCTGGATCGAGACGGCACTCGCAATGCTGAGTTCAGTCCTGTTCGTGCTGACGCTCTCCGTTCCAGATTGGATCGAGGCCGTTTTTCGGATTGACCCGGACGCGCAGAGTGGCTCCCTCGAAGCGGCAATCGTCAGCGCATTCGTGGTGACGACGCTTGTTTCGAGCGTCCTCGCCCACCACGAGTGGCGCCGCACGGCGCAGAGCGCCTCCGCGGGCGAGGTGACCTGATGCCGCGCGAGCGGAGATCGCAGCCGAAACGACGGCAGTGGCCGTCGGTCGAGGAGCAGCTGCGGGACGCGGGCGTCGTTCACGGATCGGCGCTGGAGCAGTTGATCCGCGACAACCAAGATTTCGAGCTCCTGCATCCCGACGAGGCGAACGACGGACTGCCGATACCGCCGTGGTTGCGCGTCCACTGGCGGAAACTGCATCCCGACGACGTGCCGGACGCCGACTCGCCGGCAGCTCCATATCCGTATCCCGACGTCCTCGACAGCGTCTACGAATGGATGCGCATCCACCAGGACTTGCCGAACTGGGAGGAGAAGCCGTCTCGTGGGCGGCGGCAGCCCAGGCCCCGGGGCGGCGGGTCACGGGGAGGAGAGGCGGCAAAGTGAGCTCCGATCTCCGGATCTCCGGCGCGTCGCGGAACAGCAGAAGCGAGTCCGACATCCGGCTCAACTACCAGGACCCCAGCAAGATCATCGCGGCATCCAACGACCTCATGGCCTCGACGCAGCCGCAGTTCTACTCGA
Source organism: Actinomycetota bacterium (assembly GCA_046730515.1). GTDB lineage: Bacteria > Actinomycetota > Thermoleophilia > Gaiellales > Gaiellaceae > 3-1-20CM-4-69-9. The sequence continues at coordinate 22,425 of JBKPJA010000041.1, read as the reverse complement.
TCGACGGCGGTGCGACCTGGTTCCAATCGAGCTTGTTCCTCGTCCAGCAAGACGCGCTCCATAGCGACCCCGCCGTCGACTGGACCTCCGACGGCACCGCTTGGGCGATCACGCTCGGCCTCTCCCCGGGGGGAGTCAGGCTACGTTCGTACACGTCGGCGGACTTCGGTGCGACCTGGAACTTCGAGGGCACGCCTTCGGGAGCCCAGACGAACACCGACCGGGAGATCATGTGGGTCGATCACAGCCCGAGCTCGCCGTTCCGCGACCAGATCTACGCCACGTGGCACGAGGGTGTGCCGGCCTTCGTCGCGCGGCGCACGCCCGGGCCGGGCGGTACCTGGCAGGCGCCCGTCCAGGTCAGCGGCGCCGAGACGACCGGCACGGCGATCGGCGGCGATATCAAGACGAACAGCGCCGGTGACGTCTTCGTCTTTTGGCCGGAAGACCGGGGGAACCAGCGGATCCACGTGGCGAAGTCAACGGACGGCGGCGCAACGTTCGGGGCGCCGGTCCAGATCGCGAGCATCTTCGCGAGTCAGCGACAGATCTCGATTCCGGCGGATACGACGCCCCACCGAATGGCGCGCGTGTATGTCTCCGGCGGCGCCTACAAGAACGCGTCGAAGGATCTCGTGTACGCGGTCTGGACCGATCTCTCGGGCGAGCCCGGCTGCACCTCCGGTCTCGGGCCCGGTTCGAATGTCGCGTCGACGTGCAAGAGCCGGATCTGGTTCGCGCGTTCGACCGACGGGGGCGCGACGTGGTCCGCGCCTCGGAAGATCAACGACCAGCCTGGAAAGAACGACCAATTCCATTCGCGTTTGGCCGTCGACGAGACGGACGGCCGGCTCGTCGTCGTCTACAACGACACCGTCGCCGATCCGGGGCGCCTCAAGACCGACATCTGGATGCAGTACTCCGACGACGACGGGGTCACGTGGAGTGCACCGCAAAAGGTGACCTCGGCGCAAACAGACGAGACGGTCTCGGGCGCGTTGTGGTTCGGCTACGGCGACTATCTCGGACTCTCGGGTTACGCCGGGACGTTCTTTCCGTCCTGGACCGACCGTCGCAGCGGCGGCCCAGAAGAGATCTGGACAGCGCACATCGCGCTCCCAAAGCCGGTCGCCCCGTTTCAGTACGCGGTCAAGTTCGTGTGCGGCAAGCCGACCGGCGGCGAGCTTGCACCCGGCGTCTACTTCACTGCAATCAACGTCCACAACCCTTCGGATCGCGGTGTCCGCTTCCGAAAGAAGATTGCGATCGCAGGACGTCGGGAGCAGCCCGGACCCGTGTCCCGGTTCTTCGACGCGAAGCTCGGCCCCGACGAGGCATTCGAGATCGATTGTCCTGACATCCGCAAGCACGCGCCGGTGCGGGACGAGTTCCTCAAAGGCTTCGTAGTGCTGGAAAGCGAATCGGAGCTCGACGTCGTCGCCGTCTACACGGCGGCGGGTGACGAACGACAGGTGGAAACGCTCCATATCGAACGTGTTCAGCCGCGGCGCGCACAGGCAGGGCTTCCGGACCTGATCCCGCTTCCGGACCCCAAGACGGGCTTCTGCAGGCGCGATGCCAAGGGGAACCTCATCGTGACGGTCAAGAACCAGGGAAGCGCCGATGCCGGCGCGTCGACGACCACGGTCGTGTTTGCTCCAGGCGGGACATTCTCGAAGCCGACGCCGCCGATCCCGGCGGGAGGCTCCGTCAACTTGGCTTTCCCGATTCCGGGCCAATGCTTCGACCCGGATTGCTCGTTCAGGATCATCGTCGATTCGAGCAATCAGGTGACCGAGTCGAATGAGACGAACAACACCGCGAGCGGCACGTGCATCGGCTGACGTAAAGGGCGAGGCTAGCGCGGTGCGCGCGGGCGCGGAGCGGCCTCGTGCGTGAGCGAGGGGGCGTGCGGTTCGGTTTGGAGCTGCTTCGTCTCCACCTGCACGCGATGCCGCCCGGGGTGATCGAACGCGTCGTGCGGGACCTGGAGCACCGCAAGCGGCCCCTCGTACCCGGTCTGCGAGCGGGCAAGCTCGACCGCACGCTCCTCGAGTTCCCTCGCCGCGCGCTCGGGCGCCCTCGGGAACCGGACGACGTGGTGCTGATGGACGATCGCTCCGGTCTCCGGGTCGTAGACCGCGAAGCTGCGGCGCGTTGATCGGATCGTTCGGTCCCGCCGGGAAGTCGACCTGGGTCTCTGTGCCGTCCGTGTTTTGGAACCGGAAGTCGAGGATCCCGGAGCGCATGATCACCAGGTTGTCGTCGTCGGTGATGTCGAGGAAGCGCGAGCTGGAGACCGTCACGAGCGCGAACTACGCCGGGAAGTCCATGTCGACCGTCCCGGTCGCGATTCCCGGGATCTTGGACCATCACACCGTCAACAAGAATTCTTCGACCGCTTCAGCGAAACCGTCGATGTCTGTCTGCTCGAGCGGCAGCGACAGTGAGATGAATCCGCGCCGCCCGTAGGAGTAGCCGCGCTCGAGCATATGTAGATGAAGGAGGCCGCGTAGCTCGCGGGCCTCGGGCACGTCCTCTTCGTTTCGGACGGGACCGGTCGTGAAGTGAAGGCCGACCAGCGATCCGTAGCCGGTCGCGCAGAATTCGAGCTGCCGTTCGTTGGCAAAGGTGTTCAGACGCGCGCGCAGGCGATCACCGAGCTCGTTCAAACGTTTGAGCTCGTCGTCCGTCAAGACCTGTCTCAGCCCGGCCGCCCCGGCCGCCATCGTCAGGACGTCGTTGTTGAATGTCCCGCCGTGCTGAAGCGCGTCCGGTCGCGAAGGGTCGAAGCGGCGCATGAGATCGGCGCGTCCGCCGAATGCACCGAACGAGAGGCCGCCGCCGACGAATTTCGCAAGTGTCGTCAGATCGGCGTCGATCCCCAGTATCTCTTGCATGCCACCGCGTGCGAGACGCGAGGTCATCACCTCGTCGAACACGAGGAAGACGTCGTGCGCGGCAGTCGACTCGCGCAACCTCCGCAAGAAGGCGGCATCGCCGAGAATGACGCCGGCCGCACCCTGCAGCGGCTCGACGATCACGGCCGCGAGTCGCCGCGCCTGCTGCTCGATCAGCTGAGCGGCCTCGTCGGCGTCGTTGTATGTGCCGACGATCCAGTCGAACGGCGGATTCAGCGGCGAAACGCCGTTGCCGAAAAGCAGGATCCCGCCGTGGTAGGCGCCGGCGAAGACGAGCACGCCGGACCGACCGCTCACCGCGCGGCACAAAGACAGCGCCAGGAGGTTAGCTTCCGTTCCCGAGTTGCAGAAACGGACGAGGTCGATCGACGGGAAGCGCGTGCAGATCGCTTCGGCGAGTGCCCCTTCGTAGCGGTTCGGCGCGCCGAGCACGAATCCGTCGGCGAGCGCATCCTCGATCGCGTCGACGATCGCGGCATGGGAGTGGCCGTAGAGACCGGCGGTGTACTCGCCGAGGAAGTCCACGTACTCGTGTCCGTCCGCGTCGGTCAGCCGCGCACCCTCGCCGCGGACGATCGTCAACGGGAACGGTGGCTGGTGGATCGTCGTGCGCGTGTTTCCGCCCGGCATGAAGCGTGTTCGTTCCTCGTGAAGACGGCGTGATTCCGGGTTCTCCGCTGCGTAGCGCGCTTCGGCCTCCGCAAGTCGAGTGATCAGATCGGAGACGACGCGCATGCAGCGATCCTACGCGCCTCGTGCGCTGGGCGGGGCCGCCCGGTTTAGTGCGGGGCGAGATCGAACGGACGGAGAAACGGCGTCGGCTCGAAGTCGATGTAGCTTGGAGGCGCGATGTTCAAGGTCGGGCCGAGTGCGGACGCAGCGGCGTTGAGCGAGTCGGGATCGATGTTCCACTTGCCGGTATCGATTCGGTGAAGGAGCGCTTGAAAGGCGCTGACGGTTTCCGCCGGTGTGAACGCGCAGTGTCCGGCGCGATGAACGAACGCCTGTCTCAAGAGCTGCGAGTCCTTTGCGTCTTGGACGACCGACCGGTACGCCTGTTCGTCCTGGTTGACGACGAGTCCGTCGCCGGTCGTGTGGATCGTGAGCACAGGCCGACCGGTCAGGTCTCCGTTGAAGACGATGTTCTGTGTCAAGTAGCTCACGGCGTTCGGGTCGGCGCTGATGCGCGGCGCCGCGTTGAGCTTCGCCAGATCGGCGCTCAGACTCAGGCCTGCGGCCGCGTAGAGAGGCCTTGAACTTCGGCGTAGTCAATCGAGTTCTCGAGCTGCTTCTCGTAGTTGACACCCGTGTTCCATGACGGATTGCCGCCGGCTCTGTGCTCGAGCTCTGCACGCAGCGCGAAGATGAAGGGCGCATCGACCTGCGTCTCCCACGCGAACTGATTCGCTTCCTGAGCCGTGAAGTCGTTCGCCGCCGGTTCGGGACTTGCGGAATTGAACCACCCAGGAAGGTCGCCGAGCGCACCGGCGAGCGCGATTCGCGCCCTGCCTTGCGGCGTCGCCTGTGCAGTGGCGAGGAGCTGCTCGGCCAACGCGAGGTTGGCGCCGGGGTTGGCGATGTGCACGACTTGCGGGCTCGTACCGGCCCCGAGAAGCTGCTGGATCGCGAAGCCGGAATCGAGTGCCTGATTCCAGGTCCCCACCCCGCCGGCGAGCACGCCACACATGGGGAGGGCGGCCGTAAACCCACCGGGATCGTCCTGCAGGAGTCCGGCCGTGATGATGCCGCCGAGCGAGTGCCCCCACGCAATCGTGCGGCTCGGCGTGCCAACCAAGCCGTCGAAGGTGTTCAACGTGGCGAGCTGGTCGGGGATTGCCTCCTTGATCGCCCAGCCGGTGGTTGCATATGACGAGCCGGCCAGCGCGTAGCCGTGGCTCAGAAGCCACGCGCCGGTCAGCGGGTCACCGACGTCACGGGCGGGATTGGGGCTGCCCGGGACGACGTAACCGTGGCTATACAGAAGAAGCGTTCCGTTCCAGGGCGAAGGAACTTGGATGAGGTAGGTCGCGCCGTCGGCGAGGGTGCCCGTGTACGTAGCGACCGGGTCGTTCGCCGCAGCACGCGAAGGGCCAATGCCGACCAACACGATCGCGACCCCGAGCGCGGCGCACAGCCTCGACACCGCGATACGGCCCCCGGCCGTGATCCTCGTCCGATGCATGGCCACCCCCCTCTGCGGCAAACGACCCTACTCCGCTCTCGGACTTCATGTCAACCGCGGTCGCGTCCGATCTCCCGAGCATGCGCTCGACCGTTGAAATGATTATTCGAACCGGCGGGATGCCGGCCGGTGCTCGAACTGCTCCGGTAAGCGGCCGTCCCAGCGCTCCAGTTCTCGCCGGAACCGCGTCGGCCAGTCCCTCGACCGCTCGCGGGCGCGCCGCATCCACAGCGCGACATTGAGGAGCAGCACGATCAGCGATGCGGCTGCCAACGGTGCGAACCAGGCCGGCACGGGAGCGAGCCTACTCGGTTAGGTTCGCGCGCGCGTATCCTCGAACTCGCCCGTCCTCCATGAGCCGTCGAGGGCCGGCTGTTGGGTAGCCGCTAGCGGTAAAGGCACTCGATCGCCCGTCGGCGGCGATCACACCGCGAAGGCGAGTGCGTTCAAGCGTGTGAGTCGATCGCCTTCGAGCGCGCACGCTTGCCAACTCTCGCCGCGATCCGTGCTCTCCCACAGCTGTCCGTCGGCGAGGCCGGCGAACAGGCGGCCCTCGGTCGCGACGAGGGCGTACGGCATCGCCGGGAGCCGCTCCGGGAGTCCACCGGCGAGCGGTCGCCACATACCGTCACGCCAGGCATAAATCCGTGCCTGCGGATCCGCTCCGCCGTGCGCCGCAGAAGGTCCCGTACTCGCGGAGACGTACCACGAGTCCGCGTCATCGGGATCGACCGCCAGAGCCCATGTGTAGTTGCGATCTCGGCCGGCGTCCGCGGGCTGCCACGTCTCGCCTCCATCGCTGCTCCAGGCAGCGCCACCGCCTCCGGCCTCGTAGGCGCGGCCCTCGAGCTGCGGATGCCACGCGAGAGAATGGACGTCGCGCTGGGCACCCGGGCGATGATCCTGCCACGAGCCGCCGCGGTCGCTGGAGCGCATCAGGCCGCCCAGTTCGATCCCGACCAGCAGCAGGTCGCCGTCGTGCGGGTTGGGCGCAATCCAACGCACGTGCGAGGTCCACGGGCGCGGTGGAAAGCGCCACGTAGGACGCGACGGCAAGTCGAGCAATGCCGTCAGCTCGCGCCAGCTCCGACAGCCGTCGTCGCTGCGAAACAGAGCGCTCGGCTCCGTTCCTGCGTAGACCGCACCGTCGACCGGACTAACCGCGACGGAGAACACTCCATGCGCCGGCAGTGCGCAATCGCGCCAAGTGCGGCCGCCGTCCCGCGTTCGCCGCACGCCACCGTCGCGCAACCCAGCGTACAGGACGTCTGCGTCATGAGGATCGACCGCCAGGCACTGCGCACCACTACCGGCTAGCGATAGCTCCACGAGCCACACGTCGTTCCTCTCTTCGAGGCGCGCGATACCGTCCCCCGTCGACGCGTAGAGCCGAGCCACGCCTTCACTCTAGGTTCAATCGGCGAGGTTAGTCGGGCAGCAGCGGCATGTTCAGGTGGGCAGCGCGTCCGAGCAGGACGGCTCGTGTGATCGCGTTCGGACCGAAGCGACGACGAATGTCGTCGAGCGCCGCGTCAAGCAGTGTTGCGTCGTGGCGATCGAGCGGTAAGCGGAGTTGCAGCGGCAGTTCGTCCTCGAGGTTGGTGATTGCAACGCCGATCAAGGTGAGCCCGCGACACGCGATCAGCGGCATGTTGACCGCCAGCAGGGCGCGCTCCGCTGCGAGGATCGTCTGTGTTTGCGCCGTCGAGTAGTTGAGGGTGTGCGAACGGGTTGCTCGGGTGAAGTCGTCGAAGCGCAATCGGAGGACAACCGTGCGACCGACTCGGTCGGCAGCGCGGAGACGGCACGTGACGCGGTCGACGAGCGCGATCAGCTCTCTGTCGATCTGCTCGGCCGTCTTCCGTGATCTTCCGAGTGCGTGTTGTGATCCGATCGAGCGGCGGCGGCGACGTGGCGCTACGGGGCGTGGATCACGGTTGTTCGCGAGCGCGTGAAGGTGGCGCCCAGCCGCGCGACCGAGCAACGCAATCAATGCCGGCTCGCCGAGCCGCGCGAGATCGCCGACCACCGCGATGCCCCGGGTGTGAAGCTTCGCGGCGGTCGCAGCCCCGATCCCCCACACTCGCTCGATCGGCAGCGGATGCAAGAAGGCAAGTTCTCGGTCCGGCGGAACGACCAGCAGCCCGTCGGGCTTCGCAACGGCACTTGCCACCTTGGCAAGGAACTTCGTACGCGCAACCCCGACCGTGATCGGCAGTCCGACCTTCTCGTGCACCGCGCGGCGCAAGCGGATTGCGATCTCGGTTGCCGTCCCAGCAATGCGCTGCATGCCGCGGACATCCAGGAAGGCCTCGTCGATCGACAGCCCCTCGACAAGTGGCGTCGTCTGCTCGAAGACGGCGTACAGGGCCTTGCTCGCCGCCGCGTATGCGGCCATGCGCGGCGGAACGACGATTGCCTGCGGACAGAGCCTCCGCGCGTGGCGGCCGCCCATCGCGGTACGGACACCAAACGCCTTCGCCTCGTAGCTCGCCGCGAGAACGACCCCGCCGCCGACGATTACGGGACGGCCGCGAAGGCGCGGGTCGTCACGCTGCTCGACCGACGCGAAGAAGGCATCCGCGTCGGCGTGGAGGATCGTCCCTTCGGCCAACACGAACATATGTTCGCATACCTACGCTGCGCGCTCGGCCACCACTTCCGCTGCGGGCTCCGGCTGGCGGATGCGCAGAACGCTTCGCGTCCACTGGGGCATCCACCAGTTCGCGTCGCCGAGCAGCGCCATCAGCGACGGAACCAGCAGCGCGCGAATCACGGTCGCGTCAAAGATGATCCCGGCCGCGAGCCCGATCGCGAACTCCTTCACCTCGAAGCCGGGGCTCGACGAGAGCACGAGGAACGCGAACATGAGGATCAACGCGGCGCTCGTCACGAGCTTGCCGGTTCGCGCCAGGCCGAGCTCGATTGCGCGGTTCGTCGATCCGGTCTCGTCATACGCCTCGCGCATGCGCGTGAGCATGAAGACCTCGTAGTCCATCGAGAGCCCATAGAGGAACGCGAAGATCATGATCGGGATCCATGCAGTGATCGCCTGCGTCGCGGTGATGCCCCAGAGCGAAGAGCCGTGTCCCTCCTGGAAGATGAACACAACGATCCCGAACGCGGCCGCGAGCGACAGCAGGTTGAGGATCACGGCCTTGATCGGCAACACGATCGAGCGGAATGCGCGCGTCAGCAACACGAGTGTCAAGACGAGCACGAACGCCAGGACGTAGGGGAAGTTCCCGTACACCGCGTGCACGAAGTCCCGGTCGACCGCTGCGACGCCGGTCAGCGTGCCGCTCGTTCCCCCGATCGAGGCACGCGCGCGGTCGAGGATACCCTGGATTCCAGGTGCCGAGCCGTCGATCGCAGGGAACGCCTCGACGAGCGAGTCCGCGCCGCGGTGCCAGGCCGCGGGCGCCGATGCACCGACGATGCCGCGCACGGTGCGCAGCTTCGCCGCGACCGCCTGGGGGTTGCCGCCGTTTTCGACGAGCACGTCGAGTGGCTTCATCACACCGGGGCTGATGTCGGCATCGGCCAGCATCTGCCGACCCGCGATCGCGGTCCCGGTTCCCGGGAAGTTCTTCAGCTGCGACTCGTTCGGGTTCAGCTGCAGCCCGTAGCTGACGAGCACGCCAACGATCACGAGCCCAACGGCTGCCACTGCGAGTGGACGTCGGAGCACGAAGCGGGCCCAACGCCCCCACCGGCCGTCCTCGGGATGGCCGTGGTCGACGAATCGCTTCGGAAGCACACGGACGCTGTTGATCCGCTCGCCGAGCACGGCGAGCATCGCCGGTAGGAGCGTGATCGCCGCGATCACCGAGACGGTCGGGATCAGCATCCCACCGATCCCCATCGACCGCAGGAACGGAAGCGGCAGGACGAGCAGTGACAGGAGTCCGACCGCCACCGTGGATCCGGAGACGATCACCGAGCGGCCTGCGTGCGTCATCGTCTCGACAAGCGCCGTCTCGACGTCTTCACCTTCACGGAGCTCGTCGCGGAAGCGGAAGATCATCAGCAGGGCGTAATCGATCGCGACGCCAAGGCCGACAAGCGCGATCAGGAATTGCACGATAATCGAAACGTTCGTGATGTACGTCAGCGCCAACACGAGCGTGAACGTGTTGAGAATCGATGCGATCGCAACGGCGATCGGCATCAGCATTGCCGGCAGCGTCCCGAAGACGAAGAGGAGAATCACGAGCGCGCCGAGTCCTCCGATGAGGGCTTCGAGCAGCACGCTCGAGGTACCGCCTTGACCATTCGTCGACGCCTCCTCGAGCGGGTCGTGTCCGGTCACGTTGACGGCAATCCCGGCAGGAAGGCCTGCGGCGGCTGCGGCGCGCATCTTCGCCGTTCCGCTGCGCGTGCTGAAGTTGGACTTGCCAGGCGGGTAGACCTCGAGGAACGTCGTGTGCCGGTCGCCCGAGACGTATACCGAGTTGTGGGTCGAGTAGTACGAGCTCGTCAGCGCCCCGGGCATCGTCGACGCGGCGCGCGCCATCGCACTCTTGATCGCCAGGCTCTTCGTGGCGTCGCCGTTCGTGTGGAAGACGACGACGTTCGGCGGACGCACACCGACGCCGAACGCCTTGAGCGTCCGCTGGCTCGCCTCGTACGCCGACTTACCTGGAATCGAGAAGCTCTGGTACCAGCGCGAGGACAACTTGCCGGCCGCAAAGCCCCCGAACATCGTCAGAATGACCCAGACGACGATAACCGGCCAGCGGTGACGGGCCGCGAAATGACCGAGTGCAGCGAGTCGCCCGTGATCCGAGCCGTTCACCTTGCTCCAGCTTGTGGGGGCCGCTTCCATCGATTCTGCCTCCTGTCGCTTAACCGTTCTCCTCAGACCGCCTCTGGCTGTGAAACTCATCGCAGTTCGGTACATATTTCGCTGGCGAATCGTTCGTCTCCGAATCGTTCGTAGCAGTACCATATGGCTATCGTCGTGCGCAAGTCCACACCGGAAGCCGCAAGGACGCCGCCGTTTCGCAGCGTCGGCTTCATGCTTTCCTCGCTCGGCTACACCGTCTCCAGACGCTTCCACGACGTTCTCGTCCCGCTCGAGCTCGAACCGAGCGAGTTCGCCGTCCTTCGTACGGTCGGCTTCGGCGAAGGTCAATCCCAACAGGCCCTCGCCGAGCGCCTGCACATCTCGCCCAGCCACATGGTCTCGATCGTCGACGAGCTGGAAAAACGCTCGCTCGTCGAACGCAGGCCGCAGTCGGGCGACCGGCGCGTCCGCACTCTGCATCTCACGGGCACGGGCAAGAAGCTCCTCGCCCAGGCCTTCGAGCTCGCAAAACAGTATGAACAGCTGATCACCAAGCCACTCAGCGCCAAGGAACGCACCCAACTGCTCGACCTGCTCGACCGAATCGCGGAACCGCTCGATCTCAAACCCGGAGCCCACGCGGCACTACGCGAACGGGACTGAGCTCGACTGGCCCGGTTACGAGTGGCGCGCGGGTCGTAGACTTTCCCGGCGTGCGGGGCGCGATGGGCAACGACGTTCTCTCGGCCTGAAATGAGCGACTACAACACGAAGATCATCGAGGAGTTCCGCGCGAACGAAGGCCGCGTCGGAGGCTCATGGGAGGGACGGAATCTGCTGCTCCTGACAACGCGGGGCCGCAGGAGTGGCCTTGAGTACACGACGCCGGTGATGTATACGCGCGACGGCGACCGGCTGCTCGTCTACGCGTCGCAGGGCGGATCGCCCGACCATCCGGACTGGTACCTGAACCTCGTCGCGAACCCCGGCGTCATCGTCGAGGTGGGCAGCGAGCGCTACGACGCGGTCGCGACGCCACTCGAAGGCGCAGATCGCGACCGTGAGTACGCGGCGCAGACGGAACGGTCCCCACAGTTCGCGCAGTACCAGGAGAAGACGGACCGAGTGATCCCCGTCGTCGCGCTGACGCGACGCTGAGCCTTCGCGAAGCGGACGGATCGTGCCTTTTAGGAAGCGGTTGAGGATTGCGGTCGCTCGCGAACGACATCTTCCGCGCGTTTGTCGTCGCGCAACCCGAGGAAGCGCGGCTGACGCAGCCGCCCTTCGCTTGTCCATTCTGCAAAGCCGATCTGTGCGACGAGGTCGGGCCGCGTCCAGTGTGTTCCGGACGGAACCGGCCGGGCATCCACGAACGGTGATTCCGGCGTCTCCAGTGCGCGCAGCCGTGCTCCGAGCTTGCGCAGCGTGGCGACGGTGTAGCCGGTGCCCACCTTGCCTGCGTATCGGAGCCGATCGTCCTCGTAGTAGCCGACGAGCAGGGCCCCGAATTCGATTCGGCTGCCGCGTGGATCGGTGTACCCGCCGATTACCAGCTCCTGTTCCCATGCGCATTTCAGCTTCAACCAGTCCCTCGAGCGCCCGTGGGCGTAGGGCGCGTCGGCGCGCTTCGCGATCAGACCCTCCCAGCCGGCGCGACAGGCCTCGGCGAACCGGCGCTGCGAGTCGCCCCGGAACGCGTCGCTGAGCTGCAGCCCGTCGCGCAGACGAACGGCCCGCTCGAGACCCGCTCGCCGTTCGAGCAGCGGCCGGCTCGTGAGATCCTCGCCGTCGATCTCGAGCAGGTCGAACACGCAGTAGACCACGGGATACGCGGAGACGAGGTCGGCCGAGGGTGCCCGAACCCCGAGCCGTTGCTGCAGGCGACCGAACGACGTTTGCTCGCCGTCGAACGCGACGATCTCGCCGTCGAGGAGAAACTGATTCGCTCGTTGCGCCGCGACCGCAGCCTGCACCTCGGGGTACGTGCCGGTGAGATTCGTTCCGGTGCGCGACTCGAGCCGCACCTCGCGCCCGGTCTTGCGCGCGACGCAGCGTTCGCCGTCGAACTTGCGCTCCAGCAGCCAGTCGTCGCCGAAATCGCGGCGATCGCTCAGGGTCGCAAGCATCAACGCGAGCGGCACGCAAGCATCATCACCGAACACGGTGCGTTCGTCGCAACTGCGGTCGGGTTCACTCAGCTAGCGACGGATGATGCGAACCTGGGCCTGCGCCTCTCCCGCCCGCACCAGCTGGACGCTGAACGTGTCGGTTCGATAGGTCTCGCCAGGTGCGACCCAATCGCGATGGTGGTGCGTCGGATTGACGATTAGGATCGGCCCGAAGGCGAGGGGCAGGGTCGGAGGCTCACGGTCGACGAGGCGCACGAGCAAGCCGGGGAACTTGGTGCGGTACTCGATCCACCACTCGCTGTATTCGGTGTCGACGATGACGGCATGCGCGCCGGGTCCGGGCGCCGAGGCGGGGACGAGCGTATAGATGCCGTTCCTCGTTGCGTGCGGCTGCGGCGGCAGCCAGCCGAGAACGAACTTCTCGTAGGCGCTGAAGTCCAGCAGCTTGGCTCCGGTACCCATCGGGCTGTACGGATCCCCGGGTTCGACGATCTCGCACGAGTCGGCGCACTGTGTCGTCCCCGCGTGGGCGAGCCCGAGCGAGTGGCCGAGCTCGTGGACCAGGAGCGCGAGGTCCGGAGCGCGAGTGAGCGTCATCTCTTGTCCCCACGCCCCGCCGTGGCAGCCGCAGTGGCCGCTCGCGAAGACGTAGACGAGGCGCGGATAGTCCGACGGGGAGTAGCCGGCGCGTTGCGCGGCGAGGCGCGCGGGCTGCATCAGCTGATCGAGATTGCTCTGGCTCGTGAAGGCGCAGCCGGGATCGCTCGAGAACGCGTCCAGCCAGGGCGTGACGTCGAACCGGAGGTCGATTCGCCCGAATGACGAGGCGCGGTAGAAGTCCGCAGCAGCCTGGGTGACCCTTTGCACGGAACCGATGCTGAACGGCTGCGCACCCCATGTTCCGAGGATGACGAGCACCCGCTGCTGGCCCGTCGCCGTCGCAGGTGATGCGGCGGGGACGAGGACGAGCGCTGAGAGGGCGACTACGACCACGAGTCGCGTACGCGCGACGGCCGGAGAGTGCATCGCTCCTCCCTTCGCCTCGATCGCCCTGTGCGACCGAATGAGGCGACCGTACGGCGTGTCCGTCCTCGCGTCGTTCGCGCGGGCGACACTTGAAGTGTCACCGTCGCGACATAAGCTCCACCGCGTGGAATGGCCGTTGTTAGCCGATGTTCCTGCTGAGGATGTGCGGCAGGTGCTGCAGATCGCGCGACGGAGAACGTTCGGACGTGGCGAAGTGGTGTTCCATCGTGACGACCCGGCCGACTCGCTGCATCTGATCGTCAAGGGTCGGTTCGCAGTTCGCATCACGACGCCGCTCGGCGACACCGCGCTGCTTGCCGTTCATGGGCCGGGGGAGGCTTTCGGCGAGCTGGCGCTGCTGTCGAGCGAGGGGCGGCGGTCAGCGACGGTAGCGGCGCTCGAAGAAGCCGAGACACGATCAATTTACCGGGACGACTTCGCGCGTCTGCAGCGTCGCTATCCGGGTGTCAACAGCGTGTTGGTAGCGCTGTTGGCGGAGCAGGTGCGGCGGATGGACGAGCGGATCGTGGAGGCCTTTTACGTCGACGCCGATACGCGTGTTCGCCGCCGCTTACTCGACCTGGCGCCTTTGTACGGACGCGACCAGGAAACCGAAGTAACGATTCCTCTCACCCAAGAGGAGCTGGCAGAGATGGCCGGCACCTCTCGCGCTACCGTCAATCGCGTTCTACGCGAAGAGGAGAAACGGGGAGTGATCGAGCTGCGGCGCGGGAAGACACTTCTGCTCGACCTGGCTCAGCTAGGGAAGCGCATCCGTTGACGGTCGGTCAGGCAGCTGGGCAGTCCACCACTCGACCGGGACGATCCGCATCGCGAGTTCGAACGAGGCTCGATCGAGCGACTCGGCGAGCTGGGCGATAGCTACGAGATTGTCGCGCAGCCACTCGTCCTCGACCGGCCCGCTCGTGTGTGTCGCTGGGCTGAGACGGCTCAGCCTCGGTCGACTCAGGTGCTCCTCGAGCGGCTCCGCCTCGTCGAGCACGCTGCCCCACCAGTAAAGGCGACTGTAGAGCTCGACGTGGCGATCGACGATCTCCGCGTATATGCCCGAGTTGACCATCACATCGGCCCAGCGTCCGAGCACCTCCTGGCCGTGACCATGGAGCTCCGTAATCAAGCGGTGGAGCTGTTCGCGGCCGTCAGGGCTCGCGAGCATGTGGTTGAGCGCCGCGGTGAGGCGCGGCGTATCGAGCACCGCCTGGGTGGCGGCTGCGAACGCGCCGTCCACGAACTCCTCGTCGGGAACGAGACCCGCGAGCTCGAGCAGGCTCGTCCACACGAGGCGAGCCGTGCGGACCAGGTCGAACAGTGCGTACTGCGCGAGCACGGACCAGCGCTCGCGCTGCCGACGCTCGAGCACTTCGTTGAGCACCGCCGCGGTCACCGCGACGACGATCAAGCTCGCGACGATGCCCGTAAAAAGTGCGTGGCGCGACCAGAACCCATCGTTGGCGAGGTCCCAGGCGACTGCCCCAGAGAGGATGAGCACACTGATGCCGCCGATGATCCGCGTCGAGCGCACGTACGTCCGAAGCGAGTCGGAGCGGCGCGGACCGATGGTGCGACGAGCCATCTCCGGCCGAGCATATTGCGGCACCGCAAACGCGGCGAGCTAGTCAGGGGAAGCCACCGCCGTCGCGTCGCGGACAGTGCCGTCGGCGGCGAGCGCCGCCGCCCTCGTCCTGGAAGACGAACGTTCCTGAGCGTTCGCCCACTCTCCCGGTGACCGCGAGGGATCCGATGACTTAGCGTTCGACGGATGAAGGTCACCGCCGAGGCCGCGCGCCGCTTCCTCGTCGCCAGGCACTACCTCTCTCCGGCCCGGTCGGTCACGGGAGGGCCGAAGGCCGTGCTCGAGATCCTCAAGCGGCTCGGCTCGATCCAGGTCGACCCGATCGCGGTTGCGGGCCGCAACCACGACCTCGTGCTGCACGCGCGAGTCGCTGACTACGAGCCTTCCTGGTGCGACGAGCTCTACGGGCGCGAGATCTTCGAGGCGTACAACAAGGGCCTCTCGCTCGTCCCGGTCAGCGAGTTCCCCTGGTTTCGCGGAGCCCTCAGCCGGCGCCCGTCCCAGACCCTGGACGACAACGCCGACGTGGCCAAACGCGTGCTCGCGCGGATTCGCAAGGAAGGGCCCATGTCGTCGGCCGATTTCGACCGCGAGACCGGGCCGACGACCGACTGGTTCGGGATGCCGACGAATGCGGTGCGCGTGGTACTCGAGGCGTACACGGTCACTGGTGTGCTCGGGCTTACGCGACGCGAGGGCAACCGCCGCTACTACGACCTCGTCGAGCGGCTGCTGCCGAAGAAGGTGCTCGCGCGCAGGGTGCCGATCGACGAGCAGATGCCGTACAGGATGCTGTCGCGCTACCGTGCCCACGGTTTGCTCGGAGCGAGCCCAGGCGGCGACATCTACCACGGCCTCGGCCCCGCCAAGCCGGACCCGCGCGTGCCGGGCTATGTGGGGCGAAACGCGGTGCGCGGCGAGCTCATCGAGCGCGGAGATCTCGTTCCCGTCGACGTCGAAGGCGTGCGCGGCAAGCGGTTCGTGCTCCGCGAGGACATCTCGCTGTTGGAAGCGCCGCCGGAGCCCGCGCCGACGGTCGCGTTCCTCCCGCCGTTCGATGCGCTCGTGTGGGACCGCCCCCTCCTCGCGAGCCTGTTCGGCTTCGACTACATGTGGGAACTCTTCCATCCGCCCGCGAAGCGCCGGTGGGGCTGGTATGTCCTGCCCATCGTCTTCCGCGATCGATTCGTCGGCCGGATCGAGCCGAAGATCGACCGGGCCGCAGCGCGCGTGGACGTGCTGAACCTCTGGTGGGAGGACGGGTTCGCGCCGAAGCGCGCCGAGGGGTTCGTGGACGCGATGAGCGAAGCGCTGCGCGCCTACTTGCAGTTCGCGGCCACCGAGCGCCTCGAGTGGCCGTCACACCTCAAGACCGAGAAGCGGCTCTTCGGTCGCTGATCGTCCTCCTGCACAGCTCGAACGCGTCCCGCTCGCGACGGAGAACGGCAGCACCGCAACGGCGGCGAACACGACGACAACACCAACGAGGAAGAATTTCGGGCGGGGTCGCTTCCGCAGAACGCTCACGCCGCTTCCCTCTTGTTTACGACCTCGGACGCGCGGAGTGTAGTCCGCTCTCGATCAGGAGTCCACGCGGCCTCGCGCAGCCCACGCGGACGCCGACACGACGAACGGCGGCTCCGGCAGCATCTCGGCGCAACGGTCGCGCAGTCGATTCCAGCCCGCTGCATCGAGTCGCGTCACGTAGTCGCCGGCCGGACCAACCCCGAGCGTGAACGGCTCCCACCACTCCTCGAAGCTCGGGTGCTCGACCTCGACCGTGAGCAGACTCTCCTCGACGTCGTGCAGACCGGCGGCGCCGAACAGCTCCGCGAGGTGGCCTCGGCGGGCGCCTGCGCGTCGGGACTGATCCTCGGCACTCGGAGTGATGGCGCGCGCTGCATCCCAAAACAGACTGAGCGGTGAGCGTCGTCCCGCATAGTCCCACACGCAAGCCGCAACAACTCCCTGCCGCTCGGTCACCCTCCTCATCTCGCGAAGCCCCGCCAACGGATCGGCCATGAAATGAACGACCAGCTGCGCCAACGCTGCATCGAAGAGCCCATCCTCGAACGGGAGCTCTTCGGCGGCGGCCACGCAAACCCGCACGCCTGGATACCGATCGCGCGCGGCCGTTGCGAACCGTTCCGAAGGATCGACCGCGAATACCGCCTCAGCGCCCACCCGTGCAACCAACTCGCTCGTGAGCGCACCGGGCCCACAGCCGACGTCGAGCACGCGTTGTGCTCGTGAGACGTTGGCGAACTCGGCAAACAGCGGCGCCAGCGGGACCGAATACCGGCCCATAAAACGGTCGTACTCGATTGCGCCAACCGCGAAGGACATGACAGCAATCTACGGCGTGAGACGCCGCCAGAGAAAACAGAAGGCCCGTTTCCGGGCCTTTCTCAGCTGTGATCAGCTCGGCTCAGCTCAGGCAGATTCGGTCAGGTCAGGTCAGCTGAGACCGGCTCGGTCGGTAGCAAATTCGAGACAAGATTCGCGCCTGTTCCGACAAGGCGCCGCGCGTCCAAACCGGCGATCTCAGACTAGTTTGAGTTTTTGGGACAGAGGCGTAGGAAATCGAAACAAGATTCGCGTCAGTCCTCGCGACAGGGCCACTCGCAAAACGACTAGGACGCGCTCAAGTCTGAGCTGGCTCCGAGAGGTGCGTCGTGAGTCGTGCGTGCATCGCTTCGGTGACGCGGGAAGCGATGTCGGGGTGTGCCGCTTCGAGCTGTCGAAATTCGGTCCCGAACATGACGAGGAGCCGTACCGGCGTCGTGCTTGTGACGGTCGCGGTGCGACGTCCGTGTCGGAGAATTGCGATCTCGCCAAAGAAGTCGCCCGGCGCAAGCGTCGCCAGAGTCTTCCCTTCGGAGGTGACAACTGCGGACCCGGCCGTTAGGACGAAGAACGTGTAGCCCGGGGCATCCTCGCCAACCAGCCTCACGTCTTCCCCCGCGTTCTGGACGTGGAACCAGTGGGCGAGTTCTTCCAGCTGACGGTCGTCGAGCGAGCTGAAGAGTGGGACCTTTGCGAGCTCTGCAACGCTGGCCACGTCGGTGACCATAACGCAGCGCGTCGAATATGTCGGATCGTTACCAGATCGTCACCAGCAGTGGGGTGAGCGCCGCTCGGCGGTAACGCCGTCCATTTCCTAAGAGCGCCTATTCGTTATTCGCGTTTCATGCGCGCTTGCAGATTCGGTCAGGCTGTAGAAGTGCTCGATCTGCTCGCGCAGACGGCTCGGCACGCCGCAATTCTCCCAGATCACCTCGGGCAGGAGTCGGTTACGTGACGCAGCAAACCGCTGGCCCGGTTCCCGTACCGCCGTGTATCGCCGCGGCGGCGGGTTTCGTAGCGACGGCAGAGCTCAGGCCGGGCCCGGCATCGCGCCCTCGGCAAGCTTGATCCTTGTCCAAACGTTCATGTTGACGATGACGCCGACGATCTCGAGGATCTCCTCCGGGCTGAAGTTCTCGGCGAGCGCGTCGTGGAAGCGCTGGAACGCCGCATCCCGGTCGGTGTCGGCGGCACGGGTGAGCGCTTCCGTATAGCCGAGCGCCGCCTGCTCGGCCTCGGAGTAAAGCTCGGTCTCCCACCACGCCGTCAGGGTGTCGATCTTGGCCCGGGGGATGCCCGCCTCGCGCGCCGCCTCGTAGTGCAGGTTGAGGCAGTAGGTGCAGTTGTTGAGCTGCGAAACCCGCAGGCGCAGGAGCTGGGCGAGCTGGCGCTCGATCCGCAAGTCCGCCGTATACCCGAACGCATCCGCGCCCATCCGGGCCATGCCGATCAGCGCCTCGTTTTCGCTCGCGTCGAGCCGGCGGTTCGCAACCTTGACCTCGTCAGCCATCTTGCTTCCTTTCGGTGCTCATAGGACAACTTCCGTCGTGCAAGTCTGCTGATGGCGCCGAGAGCGACGCATCGCGAACCATTCGAACCGTGGCGGCGACCCACGCGCCAAAATGCGCATTCCGCGGATGCAACGTTCACCCGGCCGATTAGGCTGCGTGGCGTCACCGGTCGAGCCTGTCTGGGATAGTCGAGCTGTGCCCACCCTCGAGTCCCGGTTACACCGCGTGGTCGTCGTCGGCGGAGGTTTCGGCGGCCTGCAAGCTGTCTCGAAGCTGCGACGTGCGCCCGTCCAGGTCACGCTCGTCGACCGCCGCAACTTCCATCTCTTCCAGCCGCTGACCTACCAGGTCGCGACGGGCGCGCTTTCGCCCAGCGAAATCGCATTTCCGCTCCGCGCGATCTTCAAGCGCGACCGAAATGTCCGCATCCTGCTGGCTGATGTCGCCGACTTCGATCTCCAGGCGAGCGAGCTGCACCTGCGCTCCGTCTCAGGCGTGCCGACGCCGGAGCGGCTCGGCTACGACACGCTGATCGTCGGTGGTGGTTCCAACTACTCGTACTTCGGGCACGAGGAATGGCGGCTGCACGCCGCCGAGGTCAAGTCGCTCGAGAGTGCACTCGCGGTTCGCAGTCGCCTCCTCGCCGCATTCGAGGCCGCAGAGAACGAGCCGAACGTACCGGAACGTGACGCGTGGCTGACGTTCGTCGTCGTCGGCGCCGGCCCCACCGGCGTCGAGATGGCGGGCCAGATCGCGGAGCTGGCGCGTGACACGCTGCGGCGCGACTTCCGCTCGATCGATCCACGCCGTGCTCGCATCCTTCTCGTCGAGGCCGCAAATCGTGTCTTGACGACCTTCCCGCCCTCTCTCTCCGCGAAGGCCGAGCGATCGCTCGAGCACCTGGGCGTCACCGTCCTCACAGGTCGCACCGTGACCGGGATCGACGCCACCGGAGTAACGATCGACGACGGAGGCGGAATCGCGCAGCGGATCGCAAGCCGAGCGGTCGTCTGGGCAGCTGGCGTCACCGCGTCCGGCCTCGCCAACAGGCTCGCCCAGCTGACGGGAGCCGAGCGGGACCACGCCGGCCGCGTTACCGTCGAAGCCGACCTCACACTTCCCGGCCACCCGGAGGTGTTCGCGATCGGCGATATGGTCCGCGTCCGGGAACGGGGTGGCGAGCCCGTCGTGTTGCCTGGGGTCGCTCCGGTCGCGATGCAGCAAGGGCGCTACGCGGCGAGCGTCGTCCGCGCCCGGCTCCGAGGGCGCGAGCACGGTGCCTTCCGCTACCGCGACAAGGGCAACCTGGCCACGATCGGCCGAGCAGCTGCGGTCGCGGACATCAAGGGCGTCCGGCTGAGCGGCTTTCTCGCCTGGGCGACATGGCTACTCGTCCACATCTGGTACCTGATCGGCTTCCAGAATCGCGTGCTCGTCCTCATCCGCTGGTCGTTCAGCTTCGTCGCGCACGGCCGCGGAGCCCGACTGATCACAGACGCTTCGATTACGAGAGAGCACCGCTGATCTCGAGTCGCCACGACCCGAGGAGTAGCTCGGTTTCACGCCGGGTTGAGTTTCGGAAGGGCCACCTCCCAATCCTTCCCGCAGTTCGCCGTGGTCACCGCTGACGAGATCCGTGCGGTCGCGCAGACGCTTCCTCGTAGCTACGAGGTGTTCGTGCGGGGCCAGATCAAGTTTCGGGTCGGCCAGATCGTGTGGCTCGCGTTGTCCAAGGATGGCCACTGTATGGGTTGCGGCTTCCCGAAGGAGATGCGACAGGCTGCGGTCGAGGCAGAGCCGCACAAGTTCCAGCTCCCGAGTAAGAGCGATATGCGGTTCAACTGGATCCACGTCCGACTTGAAGCGATCGACCCCGACGAGATGCGTGAGCTTGTCGAGGAGGCCTGGTCGCGGGCGGTGCCGCTCTCTGTTGCGGAAGAGTACGGCCGCTCGCGGGGCTACCTGTAGTTCGGCGTTACGTGCTCCCGGTTACCGGAGACGCTCCAGCCGCGGCGGCGTCCTTTTGCGACAGAGTTTCTGAACCCACCGGCCCTCTCGCTGGCTAGCGAAGGTTGCACGTCAATCGAGCAGCCGCTTGATCGTCAGCGCGGCCACTGATGCTGGGCTGACAAGTGCGAGCAGGTCGGTCGGCGTGAAGATGCGTCTGCGCCGTCGGCTTGGCTAGAGGTCGTACGAGCGTCCGCGCCCGGCGTCAGTTCCACGTTAGCCCGCGGAGCTGATCGAGGTTGATGTTCCCGCCGCTCAGGATCGCAACGACCTCGCTCCCTTTCGGCGCATCGACGAGCCCGTTCAAGAGCGCGGCGACCGGGGCCGCGGCCGCACCCTCGACGACGATCTTCGTGCGCGCGAGTGTCCAGAGCAGCGCCTCGAAGATGCGTTCGTCGGGAAGCGTGACGATTTCGTCGACTTTTCGGCTGACGATGTCGAGCGTGTTTTCCCCCACGCGCTTCACCTTGAGTCCATCGATGGCGCAATGCACCTCTTCGAGCTCGATCCGGCGGCCTTCCGCGACGCTGCGCTGCATGGCCGGCGCACCTGCCGACTCGACTCCGACGACGCGAATGTCCGGATTGAGCGATTTCAACGCGCTCGCAACCCCCGAGATCAGGCCGCCGCCGCCGATCGGCACGACGACCGTGTTCACCTTCGGAACGTCGTCGTAGATCTCGAGACCGAGCGTCCCTTGGCCGGCAATCAGCTCGAGGTCGTCAAACGGATGGATGTAGGTAAGCCCTTCCGACTCCACCAATTCGAGCGCGCGCTCGTTCGCCTCGTCCCAAATCGTCCCGTGGAGCACGACCTCCGCCCCGTACGCGCGCGTTGCGTCGATCTTCGGCGCTGTCGCGTTTGTCGCCATCACCACGATCGCGCGAATTCCGTGTAAGGCGGCAGCGAGCGCAACGCCCTGGGCATGGTTTCCGGCCGACGAGCAGATGACGCCAGCGCGTTTCTCTTCCTCGCTCAGGTGCGCAAACTTGTTCAACGGGCCGCGGATCTTGTACGACCCCGTACGCTGGAACGACTCGGCCTTGAGCAGGACATCGAAGCCGGTCGCCTCGCTCAGCGAACGAGAGGTGACAAGAGGAGTTCGATGCGCGTGAGCGGCGACATGCCTGTGCGCGTCGCGAAACGTCGCGGTAGAGAGCTCGGTGGCGACCATTCTTTGACGGCGATGCTACGCGAGTTGAGTCAATGACGGCCCGATCCGCGCAGCGCCCGGCGAATCACTCGCTGGGAATTCGAGTCGTACAGGATTGAACCAGCGATTGACAACGGCACCGTTTGCGAAATCGACGATTCCCGACCTATTGGGATGGAGCATGTCACTGGCGCGGATCGATCGATCGGCTCTGGTAAGAGGACGCTCGCGCACGCGACCTTCGGTCAACCCGAGCTGAGGGAGGAGGCCCATGTCGATTACGTCCCAAAGCTCGCCGCTCGCGCGGCGAATCTGCTTCACCCGGAGGCCTTCCTCGACGAAACCGAACTTGCTGTAGAGCGCGATCGCGGCAGCGTTATGGGAAACACGCTGAGACTCAGCTTGTGGAGGCCGCGGCCTCGTGCCCACTCGATTGCGGCCGCTACCAGTGCCGAGCCCGCGCCTCGTCCACGCCACTCTGGAGCGACGGCCATCCCGATTTCGCCGAAGCCGTGCCGGTTGATCTGTACGCCGAGCGAGCCGATGATCTCTTCGCCTGCGGCCGCGACAAGTGTCTCATCGAGGTTCCAACTCGCCGCGCGCTCCTCGATGTCGACCGGCGGCTCGGTGGCGATCCAGTCTCTTTCCTCGGCAACGGCTGCGAACAGCACCGCAAGCGGAACGCGGTCACTTTCACGAGCCGGGCGGATCTCGAACTGCGTGTCGGACACGCAAGAATCCTTGCATGCGCCTTCGCGTCAGTGACC
>JBKPJA010000040.1:0-8111 GCA_046730515.1 Actinomycetota bacterium | reverse complement strand
GGCGCGATCTACTTCATCGTCGAACCCGACCACGAGCAACTGCTGGAGTTGAGAACGCTCGTGGACGCAGGCGAGCTTCGCGCGGAGGTCGACTCGGTTTTTCCGCTCACGGAGGCCCGGGCGGCGTTCGAGCGAGTCGCGAGCCGCGGGAAGCGTGGCAAGGTCGTGCTCGAGGTTGGCAGTGACTAGCCGGCAGGTGCGGCCGTGACCTCTGCCTGGATGCATCGAACTCCGAGCGTCCACCGTGACGGCGCAAGGGGCACAGCTCCATTTATCGAACGGCCACGGACCACTGCGTGCACCATGAACAAGAAGAAGCGAAACTAGCTCGGGGGGTCATTCCGCAACCCCTGGTCAAGGCGAGAGCGTTGTCGTCTGAAGGCGTTTTAGCGCCTAGCCCGTGTCCAGACCCCCTAAGAAGGTTTCGCTCAGCGTCCCGTCAGGGTCGAGCGTGAACTGCCAGAAGATACCCGGCACCTTCCGGACCGTTCCCGCGGAGTACGGCGTTGAGTCACCGCTTCCGGTTCCAAGTGTCGGGACGGACGGTCGCTAGCAGCGCCGCAGAAGCTGCGGCTTGCCGCCGTCGGCCGGCAGACGCCACAGCGATGCGCATCGGTTGTGAGCCCGCAGCTGCGTCTTGACGAGCAGTTCTTGCGAGCTCGACGACCACACGACACTCGGCGCGAAGCGGAGCCGCAGCAGCTTGCGCACCTTGCCCGTACCGACGTCGACGACCTCGAGCAGGCCGCCTCGACGCTGGAATGCGATCTGCTCTCCGTCCGGCGACCAGCCGAAGGTCGCGTCGACGCCCTGCCGCACGAGCGTCTTGCTCGCGCCGCCTTGCGGCTGTACGAGGCGCAGCGCATCCGACTGCCAGTATGCGATCGTCCCGCCGTCCGGCGACCAGAGCGGCGTGAAGCCCTTCGGCACTATCCGCCGCAGGTGGCTGCCATCCGCCGAGGCGGTCCAGATCCCCTCTGTTCGCCCGGAGCTGTCGGCGTAATCGCGCACGAACACGACCTGCTTGCCGTCGGGCGAGAGGCTCGGAGTGATGTTGTCGAACTTCTTTCCGCCGATCCTGCCGACAAGTCCTCCGGCCGGGACGCTGAG
Organism: Actinomycetota bacterium; assembly: GCA_046730515.1. Taxonomy (GTDB): domain Bacteria; phylum Actinomycetota; class Thermoleophilia; order Gaiellales; family Gaiellaceae; genus 3-1-20CM-4-69-9. The sequence continues at coordinate 7,001 of JBKPJA010000040.1, read as the reverse complement.
GACGGTCACCGGCCCAGCGCAGCGGGGACAGTCCGAGTTCCCCGCGGCGACGCGGTCGCCCGCGGAATCGGCGGAGAACTGCTCGAACGAGCCGGGCTCCCTGCCGAGGAGCTCCGGCTCGCCGCCGACGGGAATCGTGAAGATCCGGAAGTCGTCGCCGTAGAGGAGCAGGTCCGGACGCACCCAGAACAACTGGGTAGGTGAGTCGATCAGATCGAGGCGACACCGCCTGGTGCACACCGTGTGCGGAAGCGGCGCCGCACTCTTCCCGTCGGCAGTCGCGACGCAGATCGCCCGCACGGCAAGGGGGCCGTGACCTAGGCGCCGACCGACGAACGCGATCTGCTTCCCATCCGGCGACCAGGCCGGCAGATCGGTCGAGCTGCACGCGGGAGCCGCCTGCCGGACGGCAGGTGACGCGGACGGCCCAGCCCCACCGCCCGCACATCCAGCGAGAACGGCCGCGGCCACCGCCAACCCAAGAACAGCCGCACCGCGCTTCTCTCTCACCACGAAGCGCAACTACATCAGACCCGTATCACGGACAATCGCTCAGGGGTAATTCCCGAACGCTCGCGCAGGCGAGCGCGTGTACGCTCGGCGCTCCAGGAACGCCCTGAGAGGAGGCCTAGATGTATGCACTCGTCGTGCGCGTGACCATCCATAACGCCGACCGCACGCGGGAGTCCTCAATAGCCAGGTTGTGACGCTGGCTTCGGGGGAGATTCCGGCTGGGTTCTCGCCACTCGACATGCGTCGATCGTGCCGCACCGGTTAGGGCGCCCCCTCTGTGTTCATCGTGCGTACGAGGTGATCGTCCAGCTGCGGCGAAAGCCGATCGACTCGTACAGCGCGCAGGCGGGCTCGGTGTCACAACCGACAACGGCTCGCCGCATCCCCTCCGCGTGCAGACGCTGCAGGCCGAACGTGCAGACGGCGGCACCGAGGCCGCGGCGGCGGAACTCCGGGCGCGTGCCGACCGGTTCGAACAGCCCGATGCCGTTCTCGTCGTCGGGCCAGACCAGCACATACGAGGCGAAGCGTCCGTCCGGCGCCTCGACGACGCAGTCGAGCGAGCCGCGGTACGGCCACTCGGCCATGACGTTTCGGTAGCTCGACTCGGTGACGCGTGACGGCTCCCAGACGTCGCGGTGGATCGCGACGCGTTCGGCGAGGTCCTTCGGCTCGACAGTGCGGTACCGGAAGCCGTCCGGCAATCGCGGCGGGGTCGGTGCGTCCGGTACATCGCGGTGGTTGAAGTGGATCGCGCGGCCGGGCTTCGTGAACCCGTGGCGGGCGAGGACGGCGCGTGCTTCCTCGTCGTCCTCGAACGAAACTGCTTCCTTCGCGTCCGGCTCGTCGAGTACGTCGTCGAGCAAATCTCGGTGCTCGGGATGGAGGTCGTACTCGAGGAGGCCGCGGTCGCCCTTCAGCCACGACCAAGCGACGACGCGATCGTCGCTGTCGCGCCAGAGCCGGAAGGTCCACTCCGGCTCGCGCCCCTCGTGCTGGCGCAGCCCCCACGCGACGTCGCCGACGTGCCACGGCGCGCGTGGGCCGAGCAGCCGCCGCTGCTCGAGGGCGAGCTGTTGCATCCCTGCGATGATCTCCGGCGTGAGTTGCACGTATGACGAGTTGGAAGTCGGCGCCGTCTATCGAAGCCGCCTCGGGCGGACGGTACTGGACGCCGACAACGTGTGGTATGCGAACTCGTTTCAAGGAGCGCCGTGATTCGTGTTTGTGTTGCGGGCGTTACCGGCTGGGCAGGGCGTCCCGTCGCGGAGGCGGTGCGGCAGGCAGGTGATCTGGAGCTCGTCGCCGGTGTGTCGCGCACCGACGCCGCGAGCTACTCGTCGGTCGCCGAGGCGCTCGTTGCGGTGGCCGCGGACGTTCTCGTCGACTACACACACGCGGCCGTCGTCAAGGACAACGTCCTAATCGCGATCGAGCGGGGAGTCAACGTCGTCGTCGGGTCGAGCGGGCTCTCGGCTGACGATTACGCAGAGATCGATGTCGCTGCGCGCACACGCCAGCTGGGCGTGATCGCGGCGGGCAACTTTTCGATCACGGCGGCAGTACTACTCAAATCAGCGGTCGAGGCGGCACGGTATCTCGAGGCGTGGGAAGTAATCGACTACGCGAGCGCGGTCAAGCCGGACGCCCCGAGCGGAACGGCGCGGGAGCTGGCGGAGCGGCTCGGCGAGGTGCGATCACCGGCGCTTCCCGTCGCGATCGAGGATGTCATCGGCCCGGCCGAGGCCCGCGGCGCATCGGTTGCGGGGTCACAAGTGCACTCGGTGCGGCTCCCGAGCTTCGTCGTCTCGACCGAGGTCGTGTTCGCAGCACCCGGCGAGCGCCTGACGATCCGACACGACGCGGGCGAGACACCCGCACCGTACGTTGCGGGCACCTTGCTTGCCGTCCGCGCCGTCCGCGGACACATCGGGCTCACGCGAGGGCTCGACAAACTCTTCGACTAGACCACTTTCAAGTCAGGGTTTAGTCGCGCCGGATTCGGCCGACATATCACACAACGGACCATGGCTCTCTACGAAATCGTCCTGACGTACCCCGACTGCGAGACGTCGTACTTCAGCGACCGCCGGCCGGAAGTCGGCGAGACCTTGCAGCTCGGCCAGGAGTCCTGGTACGTCGCCGTCGAGGACGAGTCGGAGTTCCGTCAGGTCGTGTCGCGCTTCCTCTGCCGGAGCGCGACGCAGTGAGCTACCTCGTCGAGGTCATCGAATACGGCACCGGCGACGTAGTTCAGGCCGTCGCGTTCGAGAACGAAGAGCTCGCGCGCGCAGTGGAACAAGGCGTCGAAAGCATCCTCTCCAGGACGAGCTGCGAGACGCACTACGTTCTCCTGACGGAAGACGAAACCTCGTAGCCGCCGCCTAGCCGTGTAGAACTAGGGTCAGACCCGAAGGGTCTGACCCTTTTGGTTGTCGCTACCAGGTCAGCTCGATCTCGAGCTCGGTGCCGTCGTCCTCGACCTCGAACTCGACCTTCATGTTGACCTGATCGGGGACGTGGGCTGCGAAGTGCAGGTTGCCCCGCTCGATGACCACGTCGTTGTCCGACGCAAGCTCGTCGGCGATTGCGTGGAGTCGGGCCGCCGCCTCCTCTCGCGAGAGAGTGTTCGTGTCCTTCAGCTCCATCAGTTTCATCGAGGGCTCCTGTCGTTGCCGATGTAGTGGGCATCACGACAGCCGGGGCGAGGCGGTGCATCATCCCAACTAGGCGAAGCCTCGCCAGCACGAAGCCCTATTCACTACAGCGTGAGCAAACCGGGCGTCGTGGGCCGCATGCTGGCGGGCGGCGACCGCGGGATCGGCGCGACGGTCTACGGCACCGTCGTGGCGCTCGCGGCTCTTGCTGCCGGGGCGGTGGAGCATCTGAGCCCGAACAAGCTCGCGGTCGTCGTTGCGAGTACGGCGAGTGTGATCTGGGTCGCGCATGTATATGCCCATGGTCTCGGCGAAAGCATCGAGCACGGGCGCCGCCTCAACTGGAGAGAGCTAACTGCAATCGCCCGCCGCGAATTGCCGATTCTGGCGGCCGCCGCGGCGCCGACGTCGATGCTGATCCTCGGCGCCGTAGGCCTTGTCAAGGAGTCGACGGACATCTGGATCGCGTTCGCCGTCGGGCTCGCAGCTCTCGCCGTTCAGGGTCGGCGTTATGCGCGCGTGGAAGGGCTGGGGCTGCTCGGAACGACGGCAGTTGTGGCGGCGAACTTGACGCTCGGCGGAATGGTGGTCGGACTAAAGGTCCTGGTCACGCACCACTAGTCGGCGCGACGCGTCGAAGGTTGCGCCGTTCCGCGAGCGCAGGCGAAAGGCTCGCCGCCCAGACCATTACCGCCGAGCTGAATGCGATCCAGAAGTAGATCGCGAGCACGACGCCGAGGCCCCCATAGTCGCGGGCGTACAGGTTGACCCAGTACTCCATGACGAAGCTCGAGACGAGCATCAGGACGACCAGACCGAGCGCAGTTAAGACGGCGCCTGGAAGAAGGTCTCGCCGTGTGATCTGTTTGTGCGTCAGCAGCCAAGGGCCCCACACGAAGAAACCTACGAGCAGCGCGATCCAGCCGACCGCGAGGGCAATCGCCACCCAGGAACCGCTGCCCCTGAGCTCCTTGAGCTGAAAGAGCAACAACAGAATCAGGCCGTACACGCCGACGAGAGCAGCAGCGTAGAGAGCGTAATCCGTAGTTCGTGACGGCAGCGAGATCCGCCAGGCACGGGCGTGCACGAGTTGGAGAACGCGGCCGAAGCCGAGCCCGAAGAACAACGCGCCGGCGACAGCAAAGAGCGCCGAGCCGAGCTCGTGCGTGCGGTCCTGGACGAGCACGCTGTGCAAGAGGCTCGAGGTCGGGGCAGACAGCGCGTAGTGGTGAGCCAGGTGGTTAGCCAAAGCGGCGGGGTTCGACTCGAGGTACTCCTCCATCACGAGGAGCGCCGGGAGAACGGCAACGAGGACGTAGAGGGAGAGCAACGCCGACTGCAGCGGTCCATCGACCGCTCGATAACGCCGCCAGGCGTCGATTGCCACGCCGGTGGCCGAGCCGGGTTCCTGCCGGTCGACCCATTCGCGCCCGCGCCTCGACACGGCCGCGGCACGTTCGCGCGGCGCCGTCAACATCTCGAGCGAAGACTGATGCAGCGGGCGCGTCGCGCAGTCATCCCGAGTGGATGATGCGTTCCCTGCGGGGGGCAGCGAATCTCGGCTCAGTTGCCAACAACGAAGGAGCCGATGATGCTGGCAAGTAGCTATCCGTTTCTGGACGTCGTGTGGACGATGTTCATCTTTTTCGCGTGGGTGATCTGGATCTGGTTCCTGATCTCGATCCTCTCGGATGTCTTTCGCCGTCACGACCTTTCGGGGTTCGGGAAGGCAGCGTGGACGATCTTCCTGATCTTCGTGCCTTTCTTGGCCGCGCTGATCTACCTGATCAGCCAGGGCAGCGCGATGGCGCAGCGCAACGTCGAGCGTGCGCAGTCCTACCAGAGCCAGACGGACGACTACATCCGGTCTGTCGCGTCCGAGTCAAATGCGAGCGAACAAATCGCCCGCGGCAAGGAGTTGCTGGACAGCGGTGCCATCTCCTCCGACGAGTTCGCACAACTGAAGGCGAAGGCGCTGAACGCTTAGGCGGGCGCCAACGCGCAGCACCCCGCGTAGGCCGCGAGCGACATCGGCCTCACGAGCAGCCAGCATGTAAGAACGGGAAGCTGTAGCACGACCGAAACCGGTCGAGCCAGCTTCCCGGCTGCGCCGAGAGCACGAAAGTCGGCGGCAAGCCGCGCCGCAACTCGTCCGGTCGCGATCAACATGAGGTAACAGAGGGCAAACCCGAATCGGCGGCGGGTGGATCGGAAGCCGGGTTGTGTGCTCCCGGTCATACGTCACTCCCTCTCCGAGGGAGAGGTCGGACAAACGCACCAGACCCTTTAGACGCCGCTCGCCGCCAGGCCGGCCTGCCACGACGCCCAGAGGCGCGCGTAGCGTTCGCCTTGTTCCACGAGCTCGTCGTGGGAGGCCACTTCGACCACTCGGCCGTGCTCCATTACGACGACTCGGTCCGCCCGCTCGGCCGTGGACAAGCGGTGCGCGATCGTCACCACGGTTCGTCCTTCCGCGACCGCCGCGAGCGCGCGCTCGACGAGCATCGCCGTGCCGGGATCGAGGCTCGAGGTCGCTTCGTCGAGGACGATCACCGCCGGATCGGCGAGCGCGACGCGCGCGATGCCGACGAGCTGCCGCTCGCCCGCGGACAAGCGCAGGCCGCGCGTCTGCACGTCGGTCGCGAGCCCGTCCGGCAGCGACGCGAAACGATCGAGCGCCCCGATTCCCTGCAGCGCGGCGCGGACTTCGTCGTCGGTCGCCTCGGGATGGGCGATGCGGATGTTGTCGGCGATCGTGCCGCTGAAGAGATGCCCTTCCTGCGGCAGCATCACGATCCGTCTGTGAAGTGAATCGAGCGACGCGGCGGGGAGATCGACCCTGCCGAGCGCGATCGTTCCCCGCTGGGGGTCGTACTGGCGCGTGAGCAGCTTCGCGAGCGTCGACTTCCCCGCACCGGTTGCGCCGACGAGCGCTACGTGCTCCCCTGGCTCGAGCCGGAGCGATACGTCGCGCACGACGGGTCGTGCCGAGTCGTAGCCGAACGTGACGTCTTCCAGCGAGAGCACACCCTCGCGTGGAAGCTCGACCGGGCTCGGCCGCTCGACGATCGCGTTCGGCGCCTCGAGTAGCCCGACGATCTTCGCGAGCGCCGCGAGGCCTTGTCGGAAGTCCCCGAGCCACTCTGTGAAGCGCCCGATCGGATCGAACAGCTGCACGAGGTAGAGCACGAACGCGGTGATCGTCCCGATCGAGATCGTCCCGTGCTGGTACATCGAAGCGGCGACAAGCAGCACGGCGATCAGCGCGACTGCCTGCGCAGCCGGCAAAAGTGCGAAGAGACGGATGTTCACGAACGATGCACGCCGCCAAGCGCTGACCTGCGCCTGGCTGCGGGGCCGGTAGCGCTCGAGGGTCCGTCTCTCGCGGCGAAACGCCTGCACGACGCGAACGCCGGCGAGCCCTTCCTGCACGGCCGTGAGCGTCTCGGCGACGCGGTCGCGGATGGCGTGGTAGACGCGTCCGGCGCTGTGGTGGAAGCTCCAGCTCGACCCGACGAGGATCGGCAGCGCGACGAGTGACACCAACGCGAGCGTCGGCGAGAGGATCAGCAGTGCGATGATCGTGAGGACGATCTGCAGCGCGCTGCCGATCACTTCGATCAGCGCTTCGCGTACGAGTTCCGTTAGCGACTGCACGTCAGAGGTGAGGCGTGAAACCAGCACGCCTGCGCGCTCCTGCTCGAAGAACCCGAGCGGCAGCGCCTGCAGCTTCTCGAATGTGGCATTTCGCAGCGAGTGGAGGAAGCGCTCGCCCGCGGAAGCAGCGAAGAGCGTCTGAGTACGTACGACGAACGGCTTGAGGAGCGCGAG
>JBKPJA010000039.1:0-17784 GCA_046730515.1 Actinomycetota bacterium | reverse complement strand
CCAGCTCGCGGGTTCCCGCGTCGTCCGTGAGGGCTATCAGGTGATGTTGATCTCGACCGGGGGCACCGTCATTCGGACGCCGGCCGACGAGATCAAGCGGTCCGGTCGCGCCACTCAGGGCGTGATTGTGATGCGGCTGCGGGAGGGCGAGCACGTCTCGAGCCTCGCGCCGGTCGTCGAGTCCGCCGCCGACGAAGCGGTGGCGGCGGCCGACCTCTCAGAGCCGCGGAGCTAAGGCGCGGCCGCAAATCTGTCCCTCGAACGAGGGAGATTTGAAAGTGGCCCCTTCCCAATAACAGAACAACGGTGTATACGTTTGAACGAGGGGTTCCCACGTCCTGAAAGAAAAGGTGTTCTCATGGCGGTGAGCAGGCAGGTAGATCTACTTGAGCCGATCGATCTCGCCGAGCATCTGGACAAGGTCGAGCTCTATCTCGGCCAAGTGTGCCGGATTGCAGGCATCTCGAAGATGCAGCTCGACTACTGGACGAACAAGGCGCAGATTCCGACCAAGGGGAAGAAGCAGCGGATCTACGACATCGACGCGCTCGAGACCGTCATGCTGATCAAGCAGGCGAAGGACAAGGGCCTGAACCTGGGAGCCGCAATCGACGCCGCGCGACGTTTCCGCGAGCAGCGCCGGGAGCAGCCCTCCCCGGCGTCAGACGCGTAACGACACTCCCCGGGCGACCTCCGGCTCGTTTACGAGCCTGGGACGAGATCGAGAACGGCAACGTAACCCGCGCCGTCGTCGAGGAAATGCTTCACGGTCCAGCCCCCTGCAGTCGCCAGTTGTGCGAGTTCTCTCCGGGAGGCATACAGCACGTCGTACCAAGGCGTCGCAAACTGGCGATATCGGACGCGGAGGCGTTCCACGCCGCCCAATTTGCCGCGATTGCGGTTGCGCGCGTGGTAGCGCCGGGCGAGCTCGGAGGCGCCGTCGTACGGATCGTAGGAGCCCGCGAGAACACGCCCCTCGGGGGTCGAGAGTCGCGCAAGCTTCCGGAGCATCGCTCTGCCCCGGCGCTCGTTGCTCAACAGGCCGAGGTTGTTCCCGAGCAGCAGGATCGTGTCGAAACGCTCGCCCGCTTCGACAGCCGTGTCGAGCGTCCCAAGGCGCACGTCGAGCGCTCCCCGTTGCTCCGCGAGCTGCACCGCAAGCGGAGAGACGTCGATGCCGACAACCTCGAAGCCACGGTTCTCCAGGTGAAGGCCGACACGCCCGGCACCGCAGCCCACGTCCAACACGCGACCACGCACGAAACGCATGGCCCGGCGTTCCTGGGTCCACCAGCGCCGAAACGGTGCGAGGTAGTACGACGGATCGCCGGTAAAGACGCAGCCGTCATCCCGCTCGACAACTTCGATTGCATTGCGTCCCGCGGAGATGTCCGTCAACAGGTGTCCGAAAGCGTCTTGATCGGGCCGGAGAACGCGCAACATTCGGTCAGGCTTCGCCTCTCAGGCGTCTCGCTGCCTCCTCCGGCGGGAGCGTGTTCACATAGATCCCTGCGCCGAGTTCGAGACCGGCGAACACCGTCAGGCGTGGAAGCAAGACGAGCCGCCAGCCGGTCTCGTGGTTGTGCAGCCACGCGTTGAGGGGCGCCGGGCCTTCGAGCGCGTGCACCCGGCGGATGAGCTCCGCGAGCAAGTGCAGAGCGGGTGCGAGGAGGTCGCTGGTGAACCCATCCGCTTCCGGATCGGCCGGCGCGATCGCGCACTCGTAAGGGAGTCGCGACACCCAAGGGCACCAGCCGACGAGCCCTCCCCGCTCGGCGACGACCTCTCCCTTGCGCTGCGGCTCGGCCGGCGGCCCGCTGGGCAGCCACGCAAGTTGTGAATGCGAGTGAGGGAGACTCGCCCCCGCCTCGCGCCCTTCGTTGAGCAGCGCATGCAGGTAGCCCCCGGGCTCGGCTCGCCGCCGCCGCTGCCAGGCTTCCGCGACGAGATTCAGCTGGTCGTCGTCGATCTCCGCGAGCGAACGCACGTGGTGCGGCGTGTGGACGACCACCTCCTGGCGGTCGAGCGCCGGATAGAGATTGGGAACGACGCGGACACGCCACGGGCCCTCCTCAGGGAGGACGAGCGTCTGGGGTGGGGTCATGTCCTCGTGACCCGCTTCGAACGGACACGTTGCCAGCTCCTCGGGGGAAGGCTCTTCGAGCGGCGGCCGGCTTGCCCCGGGACGCTTCGCACGCGCAGGTGCGATCGCCACGCGGCGACCGGTCAGGTCGTCAACTCGAAGATCCGTCAGCGCGTTCGATGAACGGCCGGATCAGATCGACCGGCGCCGGAAAGACGATCGTCGTCGACTGTGAGCCGCCGAGCTCGAGCAGGGTCTGCAGGTAGCGGAGCTGGAGCGCGGTCGGATGGGCCTCGATCACCTTCGCCGCGTCCTTCAGCCGCTCTGAGGCCTGGAACTCGCCCTCGGCGTTGATGATCTTCGCGCGCCGCTCGCGCTCTGCTTCCGCCTGCCTAGCCATCGCACGCTGCATGCCTGCGGGAATCTCCACGTCCTTGACCTCGACGATCGAGACCTTGATTCCCCAAGGACCGGTCGCGCCGTCGATGATCTCCTGCAGGATCGCGTTGATCTTCTCGCGCTCGGAGAGCAACTCGTCGAGCACGTGCTGTCCGAGCACCGCGCGCAGCGTCGTCTGCGCGATCTGCGACGTGGCGACCATGAAGTTCTCGACCTGCACGATCGCGTCCTTCGGCGCGACGATGCGGAAGTAGGCGACGGCGTTCACGCGCACGGGGACGTTGTCCTTCGTGATCACTTCCTGCGGCGGGATGTTGAGCGTGATCGTGCGGAGGTCGACCTTCACCATCCGGTCGACGACCGGGATCAGCAAGAAGAGACCTGGGCCCTTCGGTTCCGGCAGGAGCCGCCCGAGCCGGAAGATGATGCCGCGCTCGTACTCGCGGGCGACCTTGATCGCGGAGAACAGAAACAGCGCGAGCAGCAGCAGGAGGATGACGACGACGATGATTGCGGCTGTCATCTCAGGTCGATCCTAAACGGGTTTGACGGTGAGCATGAGGCCTTCGCGGGATTCGACCCGGACGCGATCGCCCGGCTTCAGCTGCGCGCCGTTCGCCACCCTGACCTGCCAGAGCTCTCCGTTCACGAAGACCAGGCCGTCGCGGCGGACCTCGCCGATCGCGCCTGCGATTCGTTCGGGCGTGACGAGCACCGGGCTCCGCCGTGCTTGCCACGCCTTTCCCACCGCAAAAGCCCAAAGGGCGCCGAGCCCGACGGCGACTCCGATCACGAGCGGCTTGGACGTGTGATACGGCGCAGGCGCGTTCTGGAAGAGCATGATCGAGCCGACCGCGAGACAGATCAGTCCGGCAATGGTTAAGGCGCCGTGACTCGTGACGTGCAGGTCGATCACCATCAGGGCGACACCGAGCAAGAGCAGGATCAGCCCGGCCCAGCTGACCGGCAGGACCGTGAAGCCGAACAATGCGGTGACGAGCGCGACGGCGCCGAGCGCCCCGGGAAGCACGACCCCAGGATGGAAGATCTCATAGCCGATCCCCGCAAGCCCTGCAAGGAAGAGCAGCGCGATGATGTTCGGGTCGATGAGCGTGTCGAGGATCCGCGTGAAGAGGCCGGGCCGGACCTCGTGGATCTGCGCGCCGCCGAGATGCAGGACGAGTCCCTTCGGCTTCGTCTTGTAGCCCTCGAGCTGTTGCAAGAGCGCGGGAAGCGTCGGCGCGACGGCGTCGATGACGTTGCGATGCAGCGCTTCTTCCGCAGGAATGCTCGCCGCATGCCGCACGGCTTGTTCTGGAAACGTCGTGTCACGACCGTGCGCGCTCGCCAGCGCTTTGATCGACGCCGCGGCGTCGTTGATGATCTTGTGCCGCAGGTCGGTGCCGAGGTTCTGGCCGCCCGCGTCGATCGGCGTCGATGCCCCGATCTCCGTCTGCGGAGCCATCGCCAGCACGTCACCGGCTTCGGAGATCCACAGGCCCGCCGATCCTGCTCGCGCTCCTTCCGGTGAGACGTACACGATCACGGGAATCTTGAGCGAGAGCTCCTTGAGGAAGATCTTGCGCATCGAAGTCAGATCCCCTCCCGGCGTGTCGAGCAAGATCACCGCGGCGTTGTAGCCGTCCTTCACTGCGCGGTCGAGCTGGTGATTGACGTAGCCCTGGGTGACCGGGTTGACGTCGAGGTCGTTGTCGAAGTGGATCGCGAGCACACGCGGCGTTGCGGAGGACGCGACGGCCGACGGCGCAAAGGCGAGCACCACTCCGAGGAGCAAAAGTGCCCGCAAACAGGCGGTCCTCACTCGTAAACATTTTATCAGGGCAGGCCTAGAACCCTTGAGCGCGAAGCGGCCCTTTGCCACCCTGGAGGAGGGCCTCGACCATGAAGCTGATCGCCGTCGCCGCATTCACGGTGCTCGCCACGCCGTCGCTTGCGCACGCCGAGGCGACGATCGTCGCGCGTGACACGCCGCTGCACGGCGCACGTGCGCTCGAGAGCGTGGTCCCGCGCTTCAACATGGTCGGCCTGCACTGGCGCGGCTCGGGCACGGTTGAGTTCCGAACTCGTTCGTTCGGCGGTAGCTGGAGCGCATGGCATCCCGCCGCGCCCGAGCCCGAGGACGGGCCCGACCGCGCGACACAGCGCGGCTGGCGCATCGGCAATCCCTACTGGACGGGCGCAGCGGACGCGATCTCCTATCGGTTGCGAGGAGCGGTGACTCGTCTCCGCACATACTTCGTCTGGAGCCCGGCGGACTTCCTGCCACCGCGCCGGCTGTCGATCGCCGGCTCGCCCCCGATCATCACCCGCTTCTCGTGGGGAGCAGACGAGTCGATTCGCCGCGCGCCACCGCAGTACGCGCCTGCCCTCCAGTACGCGCTCGTCCATCACACGGCGGGGACGAACAACTACTCAGCGGCGGAGTCGGCCGCGATCGTGCGCGGAATCGAGATCTACCACGTGAAGGGGAACGGCTGGAACGACATCGGCTACAACTTCCTCGTCGACAAGTACGGCCAGGTCTTCGAAGGCCGATACGGCGGGGTCGACCAGCCCGTGATCGGCGCGCATGCGCTTGGGTTCAACACCGGTTCCGTCGGCGTTGCGGTGCTCGGGACGTACAACAACGCGGCTCCGCCGGTCGCGGCACAGACGGCGCTCGCGAATCTACTCGCGTGGCGGCTGGACGTTGCGCACGTGGATCCACTGTCGTCGCTGATGGTTCTGTCGGGCGGGAACCCGCGCTTTCCGGTCGGGTCTCCCGTGTTCCTGCACGCGATCTCCGGACACCGCGACACCGGTTTCACCGATTGTCCCGGCAATGCGCTGTATGCCCGACTTGGGACGATTGCCAGGCAGGCCGCTTCGATCGGCTTGCCCAAGCTCTACGCGCCTTCGGTCCAGGGAACGCCCGGCGAGGCCGTGACGTTTCGCGCGCGGCTTTCGGCGCCGGAGACGTGGACAGTGTCTATTGCAGACTCGGCCCGAAACGTCGTTGCATCGGGTTCCGGCACCGGCAGCGACGTGAACTGGACGTGGAACGCGGTGGGCGTGCCGCAGGCGCGCTATGCGTGGACGATCAGCGCAGGAACAGATCTTCGTCCCGCGTCCGGCTTCGTGGGCTCGGTACCGGTGCCGCTCGCATTGAAGAGCGCGTCGGTGAAGCCGGCCACGATCGACGGCATTTCCACGAGGACGACACTCGCCTACTCGTTGACGACGACCGCGCAGGTGACCGCCTTCCTGCGCACGAGCGACGGACGGCAGCTGTCGACGCTCTTCCAGCAACAGCTCCCCGCGGGCAAGCACGCGTTCACCTTCTCCGGTGCCACTGTTCCGGAGGGCCGCTACTCGATCGTGCTCGATGCGACGGACGGCAAGACGACCGTCTCGGCGACGCTTCCCTTTGTGGTGGACCGCACGCTCTCGAGCTTTGTGGTCGCGCCCGCGTTGTTCTCGCCCAACGGTGACGGGCGCGACGACACGACCGCATTCACGTTCGACCTTGCGCGTTCTGCGCAGGTGCGGCTGGACGTCAAGCGCGGGACTCAGGTGATGGCCACGGTTGCAAACGCGAACGATCCCGCCGGCCACCAGTCCCTGAGCTGGGACGGCTCCACGACGCACGGCCGGATCCCCGATGGCAGCTACTCGGCCGTCGTCACCGCTGCGTCTGCGATCGGTGCGGCGTCGCACTCGCTGCCGATCCGCGTCGACACCCTGGCACCGAGGCTGCGCGCGATCTCCTTCCGGCGGCTCGTCTTCCGAATCTCCGAGCCCGCGCGCGTGACGCTCACCGTCAACGGCCGCTCCTACGTGCGAAATGTTCGCGCCGGTGTCTTCTCCGCGCGGGTCGCCCGTGTCGTGCGTCGGGTCGTCGTCTCAGCGGAGGACGCGGCCGGAAACGTCAGCCGTACCCTGCGCTTCCCGTAGCCAGTTTTCGTATTCCGACTCCAGCCGTTCGAGGATCGAGGCGAGCAGCGGGGCGCGAGCGAGCTCGCGGCCGCTCTCGATTCGAAGCGAGGTCGGCGGTGTCTCAGTCTCGCGCGGTAGTTGCTCCGGTGTCTGGTTTACGTTTACGCCGATCCCCAGTACGACGCGGCCCTCGCTCGACTCCGCGAGAATTCCCGCGACCTTGCTTCCGTCGATGAGGACGTCGTTGGGAAACTTGATCGCCGAGACAACGCCTGCCTCGGCGGCGACGGCGTCGGCAACGGCGCGGCCTGCGACGAGCGACAGCTCCGGCAGGCGAGAGGCCTCGACGTCCGGCAGCAGCAGGATCGAGACGTTGATGCTCGAGAACGCGGGAGCGAGCCACTTGCGGCCGAGCCGTCCGCGCCCTTCGGTCTGCTCTTCTGCGACGGCGACGGCTCCCTCTGTGTCCTCCGTGCCAAGCATCTTCTGGGTCGACGTGGTTCGCTCGGCGTAGCGGTACGGCCGGCCGAAGCGCCCGCGGAGGAGCGGCGTCACGGCCTCGGGCGCGAGAGAGTCCGCCACGTTCCTACACTAGTCCCGACGTGGCAATTTCCCTGCCCCTCGAGCGTGCGCAGATCGAGCAGATCCTCCCGCACCGCGAGCCGTTCCTCCTCATCGACGAGGTGCTCGAGCTCACTCCCGGTGTCGGTGCGGTCGCGCGCAAACACGTCCGCGCGGACGAGTGGTATCTCACGGGACACTTCCCGGGTCGTCCAGTGATGCCGGGAGTGTTGATCGTCGAGGCGCTCGCGCAGACGGGTGCGGTCGCAGTCCTCTCGGGGGAGGAGAACCGCGGGCGGCTTGCGTTCTTCGCGGGGATCGACGACTGCCGGTTCAAACGCATCGTCGAGCCGGGTGACGTGCTCGAGCTGCGCTGCGAGCTCGAAAGAGTGCGCGGGCCGGTCGGTCGTGGGAAGGCGGAGGCACGAGTGGACGGAGAGCTCGCGTGTCGCGCCGTTCTGACCTTCGCGGTGGAGCGATGATCGGCCGCGCGCAAGGCCCGAAGATCTCGATCACGGGCCTCGGCTGCCACGTTCCCGAGCGTGTGCTCACGAACGACGAGCTGTCCACGATCGTCGACACCACCGACGAGTGGATTCGCGAGCGGACCGGTATCCGCGAACGGCGGATCGCCGCACCGGAGGAGGCGCTGACGGACCTCGCGTTGCCCGCCGCCCACGCCGCCCTTGCGCAGGCCGGCGTCGAGGCGAAGGACATCGACTACCTCGTCTGCGCGACCGTGACGCCCGACATGATGTTCCCGACCTCGAGCGCGCTGCTCGCCGACGTGCTCGGCGCTCCCGACGCGGCGGCGTATGACCTGCTCGCCGGCTGCACCGGCTTCATGTATGCGCTTGCGCAGGCCTACGCGATGATCGCGGCAGGCCTCTCGCGGCGCGCACTCGTCGTCGGCGGCGACGTGCTCTCCCGCATCCTCGACTGGACCGACCGGTCGACGCTCGTTCTCTTCGGCGACGGCGCCGGTGCGGTCGTGCTGGAGAAGGTCGAGCGCGGCGGCTTCCTCGGCTTCGAGCTCGGCGCCGACGGCGGCGGCGGCATCCACCTCTCGCTCCCGGGTAGCGGATCCCGCCGAATGGAGGATGCGAGCGCCAACGGCTACGTGCACATGAACGGCCGCGAGGTGTTCAAGTTCGCCACGCGTGTGCTCGTCTCGTCGGCGAACTCTCTGCTGGAGGAGTGCGGCGTGGGCGTCGAAGACGTGGACGTCTACATCCCGCACCAGGCCAATATCCGGATCATGAACCACGCCGTGGACAAGCTCGGCATCCCCCGCGGCCGAATGGTCGTTAACGTTGACCGCTATGGCAATACGTCCTCCGGCTCGATCCCGCTCGCACTCGCCGAGGCGCAGGAGGACGGTCGCCTCGAGGAGGGCAGCCTTGTGCTGATGACCGGCATGGGAGCCGGCCTCACCTGGGGGTCGGCGCTACTGGAGTGGACAGCACCGGGCGGAGGACGATGACAGGCAAGGTCGCCTTCTGTTTTCCGGGCCAGGGATCGCTTGAGGCGGGCATGGGGCGCGAGATCGCCGAGGCCGTCCCGGAGGCGATGCAGGTGCTGCAAGCGGGAGGCCTGGCGGCCGATCTCGATCTCGTCCACCTGACCTTCGACGCACCTGAGGCGGAGCTCGTCGAGACCGAGGTACAGCAGCCGGCGCTCGTCGCGACGAGTCTTGCTCTGCTCGCTGCGATCCGTAGTCGTGGCATCAAGCCGGACTTCGTGATCGGCCACTCGGTCGGCGAGTTCGCGGCGCTCGCTGCGGCGTCGGCGATCAAGGCCGAGGAGGCGATCGCGCTCGTGCGCGAGCGCGGCCTCGCGATGGCGGAGGCCGCACGGACGAATCCCGGCTCGATGGCGGCGATCCTCGGCCTCGACGACGAGACCGTGGAGCGGATCTGCCGGCGCATCCTCGGTGTATGGCCGGCGAACTACAACTGCCCCGGCCAGGTGGTCGTCTCCGGCGAGAATCCCGCGGTCGACGAAGCCTGCGACGCGGCCACGGACGAAGGGGCGCGCCGCGCGGTGAAGCTGCGTGTCTCGGGCGCGTTCCACTCACCGCTCGTCGCGAAGGCGGCCGACCGGCTGCGCCCAGCGCTCGAGAAGGTGAAGTTCAACGAGCCGGCCGCGCCGTTCATGTCGACGGTGACCGCGCGCATCGAGGAGGCGAAGCGAATGGGCCCGCTGCTCGTCGAGCAGCTCACGGCCCCGGTGCGCTTCACACAGGCCGCGCAGTCCTTGATGAAGGAGGGTGTGAACATCTTCGTCGAGGTCGGCCCAGGCAACGTCCTCTCGGGACTGGTCAAGCGGATCGACCGCAGTGTCAAGACGATCAACGTCAACACTCCGCACGCCGTCGACCGGCTCGAGGAGACGCTCGGCTCCCCGTAGTGCCCGAGTTCTGCTCGCTCGAAGGAAAAACGGCGCTCGTCACAGGCGGTTCTCGTGGCATCGGCGCCGCGATCGCGCGCGAGCTGGCCGGAGCCGGCGCAGCGGTGACGCTGAGCTTCCGCTCAGGAAAGGACGAGGCAGAAGCGGTCGCGCGCGATACCGGCGCCCGCGCGGTGCAAGCGGACGTCGGGCATCCCGACGAGGCAAAGACGCTCGTCGACGATGCCGGCGAGCTCGACATCCTCGTCAACAACGCGGGCGTGACGCGAGACGTGCTGATCGCGCGAATGTCCGACGAGGACTGGGCAGAGGTGCTGCAGACGAACCTCGGCGGCGTCTTCCACACCTGTCGTGCGGCGGCGCGCGGGATGATGAAGCGCCGGTCTGGCGCAATCGTGAACATCTCGTCCGTCGTCGGCCTGCACGGGAACCCCGGCCAGACGAACTACGCCGCCTCGAAGGCGGGGATCATCGGCTTCACGAAGTCGCTCGCCCGCGAGCTCGGCACTCGCGGGGTGCGTGCGAATGTGGTCGCTCCCGGGTATGTGGAGACGCGACTCACGAAGGTGATCTCGGACGAGATGCGGAAGCTGATGCTCGCGAACACACCCCTCGGCCGTCTCGGTAAGCCGGAGGAGGTTGCCGGCGCGGTACGGTTCCTGTGCTCGGACGAGGCTGCGTTCATCACGGGCGAGGTGCTGCTCGTCGACGGCGGATTGGGGATGTAGATGTCGGTCAACGGTCGAAGAAGAGTCGTGATCACCGGCCTCGGCGCCGTGTCGCCGCTCGGGAACGATGTCGAGACAACGTGGCGCAACCTGATCGCGGGCGAATCGGGAGCAGGGCCGATCACGCACTTCGACGCAACCGACTATCCGGTCCGCTTCGCCTGTGAGCTGAAGGATTTCGAGCCGACCCAGTGGATCGAGCGCAAGCAGGCGCGGCGGATGGATCGCTTCGCCCAGATGATCGTCGCCGCGGCCCGTCAGGCCGAAGCGGACTCCGGCATTGACATCGCGAACGAGGGTGACCGCGTGGGCGCCTCGATCGCCACGGGAATCGGCGGGCTGCAGTCGTACCAGGATTGCTACGACACGCTGCTCGAGCGCGGGCCGGACCGGGTCAATCCATTCGCGATCCCCGCGATCATCCCCAACATGGGCGCGGGCTGGGTCTCGATGGAGCTCGGCACGCGCGGACCACTCGCATCACAATGCACTGCCTGCGCTGCGTCCAACATGGCGATCGGCGACGGCACCGATCAGATCCGGCTCGGTCGCGCGGACATGATGCTCTGTGGCGGCACCGAGGCCGCGGTCAACGAGATCGGCATCGCCGGCTTCGGTGCAATGCGCGCTCTCTCGCGCCGAAACGACGACCCCAAGCGGGCGAGCCGTCCGTTCGACGCCGAGCGCGACGGATTCGTCATGGGCGAGGCCGCTGCGGTCGTCGTGCTCGAGGAGCTCGAACACGCGCGTGCACGCGGCGCGAAGATCTACGCGGAGCTCGCCGGCTACGGGCTCTCCTCCGACGCGCGACACGTCACCGAGCCCGATCCGACCGGCGAGAACCCCGCTCGGGCGATGAAGTACGCCTTCCGCGACGCGGGGATCGAGCCGTCCGAGATCGACTACATCAATGCGCACGGAACGTCGACGCCGCTCGGGGACGCGAGTGAGACGCGCGTGATCAAGAAGGCGCTCGGTGAGGAGCACGCGCGCAACACTCCGGTGTCCTCGACCAAGGGCGCGACGGGCCACTGCCTCGGCGCGGCGGGTGCAGTGGAAGCGATGTTCTCGATCCTCGCCATCTGCGACGGCAAGCTGCCGCCGACGATCAACCAGGAGGTCGAGGATCCGGAGTGCGACCTCGACTACATCCCGAATGAGGCCCGCGACGCGGATGTGCGCATCGCCGTCTCGAACTCGTTCGGCTTCGGCGGCCACAACGCCTGCGTCGTCTTGAAGCGCTTCGAAGAGTAGTGCCCGACCGCTGGGCCACGTTCGACTGTTACGGGACGCTGATCGACTGGAACGGCGGCATCCACGCCGTGCTTGCCCGCGTGTTCGGCGAGGAGCGCGCGGACGAGCAGCTCGAGCGATATCACGACATCGAGCCTGCGCTGGAGGTCGATGGGACGCTTACGTACCGCGAGGTGATGACCGAGGCGATGCGCGAGCTCGGCGCTTCAGACGAAGAGGCGGGTGCCCTCGCCGAGTCGCTGCCCTTGTGGAATCCGTTCCCCGAAGTCCGCGACGCGTTGACCGAGGCACGTAACCGCGGCTGGAAGCTCGCCATTCTCTCCAACACCGACCGCGACTTCATCGAGGCATCGATGCAGCGCCTCGGTGTCCCCTTCGAGCTCGCAGTCGTCGCGTCGGAGATCGGTTCGTACAAGCCCGCGCATGCGCACTGGTTGCGCTTCGACGAAGAGACCGGCGCGTCGCGAGACCACCATGTCCACGTGGCTCAGAGCCACGTTCACGATATCGTCCCCGCGACGGAGCTCGGGGTCAAGACGATCTGGATCAACCGCCGCGGACAGACCGGCGATCCGCCGCCGACGCGCGAGCTGCCCGACCTGTCGGATCTCGCCGTCACGCTCGACGAGCTCGTGTGAACCGTTTGCAAGGCCTCATTTTTCGGCGAGCACGCGAAGACGATTTGGAGAACGCCGTAGGCGTCTTCACCGCAGAAGAAAAAGCAGTGCGCGGCAGCGTGAGCTACGGCGTCGAGGAGTTGCGGGACTGGTGGCAGCTGTACGACCTCGAGAGTTCCTGGCTTGTCGAGGACGAAGACAGCCAGCCGGTCGCGGTCTCGGGATTGCTCGTGCGTGGCGACGAGGTCACAGCGTGGATCGGCGTCGATCCGAGGTACAACGGCCACGGCATTTCGACGGAGCTGATCGCGCGGGCCGAGCAGCGCGTGCGCGACCTAGGGGGCGATCGCCTTCGCTTGGGAACTCTGGCGGAGAACGACCGCGCACACGAGCTGATGGCGGCGCTCGGCTTCGACGAAGTGCGCCGCTTCTATCGAATGCAGATCGATTTCGACGCACCGCCGCCGGCCCCGAGAACGATCGAGGGATTCCGTATTGCAACGTTTCGCCCGGAGGACGCGCGCGCATTCCATGCCGCGTTCACCGATGCGATGGCCGACGACTGGGGCTTCGTGGCGATGTCCTTCGACGAGTGGAAGAAGTTTCGTTTGGAGAACCCGGACACCGACACGTCGCTGTGGTTTCTCGCCTGGGACGACGGCGAGGTCGCAGGAGCAATCCGCTGCGACGGGTTGAAGTTCGGTGGTGGCTTCGTCGGCGCCCTCGGCGTGCGAAGACCGTGGCGCGGGCGCGGCATTGGTACGGCGCTGCTACAGCACGCGTTCGCCGTGTACTACGATCGCGCAGTTCCGCGTGTCTCGCTCGGCGTCGACGCCGAGAATCCATCCGGTGCGACACGCCTTTACGAACGAGCGGGAATGCGTGTCGTCTCGGAGGACGTCATGTACGAGAAGGTGCTCACATGAGCCGCCTACGCGCAAAATGTCCCTTCTGCCGCACCTTCACCGCGGTGGCGCTCGGTCCCGACTACGAGTGCCACTCGTGCGGACGAGAGTTCCACGCCGGTCTCGTGCGCGTGCCGCAAGCCTGGGGCAAAGACGGGGAGGCGATGGCTGAGGCCGCGTGGCTCGAGCTTCCGTATCCCGAGGCGGGGATTGTCGAGACGGAGTCGCTCGAGGAACAGTCGCTGGCGCTTGCCGCCGATCTGCCTGAGCGCCCGCTTGTTCTGGGCGGCTGCTGCTGCTCGCACGTCGGCGCTGTCGAAGGTCTCGGAGCCCGGCAGGACCGGATCTCACTCGTCTGGTTCGACGCGCACGGCGACCTGAACACGCCGGAGACGTCGCCGTCGGGCAATCAGTGGGGCATGCCCCTGAGGATGATCCTCGACTCCGGCGCGGTTCGCGACGAAGACACGGTGCTCATCGGCGCACGCGAGCTTGATCCGCCGGAGGAGGAGTTCCTCGCAGCGAGCGGAGTGCACCGCGGCGTCGATGGGGTCTCCAAGGCGCTCGAGGGAACGGGTTGCACCTACGTCGCGATCGACCTCGACGTCGCCGAGCCCTCTGAGCTGTCGGTCTTCATGCCCGAGCCCGGGGGCCTCTCGCTGGCGGAGCTCGAGCGGCTCCTCCGCGATCTCGCCGGTCGCACCAAGATCCTCGGCGCCGGTCTCACCGGCCTCAGCTTCGAGCCCTCCAACGTCGAGCCCCTGGGCCGCTTGACCGCCGCACTGGGCATGTAAATAAACTCGACAGCTCATGTCCTCCCGGATCGACGTCTCGATCGAGCACCGGGGCACGCCCGAACCACCGGGCAAGAAGCATCCGAACACCTGCCCCCAGTGCGAGTCGCACTACCGCGACGACGAGCTCGACGCCAATCTCTGGGTCTGTCCGCAGTGCGGCCACCACTTCCCGATGAGGGTCCGCGTGCGCGTCGCGTCGCTCGCGGACGAGGGCACGTTCGTCGAGGAGGCGACCGAGGTCCGCAGCGAGGATCCGCTCGACTTCTTCGACCTGCGGCCGTACACGGAACGTCTCGCCGAGGCCGAGCTGAAGACTGGGCTTGGAGAGGCGATGGTCATCGGGCAGGCGCAGATCGAGAGCAAGTCCTGCGAGCTCGCGGTCATGGACTTCTCCTTCATGGGCGGCTCGATGGGGAGCGCGGTCGGCGAGAAGTTCTCGCGCGCGTGTGACGCTGCCGCTGAGCGCGGCGTGCCCGTCGTCGCGGTGACCGCTTCCGGCGGAGCCCGCATGCAGGAGGGGATCCTCTCGCTCATGCAGCTGCCGAAGACCGTCTGCGCGGTCGAGGATCTGAAAGACGCAGGAGGCTCGCTCTTCACGGTGATGGCCCATCCGACGACAGCGGGCGTGCTCGCGTCGTTCGCCAGTCTCGGGGACGTCGTCGTCGCAGAGCCGAATGCGCTGATGTCCTTTGCAGGCCCGCGCGTCGTGCAGCAGACGACGCGCGAGAAGCTTCCGGACGTCTTCGGCTTGTCGGATTCGAACTTCCGGCTCGGCCATCTCGACGCCGTTCTGCCGCGACACGAGATCAAGCCGTACCTCGCTCGGCTTCTGCGCGTGTTCTCGAAGAATGGCGACTGACCACGAACTTCGGCTGCGTGAGCGGCTCGCACGGCTGCGGCGGGTGAACCTGCTCGGCGGCGCGCGCGTGTCGGGTGAGCTCGAGAAGCTCGAGCGCCAGCTTTCTCGCATCGCCGAGGAAGCGACCGACGAGGAAATCTGGCGCTCGGTCGAGCTCGCGCGCCACGAGGACCGGCCGTACACGCTGGACTACGTCGAGCGGCTCTTGGACGACTGGGTCGAGCTGCACGGCGATCGCGTGCGCGCCGACGACCACGCGATCGTGACGGGCCTCGGACGCTTCGACGGACGCACGATCGCGCTCATCGGTCATCAGAAAGGGCGAGACATCAAGGACCGCATCGATCGCAACTTCGGCTCCGCACATCCCGAGGGCTATCGCAAGGCGATGCGAGTGATGAAGCTCGCCGACCGGCACGGCTTCCCGATCGTGACCCTGATCGACACGCCGGGCGCCTATCCCGGCGTCGCAGCCGAGCAGCATGGTCAGGGCGGCACGCTTGCGCGCTCGCACAGTCTCATGGCGCAGCTGGGCGTCCCTGTCGTCTCCTGCATCATCGGCGAGGGCGGTTCAGGCGGCGCATCCGCGATCGCGCTCGCCGATCGAGTGCTCATGCAGGAGAACGCGATCTACTCGGTGATCTCGCCCGAGGGCTGCGCCGCGATCCTCTGGCGCGATGCGGGCGAGGCGAAGAAGGCCGCGGCCGCGTTCAAGCCCGACGCGCTGCATTGCCTCGAGCTAGGAGTGATCGACGGCATCGTCGACGAGCCGGACGGCGGTGCCCACACCGATCCGGACGAAGCAGCGCGTCTCCTCGGAGCCTCGGTTCGCGACGCTCTCGACGAGCTCGAACGGATGGCGCCGGACGACCTGAAGCGCAGGCGCAGAGCCAGGTTTCGCTCGCTCGGCGTTTTCGCCTGAGTCAACTCGCAGCCGTCCACAGGGCGGGCAGGTTTGGATAGAAATCGCCAGATTTCAGGCCTGCGCGCCGTCCACCTCTCCACAACATCCACAGTCTTTTCCCCCGTTCCGCAAACGAGTTGGGGCCGGCGAAACCGGCCCCAACTATCGACCCCCCGCTGGGTGGAGAAGCTTTTGCGAGGCGCCTAACCCCTCTTGCAAAGATGGCTCTTGCCTGGTTCGCCTCGTCTGAAACGCGGGTATCCGCAGGGCGATGGCACGGCCGATTTGGAGTGGCACGATCTCCTTCGGGCTCGTCTCGGTCCCGGTGCGGATGTTCACCGCGACGGAATCCAAAGAGCTCCGGTTCCACTTCCTCGACAAGCGGGATCTGCAGCCGATCGCCTACGAGAAGGTGCGTCGCGACGACCGCGAGCCGGTCGACCCGGATCAGATCGTGCGCGGCTTCGAGATCGAGAAGGGCCGCTATGTGGCCCTCGAAGAAGACGATCTCGACCGGCTCGACATCGAGCTCACGCACTCGATCGACATCTGCGACTTCGTCGCGCTCGAGGAGATCGATCCCGTGTTCTTCCGCAAGGCGTACTACCTGTTGCCGGACCAGGGCGCGGAGAAGCCGTATCGGCTGCTCGTGCGCGCACTCGACGAGACCGCCAAGGTCGGCATCGCCAAGGTCGTGATCCGCAACAAGCAGCATCTCGCGTGCCTGCGCACGTTCGAGGATCGACTCATGCTGGAGACGATGTACTACGCCGACGAGGTGCGGGCGCCGCAGTCGCTTGACGGTGACCTCGGCGCGGCGAGGCTGCAGAAGCCGGAGGTCGAGATGGCGAAGACGCTGGTCGAGAACCTGAGCGCGCCATTCGACCCGACGAAGTACGACGACGACTACCGCAAGGAGCTGCTCGATCTGATCCGGGCGAAGGCCGAGGGCGCTCCGCTGCCCGAGCCCACCGAGGCAGAGGAGGGCGAGGTCGTCGACCTCATGGCCGCGCTCCGCGAGTCGGTCGAGCGCACGAAGAAGCAGCGCAGGAGGCGCCCCGCGCGTAAAGCTTCCTAGGTGGCCACCAAGAAGCTCGCCGAGTACGAGCGCAAGCGCGACCCGAAAAAGACTCCGGAACCGTTCGGCGGCAAGGGAAAGACGAGGGAGCCGATCTTCGTCGTGCAGCGGCACGCCGCGCGAAGCCTGCACTACGACTTCCGGCTCGAGCGCGACGGGGTGCTGGCGAGCTGGGCGGTTCCGAAGGGCGTCCCGCTCGAGCCCGGTCAGCAGCATCTCGCGGTGCACGTCGAGGATCATCCGCTCGACTACGCGTCGTTCGAAGGGGAGATCCCGAAGGGCGAGTACGGCGCGGGGACCGTCGAGATCTGGGACCACGGCACGTACGAGCTGCTCGACGAGAAGCGCAACGGCGGTTTGACCGTTCGCCTGAACGGCGGGCGGCTGCAAGGAACCTGGGCGCTGATCCCCGCAAGGCTGAGCGGGGACGAGAAGAACTGGCTGATCCTGCGCGCCCGCGACGACGGGACCGAAGGCCGCCCGCGCAGCGCCGGCACGTACTCGCCGATGCTGGCGACTCCGGCCCAGGACGTACCGCGCGGAACGGGCTGGGAGTTCGAGGTCAAGTGGGACGGCTATCGCGCAATCGCGCGCGTCGCCGGCGGCGACGCGACACTGACGAGCCGCAACGGCAACGACCTCACCGACCGCTTCTCGAACGTGGCGAAAGAGCTCGCGAAGGCGGCGAGGACACCCGACTGCGTGCTCGACGGGGAGGTCGTCGCGCTCGACGAGGACGGGCGTTCGAGCTTCTCCCTGATGCAGCAGGGGAAGCCGGGAACGCCGATCGTCTACTACGTCTTCGACGTGCTCGAGGTCGACGGCGAACCGGTTGTCGATCTCCCCCTCGTCGAGCGGCACAAACGGCTCGGGCAGTCGCTCGACAAGCGCAACAAAACCGTGAGGGTCTCCGAGTCCTTCGACGACGGCAACGCGCTCTTTCACGCGGCGAAGGAACAGCGTCTCGAGGGGATCGTCGCCAAGCGGCTCGACTCGAAGTACGCCGCCGGCAGGCGCACGCGCGACTGGTTGAAAATCAAGACACACGGCCGGCAGGAGTTCGTGATCGCGGGCTTCACGAAGGGAACGGGCCGGCGTGCGTCGAGCTTCGGCTCGCTCGTCCTCGGCTACTACCGCGGCAACGAGCTCGTCTACGCGGGGAACGTCGGCACGGGCTTCTCCGCCAAGGAGATCGACAGGCTGCTCGACAAGCTCCGTCCACTGAAGCGCTCCGCGTCACCGTTCCGCGAGGTG
>JBKPJA010000038.1:0-19334 GCA_046730515.1 Actinomycetota bacterium | reverse complement strand
GCCGGCGCCGGGGTGCGAGCGGCAGTCGACGGCCGCGGGTGTCGGGCTGCGGTTCGTGCCGGTCGAGCACGAGGGCAACCGGCAGTTCGCGCCGGAGGAGGCCGAGCGGATCCGCGAGGAGATCGAGCGCCTGGTGGGCGTGGAGTGGACGGACGCGGAGGGAGTCAGGCGGCCGCTGCGCCGCGAGGACGTGCTGGTGGTGGCGCCGTACAACATGCAAGTGAGGGAGTTGCGGGAGACGCTGCCGGCGGGCGTGCCGGTGGGAACGGTGGACAAGTTCCAGGGCCAGGAAGCGCCCGTCGTGTTCTTCTCGATGACGACGTCAAGCGGCGAGGACGTGCCGCGGAATCTGGAGTTCCTGCTGTCGCGTAATCGCCTGAATGTCGCGATCTCGAGAGCGCGCTGCCTGGCCTATGTCGTCGCGAGCCCGAAGCTGCTGGAGGTGGGGTGCCGCTCGATCGAACAGATGCGGATGGCGAATGCACTCTGCCTGTTTGTTGAATCGGCGGGCTTATGGGACGACCCGCCGGCAAAACTCGCTTAAATGTCCGACCGTGCCGGCAAAAAGCAACAAAAAGTTCGTTATGCGCCTCAAATTCCAGGAAAACGAAGAGGTTTGTTCGGGTCAGGGCGAGGTAGGGCTAAAAACGGCTAAAATGTCCGGCGAGCAAGTCAAAATTCGGACATATGTCCGGCGATGACTCGGAAATGAAGCGAAATGTCCGTCCCTAACCTTCCGATTGTCTTCTCCGCAAGCGCGGCGCCTCGCAGCACCATCTCCGATGCCCTCGCACGCGGGGAGATCAGACGGCTGGCTCGAGGCCTCTACACGCGGAATCTGAACGACCCTCCGCGGCAGATCGTTCGCCAGAATCTGTATCCGATCGTTGCAGCCCTCTACCCGGGCGCAGTTATTGCTGACCGCTCTGCGCGCCTCGGGAGGCCGGCAGAGGACGGCTCGCTATTCCTCGTACATGATCGATCGTCGGAGACCGAGCTCCCCGGTCTCATTCTTCGTCCGCGACGCGGCCCGGGTCCAGTCGAGGGCGATCTGCCTCTTCCAGCCGGACTACATATGAGCTCAATCCCCCGTGCGCTGCTAGAGAACACGCTCCTGAGCCGCGGCCGGGGGCAACGAGTTCCCAGAACGCTTACCCGTAACGAGCTTGAGGAATGGCTCGAAAGCCTCTTGGAACAATACGGAGACGACGGCCTGCGCGCGTTCCGAGAGCGTGCGCGCGAACTTGCGGTACCGCTCGACCTTGAGCAGCAGCTCCAAGACCTTGATCCGCTAATTGGAGCAGTACTGGGAACGCGTCGAGACGTGCGCGCTGAGTCGCAGGCCTTGCGAGCTCGACAGACTGGGCAACCGCTAGATCCACGCCGAGTCGAGCTCTTTGAACTCCTGGTCGGCGAGCTCGATCGCATGTCGCCCATCAACCGACCCGTTCTGGACGCGAGGAGTGGGCGCAATCGATTCCTTTCGTTCTTCGAGGCGTACTTTTCGAACTTCATTGAAGGGACCGAGTTCCATGTCGAAGAGGCGCGTGAGATCGTCTTCGAAGGCGTTGTCCCGCCATCCCGTCCCGAGGATGCCCACGACGTCATCGCAACATACCGACTCGTCTCTGATCCCGCTGAGATGTCACGAGTTCCGTCAAACGGGGACGACCTCATCTCGCTACTTCGGTCACGACACAGTGTTCTCATGGAAGGACGCCCGGAGAAGATGCCTGGCATCTTTAAACAGAGTCCGAACAGAGTTGGAAACATCCAATTTGTCGCTCCATCCCTTGTCGAAGGCACGCTTCGTGCTGCGTATGACTTCTACGAGAGATTGACGTGGCCGTTCGCACGCGCCGCCTACCTGATGTTCGTCGTAACCGAGGTGCATCCGTTCGATGACGGCAATGGCCGAATCGCTCGTGTCATGATGAATGCTGAACTGAGCGCGGCCTCTGAACACCGCATCATCATTCCGCAGGTCTATCGGAATAACTATCTGATGGCTCTGCGCGCGCTGCCGGTCAACGGCCGGTCGGAGCCTCTGGTTCGAATGCTCGACTTTGCGCAGCGGTACACGTCTCTAATCGATTTCTCCGATTTCGAGCGCGCCCGCGCCGCCTTAGAGGCGACGAACGCCTTCAATGATCCAGCTGATGCCGATGTCGCGGGGGTCCGCCTGATGCTCCCCGAGGCAATTCGGCGGTGAGTGGGGTCCCTAAGGGTCCGCGGAACCTGGAGTTCCTGGGTCGTGCAATCGCCTGAACGTTCGCGATCTCGAGAGCGCGCTGCCTGGCATACGTCGTCGCGAGCCCGAAGCTGCTGGAAGCGGGGTGCCGCACGATCGAGCAGATGCGCATGGCGAACGCGCTGTGCCTGTTCGCTCAGGACGCTTTGGCCCTGATACCGCAAACGCTCGATACGTCTTCAGTACTCGCCCGACGAGGAGTTCGAGCTTCCGAAAAACCTGTTCGTGATCGGAACAATGAACACCGCCGATCGCTCGATCGCACTCGTTGATAGCGCTCTCAGGCGGCGCTTCTACTTCGTTGAATTCAGCCCGGTTCCCGGCGGCTCGGTGGCTAGGCTGCTTCGTTCGTGGCTCGCTAATAACAGTCAATCCACCACGCCGGCCGATCTACTCGATGAACTCAACAGCGCGCTCGCCGAAACGCCAGGCGTCGGTGAAGAGTTCGCGATTGGCCCTTCGTACTTCATGAGCGACAACGGCGTGCCGGACCTCGACCGCATCTGGGCATATGCGATCCTTCCCTTGCTTGAAGAACGGTTCTACGGCGCTCTGTCGACAGCCGAGATTAAGGCGCGTTTCGGGCTAGACGCGATTCGCGCGCGCCTTACGGACGAGTCCGGCGAGACGGGGCCTGATGCTCTCCCTGAAGACCTTGAGCCCTCGGAATGAGCGCGGCCGTGTACGGACCGATCACCGCTTGGAACCCAGCCGAGGTCGAGATGGAAGAGGCTCACGCAGCCGAGCTCGCGAGGCTTGGGACTGTGCGCGTGGAGCCGTTGCGACCTCCTTTGCTCTGGCGCATCGTCCCTGATTCAAGAGTCGGTGTACTCGTGGTTGACGGCTGGGAACTTCGGATTCGACCTCGTCTCAACGTTCCGAAGCTTCTCTTCCTTCTCGCCTACTCGCAACACCCAGAGGGTTGGCGGGACCTCGAGGCGACTTTCGGTGAAGTCGATGAAATCTCGGACGCGCTTGCCGCCGGCTTTGCGTGGCATGCAACGCGTGCATTGGCGCCAGGGCCGCTGTACGGGTATGTCTATACAGAAGACCGCCAAGTCGGCCTCCGGGGCCGTATTCGTTTTGGTGATCAATTGGCTCGGCTACCAGGCCTCCCGAGTCCCCCTTGAGATCGCGTACGACGATTTCACGCCGAACATCGCAGAAAACCGCGTTCTGCTGACCGCAACCGAACTCTTGCTTCGTCTGCAGCGGATCCCCCCGGTGGCTCGTGAACGCCTCCTACATGTCCGTTATGTGCTCGACGCGGTCGAGCCGTATTCGTATTTCGCCTCAGTCGAGCGCCCCTCGCCAACCCGGCTGAACGAACGCTACGCAGCTGCGCTCACGCTCGCGATGCTCGTCCTCAAGGCTCGGGCGACTGCACTGGAGACCGGTGATGTGACGTCCACGACATTCCTATTCGACATGAATGAAGTCTTTGAGAGCTTTCTCTTTGCGGCTCTCTCCGATGCCTTCCTCCGCCGTCACAGCGGCCGACTGGAGCACCACTACATCACCTACCTTGACAAAGCCTCGAGCGGAATACTTCTCAAACCAGACATCACATGGCACTCGGGCGGCCATTGCTGCGCGGGGATCGATGCGAAATACAAATCTCTCGTGGACAGGAAGACGATGCCGAACGCGGATGCATACCAGATGCTTGCCTACTGCATCGGCTTAGGGTTGCCACGTGGTTTCCTCGTCTACGCGAAGGACTCTGGCGAAAACCCGGGAAACCACATCGTGAAGCGGCACGGCTATGAAATCGCTGTTCGTTCAATCGACGTCGAGAAGGAGCCGCGTGACCTTCTGAACGACGTTGCGGCCCTCGCAGAAGAGATCGTGAGCAGTCACGCCGCTGGATTGCGCGCTGCATAGGACGACCGGGCGTCAGCTGAGTCCGCCTCGGGGTCGAACTGCGCGGTCCTGAGCCCGGACTAGACTGGCCCCTCCCGCGGCTGAAGCTGGGTACCCGATCCTCGACGGCGCTTGCCGGATTCCTGCGCTCGCCGCCGGCGCTGCCGAGTTCGAGATCCCGGCCGTTGCGCGCACCGACCACGGGCTCCCTCGCAGGCGCGGTTGAGCTCTACCGCTACGCCCACGCCTAGCGCGTCAAGCCGATCATCGGCCGCGAGGTATACGTCATCGACGACCGCCGCTCGCAGACCAAGGCCACGTCTACCTGACCCCGCTCACGGCCGACAACGCCGGCTACTCCAACCTGATCTAGCCCTGCGCCGGCGCCTAGGTCGCCAGGGCTGCGGCATGCAGCTCGATCAGCGCGCGGCCGAGCTCCGACTGCCGACGCGCAAGTTGAATGCGGTTCCGTTCCAGCGACGCGCGGTTTGCGCCGGCGCTCCGCAGATCCTGCCGTTCGCGCACGAGCTCTCCGATTCGCTCTCTCAGCCTCTCGACCTCGGGCTCGTGTCCGCTCTGCGTGACATCCATCACGACCACAGGATCGCTCCGGACGCCTGTCGATCGCATGTGGAAACGTGGACGAATCCCGCGGAAGGTGCGGGGTAATTGCGCACCGGATCGCTGTGGAAGGGCGCTTCCTGTGGAAAGCCGAGGCGGCTCCGGCGGCAGCGCCCTGCCTGTAAGAATCGTTGGGTGGTGGTGCTCACGGACGCCGTCGAGGAACTCCGTTCCGATCGCATTCACGGCGGTAGCTGGATGGCGCGGCGCGCGGTCGAGGCCCTGCTCGACGTGAACGCCGAGCCCGCGACCTCGACCGCCGACCTCCAAGAACGACTGCTCGATGCCGGTCGGAAGCTTGCCGCCGCACGGCCGGCCATGGGTGCGATCACGCACGCGGTGGGACGGCTGGTTGCATCGGCGCAAACCGCCTCGCACCTGGAGCCCGATGATCTCCAGCGCCTGGTGTTCGAGGAAGCGAACGGGCTGATCGCGAGCCGGGATCGCGCTGCCGCCTCGATCGCCGTTCATCTTGCACCGTCGCTGCGCGATGCAACGGTGCTGACTCACTCCTCCTCTGCGACCGTGCGCGAGGCCGTCCGTCGCACACCACCCGCGCGACTCTTCTGCACGGTGTCTGCCCCGTTCGAGGAGGGGCGGCAACTTGCGGAAGATCTTGGCACCGAAGGGCTCGAGGTCGAGCTCGTCGAGGATGACGACGTGGATCGAGCGCTCGAGAGCGCGTCACTCGTGCTTGTCGGCGCGGACACTGTCTACGAGGACGGGTCGTTCAAGAACAAGATTGGGACGCGCGCTCTTGCCGAGGCCGCGCAACGCAGAGGCATTCGGACGCTCGTTGCCTGCGAGGTGCTGAAGCTCGCACCGATTCCATCGCCCACCGCTGACGACGAGCCTGAGCTACGAGACACGACCCCGTCCGACCTCGTCGCCGAGATCGTCACCGAGGAAGGTCCGATGGTGCCGGAGGATATGAAATCGTTGATCGAGCGAACGCCCTTCCTGCGCGACGGCTACCGCCTACTGAGTGCGTAGAGCTTCAACTATCGCGCCCCGCCTGTCATGATCGCGCCAAGGTAGAGGAGCCAGGCGCGGGCACCTATCCCATGACCAGGCGCCCTAGGGGAGAGTCGAGGGGAGCCTGATCGGCCTGGCTCCCAACCACATTGTGCCTGGCGCATCGTCCCGGCGGCGCCCCCGGGCAGGTGTGTGAGAACCGTGATCGCGGAGAGGAACCCTAGGACCCACTACCGCAGAAGGGAGGACCATGGCAAAACCGATTCCCGAGAGCTATCACGCACTCACTCCATCCCTCGCCGTCGATAACGCGGCGCAGGCGATCGAGTTCTACAAGCGAGCGTTCGGTGCGAAGGAGCGCGGGGTCATGCCCGGTCCTGGGGGCACGATCGCGCACGCCGAGCTGCAGATCGGCGACTCTGTGCTCATGCTTGCCGATCCGATGCCGGGGTCGAGCTTGACGCCGCCGAAGAAGCTCGGTGGCACTCCGGTCGGCATCTTCCTGTATGTCGACGACGTCGACATGGTCGTCCAGGACGCGCTCGACGCGGGCGCGACGGTGACCGTGCCGGTCGAAGACCAATTCTGGGGCGACCGCTACGGCGTCGTCAGCGATCCGTTCGGGCACCAGTGGCAGATCGCCACGCACAAGGAAGACCTCACTCCTGAGGAGATCATGGAGCGGGGCAAGAAGGTGATGGCCGGACTGAGCTAAAGCACGCCACGCTCTGGGAAGTCAATGGGCCACGCGGAGAGGCTCCGCGTGGCCCATTTGCCGGTCCGAGCGGACATGAGTCCGAGCAAAGTGCCGCAAATTGCGGGAACAGCGCATCGGGCGGCGACTCTGGCTAGGGTGAGAGTTCAATGGCTTCGAAGAAGCAGCAGACGTTCGCAAAACTGACGCGAGAACGCGCGGTCAAGGAGAAGCGCGAGCGGAAGGCGGAGAAGAAAGCCGCCGCCGCCGCAGAGCGCGCTCGGATCCGCGAGCTCGGTTCCGAGGCGTCCCCCGACACCGAAGAGCCCGAGCATCTGACCGGGCCTGTGCGGTAACCGGCGCCGCCGGTTCTGAGACCTCCGGGGCCGTTTCTAGAATGGCCCAGCCCGTGCCCGAAGCGCCGTTCGTCCACCTTCACGTCCACTCCGAGTACTCGATCCTCGACGGGGCTTGCCGGATTCCCGCGCTCGCCGCCCGCGCTGCCGAGTTCGAGATGCCCGCCGTTGCGCTCACCGACCACGGCTCCCTCGCCGGCGCCGTTGAGCTCTACCGCAACGCCCACTCCCAGGGCATCAAGCCGATCATCGGCTGCGAGGTCTACGTCGCCGACGACCGGCGTTCGCAGACCAAGGGCTACGCGCACCTCACCCTGCTCGCGCAGGACAACGCCGGCTACGCGAATCTCATCCGCCTTGCCTCCGCTGGCTACCTCGAGGGCTACTACTACAAGCCGCGCGTCGACTGGGAGCTGCTCGACCGCCACTCCGCCGGGCTGATCGCGCTCTCCGGCTGCCTCTCCGGTCGCGTCTCCAAAGCCCTGGAGGAGAACCGTCCGGGCGACGCGGCCAACGACCTCGACCGCCTCGTCACGATCTTCGGCCGCGACTCGACGTACGTCGAGATCCAGAACGCGCACCTCGAACCGCAGCAGCGCGTCAATCCGCAGCTCGAGAAGCTCGCGCACGGCACCGGGCTGCCGCTGGTTGCGACCGGCGACGTCCACTACCTCCGCCACGAAGACGCGCGCGCGCACGAGGCGCTGCTCTGCATCCAGTCGGGCGATTCGCTCCGCAACCCAAACCGCTGGCGCTTCGACACCGATCAGTTCTTCTTCAAGTCACCGCAGGAGATGGCGGCGGACTTTCCCGGCCTCGACGCCGCGCTGCGCACGACGCTCGAGATCGCCGAGCGCTGCAACGTCACGCTCGACCTCGACCGGATCCTCCTGCCGCAGTTCCCGACGCCCGACGGCCGCGACGCGTTCGAGTACCTCCTCGAGCTCACCGAGCGCGGCCTGCAGAAGCGCTACGGACACTCGACGCCGGAGCTCCAGGACCGGCTCAAGTTCGAGCTGAAGACGATCCGGGAGATGGGGTTCGTCGACTACTTCCTGATCGTCCACGACTTCGTCTCGTTCGCGAAGCGGAACGGGATCGCGGTCGGCCCCGGCCGCGGCTCCACTGCCGGCTCGCTCGTCGCGTACTGCCTGGAGATCACGGACGTCGATCCGATCAAGTACGACCTGCTGTTCGAGCGGTTCCTCAATCCGGGACGCAAGTCTTTGCCGGACGCCGACATTGATTTTGCGGTCGAGGGGCGCGACCGCGTCATCAACTACGTCGCCGAGAAGTACGGACGCGATCGGGTCGCCCAGATCATCACCTTCGGCACGATGGCCGCGCGCGCGGCGGTGCGTGACTCGGGGCGCGTGCTGGAGATCCCGTACGGCGTCGTCGACAAGATCGCGAAGCTGATCCCGGAAGGGCCGGGGCAGACGCTGGATGCTTGTTTGTCGCGGGGCCAGCCGTTGAAGGAGGCCTACGACGCTGATCCGGTGGCACGCGAGATCGTGGATCTGGCGCGGCCGCTGGAGGGTTTGGTGCGGCAGGACGGGATTCACGCTGCGGGGGTGGTGATCGGCGCGCAGCCGTTGGTGGAGGTCGTGCCGCTGCAGCAGAAGGGCGCCGACCAGGAGGTCGTGACGCAGTTCGCGGGCGGTGACGTCGAGAAGCTCGGGTTACTGAAGATCGACTTCCTCGGGTTGCGGAACTTGGACGTGTTGGAGAAGGCGCGCGCGCTCGTGAACAACGGAATCGACTGGTCGACCTTGCCGCTCGACGACAAGAAGGTCTACGAGATGCTCTCGCGGGGAGACGCCGTCGGCGTCTTCCAGTTCGAATCCTCAGGCATGCGCGAGGCGCTTCGTTCGGTGAAGCCGACGAACTTCGAGGACGTGATCGCGCTCGTGTCTTTGTATCGCCCAGGGCCGATGCAGTACATCCCGGTGTACGCACGGCGCAAGAACCGCCAGGAGCCGGAGACGTTCATCGACGAGCGGCTGAAGCCGATCACGGGCTCGACGTACGGCATCGCGATCTACCAGGAGCAGTACATGGAGATCTCGAAGCAGCTCGCCGGCTTCACTCCCGCCGAAGCGGACGACCTGCGCAAGGCGATCGGCAAGAAGAACCACAAGCTGATGGCGTCGCTGAAGGAGAAGTTCCTCGAGGGCTGCGCCGCGTCGGGGACGACACCTGCCGTCGCGCAGAAGCTCTGGCAGGACACGGAGGCGTCGCAGGACTACTCCTTCAACAAGTCTCACGGCGCCGCGTATGCGGTGATCGCGTACCGCACGGCGTACATGAAGGCTCACCATCCGCGCGAGTACATGGCGGCGCTGATCTCCTCCGTGATGAACACGAAAGACCGCGTGCCGTTCTACGTCAACGCGTGCGAGGAGATGGGGATCGAGGTGCTGCCGCCGGACGTGAACTCCTCCGCAGTGGACTTCGCGGTCGTCGAGGGGAAGATCCGGTTCGGGCTGAACGCGGTGAAGAACGTCGGGGACGCCGCGGCGCGGTCGATTGTCGCGGCGCGCGAGGCGGACGGCGCGTTCAAGTCGTTGTGGGACTTCACGGAGCGGGTCGATCCTGCGGTGGCGAACAAGCGTGCGCTGGAGTCGCTGATCAAGTGCGGCGCTTTGGATTCGACGGGCGGGACCCGGCGAGGGATGTTCGAGGCGATCGAGGCGGCGCTGTCACGCGGCCAGCGCGCGCACGGCGACCGGATTATGGGCCAGGACTCGCTGTTCGGGGACGACCATCCGCTCGAGCATCCGTCGATCGGCACCGAGGAGTACGACAAGCCGGAGCTGCTGCGGATGGAGAAGGAGACGCTCGGCGTGTACGTGTCCGAGCATCCGCTACACGCGGTGCGAGACCAGCTGCGGCTGAAGACCGACTGCACGCTCGCCGAAGCGGAGCGGCGCCGCGACGGCGAGGTCGTCACGGTCGGCGGGATCGTATCCGCGGTGAAGGCGCTGACGACGAAGAAGGGCGAGCCGATGGTGTTCTTGCGGCTCGACGACGTGACCGGCTCGGCGGAGTGCGTGGTGTTCAACTCCGTGTATGCGCAGTCGCGCGGGCTGTGTGTGCAGGACCAGATCCTCGTGGTGAAGGGTCGAGTCGACCACAAGCAGGAGGGGGAGACGAAGCTGATCGCGATGGAGGTATCCGCGTTCGAAGCCGTGCAGCCGCGGCGCGACGTGACGCTGAAGATCGACGCGCGTCAGGCGCGGGCCGGAATCATCCGCGAGCTTGCGACCCTCGTGCGCGATTTCCCAGGCGAGTCGCGAGTGAACGTCATCCTGCGAATGTCGGAGGGCGAGAAGCAACTCGTCCTCGGCCCGCAGTACAAGGTGAAGCCGGTGCCGGACTTCTTCGCCGAGGCGAAGGCGTTGCTCGGCGAAGCGGCTGTCCTATAGCGAGGCGCAAAGCCCAAAAAAGGGTCAGACCCCAGAGGGGTCTGACCCTTGTTACGAAAAGCCTTGCGAATGGGTCACGTAATGCTTCGTACGCTTCGCTGGTGCCCGCGTGCCCTTCGCCAAGACGCTCCCGCCGGTTGTTACCACATAACGGCTCGCGGAATTGGTGGTCTCTTCGGTGACGATCACGATCGAACGTGGTTCTTGACGCTGCTCACGCGTATCGTCAAGCGAGAAGCCTGGCAGTGTTTCGCGTATTGCCTTATGACGAACCACTATCACCTGATCGTTCGCGTCCCCGATGCGTCGCTCTCTCGCGGACTGCAGTGGCTGAACTGCCTTTACGCACAGACGTTCAACAGTCGTCACGATCGGCGGGGACATCTCTTCGAAGGTCGCTACAAGTTGACCCTCGTCGAATCCGAGGAGCATCTCGCCGAGGCGTGCTGGTATGTCGTTTGCAACCCAGTTCGTGCCGGCCTCTGCGCTCATCCTCGCGACTGGGCGTGGAGCAGTTACCAAAAAGGGTCAGACCCCGGAGGGGTTTGACCCTTGTTCTAGGGTCTAACGCGTGGACGACGAGCAGATCCTCGCCGCGCATGTCGGAGAGCCCCCGCCGCAGTACCAAGGAGTCGTCCTCGCCGACTACGACCCGGAGTGGCCGCAGTGGTTCGTACGCGCTGCGGAGCAGATCCGCGCGGCACTCGGCGACAAGGTCCTGCAGCTCGACCATGTCGGTTCGACGTCCGTTCGAGGCCTGGCCGCGAAGCCGCTGATCGACATCAACCTCGTCGTCGCCGACACGACCGACGAGGACGCGTATGTTCCGCCGCTCGGCGCGATCGGCTACGAGCTGCGCGTGCGCGAGCCCGACTGGTTCGAACACCGCATGCTGCGCGGTTACGACCCGCCGGTGAACCTGCACGTCTTCCCGCAAGGCTGTGAGGAGGTCGAGCGGATGGTCCGCTTCCGCGACCACTTGCGCACGAACGACGCCGATCGCACGCTCTACGAACGCACCAAACGAGACCTCGCGGCGCAGGAGTGGAAGTACGTCCAGAACTACGCGGACGCGAAGAGCGCCGTCGTCGCGGAGATTTTAACTCGCTGTAAATAACCTACCTTTCGTTTCCGCAAACTCCGTGAAAGTCGGTTGACATGGCGTGAGGCTCTGGCACGCTTCTCACCGCCGAGAGGGGGTTGAGCCGTGCAAAGTCCAGAGCTACCACTAGCGTTTGCAGCACCAGAGCGTGAACGTCCGGCGCTCGAGTTGCTCGTCAACTTCGGCGTTTTCGCAGGACGTGAGGCGACGCAGGCCGAGATCGACGTTCTCGGGAAGGAACTCCTGGAGAAGGCGAAGCATGTATCGATCGTCTCCGAGCGCCACTACGAGATCGGCGTCGATGCCGAAAGCTCGGTTCATCAGTTGCGCATCGAGATTCCGGCGGAAGCGCTGCCCTTGTGGGAGTGCGACCTACCGGAGATGCGCGGACGCCTCATCGAGGTGATCGAGCGGTGGTCGCGTGCATGCATTGCGGAGCGTCGCGCTGCGGCGGCCGTCTAAGAAAAAGGAGAAGCACATGCGATCGATTCTCTTCGTCGTTGTATTCGCGCTCGCACTCACACCTGCAGCACTTGCGGACGCCGTCTACCACTCCTCGCACATCCCACTGGCCCCGGTCGGTTCGGCGCCGCTGCAGACTGGGTTCGTCGAGAACATCCATCCGGACGGGCCGAACGTGTTCGCGCACGAGGAGTACGTCCTGAACGGCGCGATGCCCGACACCGCCTACACGATTACGATTCACGTCTTCGGCAGCCCGGGGTGTTCGAACTCCTTGTTCAACCTGGACACCGCTACGTTGACGACGAACGCCTCAGGCAACGGGGCTGCGTACAAAGTCTTTACGCCGGCGGACATCGACGGCCTTGCGAACTCGACGATCTACGCGTACTGGACTGTGACTACGGGTGGCGCGGTCGCGTACCAAACGTCGTGCCAGACGATTCAACTCGACTCGTAATCGCTCAAGCGCGTTAGGGTCACTCAGTTCAATTCCAATCGGAAGGGGGCAGCATGGGGAGAGTTACCGCCTTGATGGTCATCGCTGCTGCCGCTGCGGCGATCTTCGTCCCACTCGGCTCGGCCACGAGTGGCGGTAGTTACACATGTACAGGCGGCTCGATTCCGGCCGGAACGTACTCGTTCCTGACCGTTGCCGGGCCGTGCTTCCTCGACTCGGGCTCGGTCACGGTTCAACAGAACGCGGTCGTACAGTCGGGCGCGGATCTCTACGCCGCCTTCGGCGGTTCGAACTTGAAGGTCGGGAATAACCTCGACGTGAAGTCCGATGCCGTGCTCGTGCTCGGGTGCGAGCCAGAAGCGTTCATCTGCTTCAACGATCCCGATCAGAACGTTGGAACGCTGGTGACGAACGACAGCATCGGCGGCAGCCTCACGGCGGAACAGGCGCTTGCGGTTCTCGTGCATCACAGCGCCGTCGGCCACAACGTCGTGCAAAGCGGGGGTGGTGGGGGTGTGAACTGTGATCCACAGGATGCGCTCCTCGGATCACCGGCGTATGCGACCTACGAGGACGTCTCGATCGGCGGAAACGCGTCAATCACCGGCTGGCGATCGTGCTGGCTCGGGTTCATCCGCAACACCGTCGGTGGAAATGTGAGCTTCAACAACAACGTCACTGCGGATCCGGACGGAAACGAAGTCGTGACGAACACGATCGCCGGTAATCTCGACTGCTCGAACAACTCGCCGGCGCCTCAGGTGGGCGACTCTGAAGGAGCTCCAAACGCGGCGGCCCACGCGACGGGCCAGTGCAAGAAGCTCGTCGGCTGACGCGTCAAACAAAGGGTCAGACCCCTGCGGGGTCTGACCCTTTACTTTGCGACAAGCGGGAATCCGCTTCCGCGTTCCCCGCGTAGCACCTGGAAATCACGGGCAGGCAGGAGGGGGATTCAATGAAGTTCCTTTGGACGATCCTGCTCGCGTGCGTGGTGGCGCTCGCAGTCTCGGGCGCAGGGGCAGCATCCACTGCAGCGACGTACACCACCACGGATCTCGGGTCGTTCGGGCTCGGCGTCACCGACGGCTACGCCGTCAACGCCAACGGTCAGGTGGCCGGCGGCTCGTACCTGTCGAGCGCCTACCAGATCACGTGTCCGGCGAACTATCCGAACCCGAAGAAGTGCGTGAGGCATCCCGAGCACGCGTTCTTGTACTCGGGCGGACAGTTGAGCGACCTCGGCACGCTGAACGGCGGGAAGAACAGCCAGGGAAAGGCGATCAATCTGTCCGGCCAGGTGGCCGGCTGGTCGGATACGTCGAACGGCTACGACGCAGTTCTGTGGAACGCGAAGAAGGCGACCGATCTGGGCGTGCTCGCTCCGATTGCCGGGCAGGACAGCGTGGCGGCCGGGATCAACGACTCCGGCCAGGTGGTCGGCACCTGGGGGACCAACAATCCGGAGCACGCGTTCCTGTACTCGGGCGGCGCGGTCACGACGCTGCCTGCGCCGACCTTCGTTGGCAGCTTCGGCTGTCAGGGCAATGCGATCAACAACAAGGCCAGATCGCGGGCGTCTGTTGGGACACGACTGACGCCGCCCACCTGGTGTTGTGGTCCGGCGGCACGGTCAGCGACCTCGGCACTCTTGCGCCCGGAACCATTGCGATCCCGGAGGCCATTTCCATCAACAAGAGCGGTCAGATCGCCGGCTACGTCGGCGGCGGCGACGGGTTCCTGTACGCGAACGGCAAGTTGACTGACCTCGGCAGCTTCCAGGCGGAGTCGATCAACGACAACGGCGTGATGGTCGGCGGGCCCTCGATTGACAACGCGGGAACCGTGCAAGACCTGAACACCATGATCCCGACCGGGACGCCGTACGTGATCCAGGACGCGACGGCGATCAACAACAACGGACAGATCGTTGCCAACGCGAACGACACCGCCACGGGCCAAACGCATGCGCTGCTCTTGACGCCGAACTGATTGTTCAC
Organism: Actinomycetota bacterium; assembly: GCA_046730515.1. Classification (GTDB taxonomy): domain Bacteria; phylum Actinomycetota; class Thermoleophilia; order Gaiellales; family Gaiellaceae; genus 3-1-20CM-4-69-9. The sequence goes on along the minus strand of JBKPJA010000038.1, from coordinate 5,125 downwards.
CACCAAGAAAGGGTCAGGCCCCTTGGTCTGACCCTTTCTTAGAAAGTTTGGTCCGTGCGGGTCTGGACCTTTTGGGGGTTTTGGGGGGTAGCGGTTGACGCCGTGTCCGCTTCCATTCAATACTCGACCGCGTTCCTAGTCGAGGCCGTTTTCGCACGGCCTTCCACAGAGAGGGGAGAGTTCAGTATGCGGCGAACCATTGGCTTGCTCGCTGCGCTTGCATGCGTGGCCGCGCTGGCAGCAGTCATCGCTTCTCCGGCCGGAGCGTACGGCGGAGGAGCGGCGCACGACATGTGGCAGATAGGCATCTCGTTCAACTGCACCAACCCGACACCCGGCTTCTGCGATCAGTTCGGCGGCACGGGCGGAAATTGGGGTTGGGGTGAGTTCGACCGTGCCGGAACGACGACGTGGGGCGACGCGCAGCTCACGGGCTGCGGGCACACGGTCGGCGGTGGTGGCGCCGGCGCGGGTCACTTCTCGATCGACGTCCACAGTTGGATCATCGGTGCGAACGGCAACTTTTGGGTGACCGGCGAAACTGACACGTTCGTCGGACACGGTCCGCCGGTGTCGCAGACGTTCGACCCGGAGCTCGAGGACACGGGCGTGCCTGCAACGCCGGGGCACTACAACACGACAGACCTGTTCGGTTTCTCGGCGCCTGGGCTCTCGTACAACATCCAGGTTGCATTTCGGCCTGCGAAGTAGCAGCGAGAGAAAGGGTCAGACCCCTTGCGGGGTCTGACCCTTGTTCTAAGGTCCGGCCTGATGGAAGCCCTGACGCGCGACCTGCTTGCATGGATCTCGAAGACGCCGCGGACGTATCGGGAGACGATGGATGCGTGGCGGACGAGCTGTCCTCGCCTCTCCATTTGGGAAGACGCCGTGGGCGAGGCCTTCGTCCAGATCCGCGATTCCAGGGTGTTTTTGACGGCGCGCGGCGAGGCGGCTCTGAACGGGGTTAGGACGCGCGAATCGGGGTAGGCGTCCCCTGCGAAAGGGGGGATGCCTGTGAAGAGGAGCTACAGGAAGGCCGTCGCGTGGGCGATCGCGTTCGCGGCCCTGATGGGGCTCGGACTGACTGCGGCCGTGCTCGAGGCCGGCGCCGCACCGAGTAGCACGCAGGCGACGACCACGATCACGACCACGATCACGACCGGCACGACGACCACCGTCGCCACGATCACGACGACGACGCCCGACACGACGGCCACAACCGCCACCACCGGCACAACCGGCACAACCGGCACGACGACGACGACCGGTAAGAAGCCGACGGGCGGCGGCGGCGGAGTTGCACCAGCGGCGACGCCGAAGAGCGCGAAGCCGAACGCGACCGGCTAGTTTCGGAGCACCCACATGCGCCGGCCGAGGGTTCTCTACGTCGGCGCCGCTGCGACGATCGCCGCAGCGGCGCTGATCGTCCTTGCGCTCGAACTCAACGGCGGAGGCACGCCTGCGAAGCAGGCGGCCACGCCGCCGACGGAACGGGCAGCGCCGAAACACAAGACTGCGTCGAAGCACGCGCCGAAGACGACCGAGAAGCGGCGCGTGGTCCATCGCCAAGCCGTCCTGAATCACAAGCTCAAGAAGGCGCAGGTACATCGACGCACAGCGAAGGCGAAACCGCGCCGGGCTGCGCGGAAGCCGATCGGACACCGTCAGGGTGGGATGTGGATCCCGTGGCGGCCCGACGGCACGAGCCTCGTCGCCGGTGCGCGCAGCCGCCACCTCGTCGTCTACGGCAAACCGGCTGCAAAACGGCCGATGCTCGTCCTGCGCAATCCCGATCCGATCGGAACGCCGCGTGTCGTGCTCGTCCATTCGCAACAACAGCGGTGGGTGCGCGTGTACCTGCCGGTTCGGCCCAACGGGATAACAGGGTGGGTGCAAGCGCGTGCGGTACGAGTGCTCCGAAATCCGTATCGAATCGTCGTCAGCCTCGGCGCGCACCGTCTCTACTTGTACCGCGGGACGAAGGTCGTGCTGACCGCGGCGACCGTGATCGGTCGTCCGTCGCTGCCGACGCCGCGCGGGATGTACTACGTCGTCGACCTGTTGAAGCCGCCGGATCCGAACGGCGCGTACGGGCCGTACACGTTCGATCTCTCCGCGCACTCGGACGTGCTCAAGACCTTCGAAGGCGGCGACGGCCACGTCGCCATCCACGGGACGAACGAGCCCTCGTTGCTCGGTCAGAGCGCGAGCCACGGTTGCATCCGCGTCTCGAACGCCGTCATCCGTAAGCTCGCACACGTCTTGCCGCTGGGCACCCCTGTCTTGATCCGAGGTTAGGGTTCGCGCGATGGCCGAGTGGCAGATCGCGGGGACGTACCTCGAGACGTGTAACTGCGATCCCGGCTGCGGCTGAAATTTCCGCGGCATTCCGAGCTCCCCCGAAGGGAACTGCGAGGCGTTCCTGGGTCATGCCGTCGAGCGGGGCTCCTACGACGAGCTCGACCTCGGCGGCGCCAAGGTCGTCTGGGCTTTGTGGTGGCCTGGGCCGATCCACGACAAAGGCGGGCGTGGCCACGCGTACGTCGACTGCGAGACCGACGAGCAGTTCGCCGCGCTGTCACGGATCTGGCGCGGGGAGGAGGGCTACGGCCTCTTTGAGATCTTCAACTCGACCCTCGACGAGCCGAGCACCGTCGATCGCGCGACTGTTGCGATGACGATCGACGGGAAGCGGTCGCGCTATTCGGTCGAAGGCGTCGGCGTGTCGGTGCTCACGCCGTTGACGAATCCTGTGACCGGTGCGGAGAACGATGTTCGCATCGTCAAGGGAACAGGTTTCATCTGGCGCGACGGCGAGATCGCGCAGAGCGAGCGCATGCAGATGGACCTACCGGAGATGAGCTGGGAGCTCTCGGGACGCCACGCGGTCTACTCTCGCTTCGGCTACTCGAACATCGCCGGCTTCGAAGACGCATAAGAAAGGGTCAGACCCCGAACGGGGTCTGACCCTTGTTTAATGAACCGCATGGGGTCGAGGTTCGTCGTCACGGCGGTGATTGCAATTGTCGCCGCCTCGCCGGCGAAAGCTGCGCTCCGCCTCTTCCACGACACGTTCAACGCGCAATACCGCAACCCGTTCGGTGCGGTGCCTGCCGGATCGAAGGTGACCTTGCGCCTCCGCGTGACGGGCGGGAAGCCGACGAGCGTTGCGCTGCACGCCGGCAGTGCGTTCCACGCGATGCGTCGCCGCGGCCGGCTTTGGAGCTACGTCCTCACCACTCCGACGACTCCGCAGATCGTGAACTACGACTTCCGCGTCCGCGTGGGACGCAGAACGCTCTGGTACGGGGACAACGGCACGGCCGACGTGCTGCTGGGCGGCACCGGCGCGACGACGACGACGGAGCTCCAGCCGTTCACGATCACCGCCTATGCGCCAGGATTCACGACGCCCGCGTGGGCGCAGGGCGCGTTCGTCTACGAGATCTTCGTCGACCGCTTCCGCAACGGCGATCCTTCGAACGACTTCTGCCGTGCCGGCTCGACGACGGGCTGTCCGACGTTCTACGGAACCATTCCCGCGCGCATCCACCCGACGTGGAACGAGATGGTCGAGGACCCGGGGGCCCCCGGTAACACGTTCAACCAGGACTTCTTCGGCGGCGATCTCGCGGGGATCCAGCAGAAACTCCCGTACCTGAAGGCGCTCGGCGCCGATGCGATCTGGACGACGCCGATCTTCCAGGCGCGCTCGAACCATCGCTACGACACGGACGAGTACACGAAGGTCGATCCCTCGCTCGGCGGTGGCTTCGCGTTCGCGTCGCTCGCAGCGGCGATGAAGGCCGAAGGAATCCGCTGGATGCTCGACGGCGTCTTCAACCACGCGTCCTCGGACAGCCTCTATTTCGACCGCTTCCACCGCTACGCGACGGAGGGCGCGTGCGAGTCGACCTCGTCGCCGTGGCGCGACTGGTTCCAGTTCACGACGCAGACCGTCCCGTGCGGGTCGAGTGATTACAAGAATTTCAACGGCGTCGACACGCTGCCGGTCTTCAACCACGACAACCAGCAGGTCAAGGACTTCTTCTTCAAGGCGCCCGACGGGATTGCGGAGCGCTGGCTCGCCGCCGGTGCGGACGGCTGGCGACTCGATGCGGCCCAAGACCCGGGCCATCCGTGGTGGCAGGCCTTCCGGGCTGCGGTCAAGGCCGCGTATCCGAACGCGCCGCTGATCGGCGAGAATACGGGGGGGCCAATCGACGCGACGGATTTCCTGCTGGGCAACGAGCTCGACGGCGTCATGAACTACCGCTTCCGCGAGGACGCGCTCGGCTTCGTCGGTTCGAATACCGGCGCTTCGCCGCTCACTCCGAGCAGGCTCGACCACGCGCTGGCCGCGATGCGCCAGGAATATCCGCTGCAGGCGTCACTGGCGTCGTTCAACCTGATCGACTCGCACGACACCATCCGCGCGTTGTCGTCGTTCGTGCTTTCGGGCGACACCGAGCTGAACCAGGCGAGGGCACGACTGCGCCTCGCCGCGCTGTTGCAGTTCACCTATGTCGGTGCGCCGATGGTGTTGTACGGGGACGAGGTCGCCATCAATGCGCCCGGTTCGGACCCGTTCAACCGAGCGCCCTACCCGTGGACCGACGCGAGCGGGAACGTCAACACATACGGGCCGCCCGACGAGGAGACGCTGCAGTTCTACACGCTCTTCGCCAAGGTACGCAGCGAGTACCCCGCGCTGCGGAGCGGTGCGTTCACGACGCTCCTCACCGGCGACACGACCGCCGCGTCCGGAGACAACGACATGTACGCGTTCCTGCGCTCAGGCGGCGCCGACAAGCCAGTTGTCGTCGTCCTCAACCGGGGCGCCTCCTCTGAGACGGCGAAGATCCCGTTGCGTCGGAATTTTCCGGGAGCGACGCGGCTGACCGACGTGATCAAGAGCCAGACGTTCACCGTCAGCGGCGACCGCGTCACGGTCACCTTGCCCGCCCGGACCGGCGCGATCCTGGTCGCCTCCTAGGCGAGACCCTTCTCGCGCAGCTCCGCGAGCGCATGCTCGGACTTCTCGACATCGAGGCCCATCGCGCCCGCGACCTCCCCGGCCTTCGTGAATTGCACATCCCGATAGCCGACGACCTCGATGTTGTTT
>JBKPJA010000037.1:0-13500 GCA_046730515.1 Actinomycetota bacterium | reverse complement strand
TCGCCCTTTTCGCCGATGACGGCGATCGTCTTGCCGACCTCGACCTCGCCCTCTTGCACGGCGATCTTCAGCAAGACGCCCGATGCGTCGGACTCGACCTCCTGCGTCACCTTGTCCGTGTCGAGCTCGTAGAGCGGCTCGCCCTTTTCGACCGAGTCGCCCTCCGACTTCAGCCACTTGACGATCGTCCCCGACTCCATACCCTGGCCGAGACGCGGAAGCGTGATCTCAGTCGCCATCGCGGCCCACGGTTCGATTGATGGCAGCGAGCACGTCGGCGGAGTTCGGCACGACCCAGTCCTCCATCACGGGCGCGAACGGCAGCGGCGTGAACTTCGCCCCCACGCGTTCGATCGGTGCGTCGAGCCAGTCGAACGCGCCGTACTGGATGACCGCGGCGACCTCGGCGCCGAAGCCCATGCGAGTCACGGCCTCGTGCGCGACGACGCAACGGTTCGTCTTCTTCACCGACTCGATCAAACCCGGCTCGTCGAGCGGCTGCAAGGTGCGCGGATCGACCACCTCGACGGAGATGCCTTCCTGTTCCGCATCTTTCGCGGCGGCAAGGGACTCGTGCACGAGGCGCCCGGTCGCGATCACGGTCACGTCCTCGCCCTCGCGGTGCACACGCGCCTGACCAATCGGGATCGGCTCCAGATCCTCCGGCACCTCCTCCTTGACTCCGTACAACGTGCGGTGCTCGAAGAAGACGACCGGATTGTCGTCGTAGATCGCAGACCAGAGGAGTCCGCGCACATCGGTCGGCGTCGACGCGAAGACGACCTTCAAGCCGGGGATGTGGACGAACCACGCCTCGAGCTGCTGCGCGTGCTGCGCACCCGGTGACCAGCCCGCGCCGCCCTGCGTGCGGAAGGTGACGGGAACCGTGAGCTGACCGCCGGACATGTAGCGGTGCTTCGCCGCCTGATTGACGATCTGTTCGGTCGCGAGTGTGAGGAAGTCCTCGTACATGATCTCCGCGACGGGCCGCATCCCCTGCATCGCCGCACCGATTGCCGCGCCTGCGAGTGCCATCTCCGAGATCGGCGTGTTGCGCACGCGTTCCGGGCCGAACTCGTCGAGCATTCCCTGCGTCACGCCCATGGAGCCGCCCATCTCGGCGATGTCCTCGCCGAGGATGAAGACGTCGTCGTCCTCGCGCATCGCGCGCGTGAGCGCGTCGCGCACTGCTTCGCGATACGAGAGCTCAGGCATAGACGTTCTTCAGCGCATCCTCGGGCTTGGGATCGGTGCCGCTCTTCGCGAACTCGACGGACCCGTCGACGACCTCCTGCACCTCTGCGTCGATCTCGTCGAACTCCTCGTCGGAGATCTCGAGCTTCGCGCGGAGGAACGTGATCGGATCGTGGTGCTCGCGCGTGTCCCGCTGTTCGTCCTTCGACCGGTAGATCTGCGGATCGCCGATGTAGTGACCGACGAGCCGGTAAGTGTCGAGGTGCAGCAGCACCGGCCCCTTGCCTGAGCGAGCGTGGTCGAGCGCGGTGTGCGTGGCCTTGTAGACCTCCTCGACGTCCTGGCCGTCGACCTTGATCGCCTTCATGCCGTACGCCTCTGCACGCCTGGAGAGATCGCGGATCGGCGAGTGCTGGATCTCCGGCGTCGACTCCGCCCACTTGTTGTCCTCGAGGACGAAGACGGCCGGAACCTTCCACAGCTGGGCCATGTTGAGCGCTTCGTGGAAGGTGCCGATGTTCGTCGCGCCGTCGCCGAAGAACGCAACCGCGACGCGCGGCTCACCGCGCAGCTGAAAGGCGAGCGCAGCGCCCGTTGTCGCCGGTAACCCGCCGCCGACGACTGCGTTCGCACCGAGGTTTCCGCGCTCGACGTCGTAGAGATGCATCGAGCCGCCGTACCCGTGCGAGCAGCCTTCGAGCTTGCCGTAGAGCTCCGCCATTACCTCGTTCGGCGGCGTTCCCTTCGCAAGGGTATGCCCGTGCGCGCGGTGCGTCGACGCGATCACGTCGCCGTCCTCCAGCGCGCGGCACACACCGACGGCGCAGGCCTCCTGCCCGATCGCCACGTGCAGAAAGCCCGGCAGCTCGCCGGCGCGAAATCGCTCCTCCACCTTCTCCTCGAAACGCCGGATGAGCAGCATCTCGCGGAAGAAATCGCGCAACTCCTCCTTGGAGAGCATGCCCTTTTGCTCCACTTTCGCCACGCCCTCAGTCTACGAAACGGCCTCCTTTATGCTGCTGCCCGTGAAACTCGCCGACCGTTTCACGGAGCTCGAGCGGTCCTTGCCAGACGACTGGGCCGAGGCCCAGCTCGTGTTGACGGTCGCGGACGACGCTCGATGCGACCGCGCTGCCGCGCTCCTCGGCCCCGCGAATCCGGGCCGCTCGGGCAAGAAGATCCGCTTTACGGTCGTGCGGCGCGGAGCGACGATCGGGCCCGAGGCGGTGCGACGATTGCTCCGTCGCCTCGACGCCGAGGGGATCGCGGGCGAGCTCGGGCTCGCACGCATCGAGGAGGTCAAGGCTGAGCGAGGGGAAGTGCCCGCGCGCACGGAGTTGCAGGAAGCTTGGGAACACGCGCTCGCTGCACTGCCGCAGGACTGGAGCGACCTTTACGCAGAGGTGCGCCTCGACTCGACCGACCACATCGAGCTCGCAGCCCTCTTGCTCGCGCCCGCGAACCCTGCCCACTTCGGCGATCCGAACGCGCTGCGGTTTCGCTGTGCGCGCCGTTTCGGGTACGGCGTCTCTCCCGAGATGGCGGCGCGTTGCCTGGCGCGCTGCGACGAGCGGGGAATCTCCGGCACTGTGGCGATCCTGCGCGTTCTGTCGGATACCTATCCGGTCGCGACGCAGGGACCCGTGTGGTACGTGGGCGGCCGCTCGGTCTGATGACCGACGAAACGCCGGTCTCGTGGCTGTTGATCGACCCGGGCTGGGACGTCGTCGCGTCCGACGGCCAGCGAGTCGGAAAGGTCGCCGAGCGCATCGGCGACTCGAACGTCGACATCTTCGACGGCCTCTCTGTCTCCCCCGGCCTCGTATCGAAGGACCGCTACGTCCCGGCCGAGCAGGTCGCGCTGATCACTCAGGGGACCGTCCGGCTGAAGATCACCGCCGAGCAGTTCAACCGCGACGCGGAGTACGCAGAACCTCCCGAGAGCGAGGAGATCCTCGCGGAGGGCGCATCGCGCAGCCAGCGCCTGTGGCACTACATCAAGCGCGGCTTGTTCGTCCGCGACTAGTCCTGGAGGGCGTAAGCAAACGCAGCGTCGCCTTCGAGCTCGCGGCCTGTGTGATTCAGGTGTTCATACTCCGCGTCTCCGAGCGCTGTGCGCGTGCGCTCGACGTGCCGTGCATACTCGATCGCCGTGCCGGGATTCAGCGTCATGCCCGCGGCGTCGAGCATCGCTTCCCCGGCGCCGCGCAGACGCGCGGCCCGCTCGTGATCGCCGCTCGCCGATGCAACGCCGGCAAGCTTGATCACGCAGTACGTCCCGAGCGTCGAATTGTCCAGCTCGACCGCAATCCGGAGCGCCTCGTCGCAGAGCTCGTGCGCCCGCTCCAGGTTCCCCGCCCGCGTCTCGACACTGCCGAGATTCGTCAATTCTCGCGCGACGGCGAACCGATTCCCGACGCGGCGATTGAGCGCGAGCGTCTCCTCGAAGCCCGCACGCGCACGCTCGTCGTCACCGGCGATGTAATCCGCGTAAGCCAGGACGTGCAGCGGAGAGTCGAGCGCTCGCTCGTTGCTGCGTGATCGGTGGATCTGCTCGGCCGCCCGCGCATGTTGTCGCGCATCGTCGAGATCACCCGTCATGAGGGCACAGCGCGCGAGAGTGCCGTGGGCGCGTGCGATCGCGATCTCGTCTCCGGACTCCTCCGCCGTCAACAGGCTCTCCTGGCAGAGCGCCCACGCCAGCTCTTCCTCCCCCTGCTCGAAGGCGAGAGTCGCGAGTCGCTCGAGCGCCTGCGCTCGCAACACGTGCGAGATCTCACCGGCCGAGTCGAGGAGCTCCTGAAGGCAGCTGCGGCCGTCGCCGAACTGGCCGTGGGCAACCCAGTACGGCGCGAGACGCACCGCGATGCGTAGCGCGTCTTCGACGCGACCCTCGGCAGCGAGCTGTTCGAGCGCGCTGAGATAACTCGAAGCGTCGCGGGAGATCTCAGCGGTTGTTTCCGGCAGGACCGGAAGATCGGGACGCGGCACGAGCCGCTCGAGCCGCCTGAGCCGTTCCTCCGCGTCGACCGTGCTAGCCAATGACCTCTTGTAGCTCCCGCGAGAGTGCCCGCGCATCCCGCTCGGACGGAGTGACGACGAGACAGGTGTCGTCGCCGGCGAGCGTGCCGACGATCCGTTCGTGCCCGAGCTCGTCGAGAACACGACCTATTGCCGGCGCGGAGCCGAGCTGTGACTGTACGACGACGATGTTCCCCGCAGCGGTCGCGCGGCGGCCGAACTGCCCGAGTACCGACCGCATCGCATCGGTGGGATCGGTACGGCGACCGGAATGAGGAAGCACGTAGCGCGGCCGACCGAGCGGGTCTCGCGTCTTCTCCAAGCCGAGCTGGCGGATGTCACGCGACACCGTCGCCTGGGTCACCGAGCAGCCCGCCTGCGCCAGCGCGTCGAGGAGCTCGAACTGCGTGCCGACCCGCTTGCGCGTGACGACGCTCTCGATCAGACGCTGACGTTCCGGCTTCCCGAGTGCGCGCGCGCCGTGCATCCGAGTGGCATATTTATGCAGGTTTGGCTCCATCATCGCCGGGACAACAGGGAGGCATGCTGCGGAAGTTGCTGTGGACCACGCTCTACGGTGGCTTCGGTGCGGTTGCTACGGTCGTGTCGCGGCGTGGAGCTGCAAGAGTGTGGCGGACACTGACCGGTGAGGAGCCTCCGACGAAGAAATGACCACGGTTGACGAGAAGTTCGATCGGCTCGCAGACAAGCTGCAAGAGCTCGCGAACCGCTCTGCCGCGGAGGGCGGCACGAAGTCGAAGCTCGCGCAGCCGCTGGCGGACGATGCCGATTTCCTGCGCAAGCTGAAGCCGAGCCTGATCCGGGCTCGCATGCGAGGTGGTGGGGCCGCGACGAGCCAACGGCCCACCCAGGGACTCGTCGCGCGGGCCCCGAAACGGCCCCGACGACGCAAGAAGAAGCGGAACGGCGGGGGACCCAATCCATGGGTCGTCGCCGGCGCGTGTTTCGCCGCGGGGATCGTGCTCGCGAAGGTGATCGACTGGAGAGGGCATGCCCATCCAAGGGACTGAACCGCACGAGCAGGGCATCGGCGCGGCTGCGCGGTCTGTCTCCGAGCACTTGAGCTCGATCATGCGGCTCGAGCTCGAGCTCGCGACGATCGAGCTCAGGCGCAAGGTCATCGCGCTCGGACTCGGGATCGCCGGCGCGCTCGGAGCCGCGCTCTTCCTGCTGTTCATGCTCGGATTCGGACTTGCGACGATCGCGGCCGGGCTTGCGACGACCATGCCGTGGTGGGCGGCCCTGCTGATCGTCACGGGCCTGACGTTCGTCCTCGTCCTCCTGCTGGGCTTCTTCGCGCTGATGAAGTTCCAAAAGGGAACACCGCCCGTCCCCGAGCAGGCGATTCGTGAGGCAAAGCTGACGACGGAGGCGCTCAAGAGCGATGGCTCAGGCACGCACTAACAACCGGACCGTCGAGGACGTGCGGAACGAGCTCGAGCAGGAGCGCGAACAGCTCGCGACCGCTGCCGAGAGCCTGCGGGAGAACATGAGCCCCACCAAGGCGCTACGCGCGAACCTCCCGCTCGTCGCCGCAGGGGCGCTCGGCGCGGGCTTCTTCCTCGCCGGCGGGATCGGCGCGACCGCGCGCCTGCTCATGCGCCGAACGCGCGAAGGAGAGACCAAGGCGCGCGCAGGGCGCTTCCGTCTCGTCGAGCGCGACTAGAGGGGGAGCGTCTCGACGACCGTCCACGGCTGGAGCAAGGTCGTCTGAGCAGCAGGGAAGCGGATACGCGTTAGCTCGGTTACTCCGCCGACACCGAGCTCGACATTCCGCAGAGGCAGAAGCGCGGTTCGGAGCTCTTCTGGATCATGTTCCTCTCGCGTCACGCCGATCGTCATGTGCGGCAGGAACGTCGAAGGATCGACCTGTGTGCCGGCGATGAGGTTGCGCAGCCGCGGTGCTTCGACCTCGACCACGACGGCAGAGTGGAAGCAGTTCACGCGTCGATACACCGCGTCGAGCGCGCCGCTGTGACGCAACTCACGCGGGCGTCCTCCTGTCAAGGTCGCACCACCGAGCCACACGTGCAAGAAGTGTTCCGGGACGAGCGCAAGCCACTCGAGTGCCGCGAGGGCTCCTTGCAGCTCCAGCGCGGCCTGTTTGATCTCGCCCGGTGGCACGACGACCCATCCTTCGGCGACAAATGCGTCGTCGTCTGGAAACTGGCCGAAGAACCGCTCCAATGGCTCGACGCGGCCGAGGAAATACTCCCACGCCTCGTCGAAGCTTGTGAAGAGACGTCCCACGCTCGGGGAACGTAGCGGGTTAATCGATCGGCGTTACCCGGAGGTGACCGTGACGCTGCCGCGCAGCGTCTTGTGCTTGTCCGAGCGGTAGACGTACTTCCCGGCGGACAGCATGAAGTGCCACGTCACGTGCCCGCGGAAGCCGATACCGGTTCGCTTGTTCACGCCCGGTCCCGAGAGGTGGAAGTTGTCCACGCGGCTGCGGTCGTTCACGGTGATCACGGCGTTGACCGGGCCCGAGAGCGTCGTCACCTTGGCACCGGTCGAGTCACGCAGCGAGATCCTCTTCGCCGGGCCGACCGACGCCGTGAGCTTCACCGTCGGGATGGTGCCGACCGTGAACTGTCCGATCATCGTCGACGCGTGCGCATCGCAGCGATAGGTGTAGACGCCGTTTTGGAAGTCGACGGTCCACACCGGATCGCTCGTCGTCCCGATCTCCGTGGCCTGGTTGACCCCGGGGCCGAAGAGGTGGAAGTTGTGCAGGATCGAGAAATCGTGCACTTGAATCGTGTAGGTGCCCGGATCGAGGTGTTTGATGGGGTTGCCGCCGGCGTCGAGGAGCGCGATCACGAATGCGTCGTTCTTGCCGACCATGCCGGTGAGCGTCGGGTTGTCCGCCCGGGCCGCAGACGACGGGAGGACGATTGCCGCCAAAGCGACGAGCACGAGCAGTCGTGCGGACATGACGACCTCTCTACGGTAACCGAGAGACGAACGGATTTCGCCCAAGAAGAAAGGCGGCCTCTGCGACCGCCTTTCTCCGACCCCAACCGCAGTTTTGGCTACACGGTGGCGCGGGCGCAGCGCCGGAGGCCGAGCCCGGCTCCCGTCAGCGCGAAGCCCGCGAGCAGGCCGAGCCACACCGGGAACCCGGTAAACGGCAGCTTGCCTGTCCGCTTGGCCGCGACCGCACCGAGCACGCCGCCGCGGACTCCACGACCGTGACTCGCTGCGAGCGCACCGAGCACGCCGGCCGGCGAGCTCGTCGTCGTGGCGGCGGCCGCACCGGCCATGCCGCCGACCACCGTCGGCGACACCTGACCGCTCGTCGTCGACGACGTCGAAACGGTCGTGGTGGTCGACGTTGTCGTTTGCGTCTGCGAAGACGATGACGGAGACGCTGGCGTCGCACAGTTGCTCGAGTACGACTTCACTGCGTGCACGTCGACGTAGTGGCCGTTCTTCCCGCACACCTTGTGCGGCTGGCTGTTGCCCGGACCCTTGACGGGCGTTCCGGACGGAGCCCGGCGGCTATTCGCGATTTGCGCCGCAGTCGTCCCGTTGCCGTAGCTCTTCGACACGTCCTTCTGGCCCTTCGACGACGGCGCCGAAGCCGTCGAAGCATTGGACGGAGTGCAGGTCGCGCTCGAACCCGTCCCGCCGCCCGTCGTGCAGGCCGTGTTCTTGGCGGTGTTGTTCGCCGGTTTCGTCCCGGGCTGCGACGGGGAGTTCTGGCTCTCACTACCCGTCGAGCTCGAGCTTGGCGAATCCTTCTTGGCCTGGCCGGGAGGAGTGTTCCCGTTGCCGTTGCCTGCGAGGGCCGAGCCGGTGAACGCCGCAGTGGCGATCGCTAGGAGTACCGTGCCAACGGCCCCGATGAGACGTCGCTTCATCTCGTTCTCCCCTCGCATTCGTACGACCTTCAGAGAAGGTCTTTGTGCTTTCTAACGCATGATCAACCTCCGTGGATACGGGATACGGCGAATTCGAGGCGAGCGTCAGGCCCGCAGCTCGCCGCCGAAGCGGCGTCCTACCGCCTCCACGACCCGCTCCCGCAGGGCCCCCGCGTCCTCGTCGGTGAGGGTCCGCTCGGCCGATTGGAAGGCGACCGAGAAGGCGATCGACTTCTTTCCCGGCGGGATCGGCGCCCCGCGGTAGTCGCTGAGAAATCGGATCTCCCGGAGCTCCGGCGCCGCTGCCTCGCGGGCGACCGCAAACAGCTCGCCGGCGGGCAGATTCTCGTCGACGATGAACGCGAGGTCCTGACGGACCGGCGGGTAGGTGATCACGTCCCCGTAGACGACGAGATCCGGCGAGCGCTCGACGAGCGCGTCGACCTCGAGCTCGAAGGCGGCCCAGTCACCCGGCAGCCCAGGCTCGTGGAGCGCGACGACCCAACCTTCGTCGGTTCGCGCGCCGCGCCCACGTCCGGCGACGTCGTCGGCGGGAACAAAGGCCGGTTCGATGTTCAGCGCTGCGTAGAGCCCTTCGACCGCGCCCTTCGCGACAGCGAATCCGCGGTTGACGATTCCGGCGACGTGCCACGGCTCCTCGGGTAGCTCTCCGTCCGTCGGCAGATAGACGTGCGCGAGCTCGAAGAGAGCGACCCCCTCGGCGCCCGCGTCCGCGTTGCGGCGGGCCGAGCCGATCAGCCCGTAGAGCAGTGACGTTCGCAGGGCGGCCTGCTCGCTCGAGAGCGGCTCCTCCAACCGGACGGCCGACGGATCGACGTCCTGCGGAACAAGGCTCCAGGTGTATGCCTCGAAGAAACCGAACCCGGCGAGCGTGTCCTGGATCGTTCGCCGGATGCGCTGCATCTTCGTCAGCCGGCCGAACATCGCCTGTCGGAGCGGCAGCCGGGCAGCAACCGCGTCGAGCCGGAAGCGCGCGACCTCCTCGACGACATCGATCTCTCGGGTCACGTCCGGGTTGCGCCACGTCGGTACGACGACCTGCTCGCCGTCGACCCCGAGGCCGAGGCGGCGGAGGATCGCGAACTGGTCGTCCGGCGGCGTCTCGATTCCGGTCACGGCGTCGGTCGTCGCGTGACGGAAGCGGACGACAGGGCGCTCCGGCAAGACCTCGTGGACGTCACTGTCGCCGACCCACTTCGCACCGGTGAGCTCGACGATCAGCTGCGTCGCGAGCTTGCCGGCCTGCTCTGCCAGATACGGATCGACTCCCTTCTCCCAACGCGTCGATCCCTCCGTCCGCATCCGGAGGCGTTCTGCTGTTCGGAAGATCGTGTACGGCTCGAAGTTCGCCGCTTCGAGCAGAACGTCTGTCGTATCCTCGCCGATCTCGGTCTCTTCGCCGCCCATGATCCCGGCGAGCGCAACTGAATGCTCCGCGTCGGCGATCATCAGGTCGTATGGCTCGAGCTCGCGCTCGGACCCGTCGAGCGTCGTCAGCCGCTCGCCCTTCTGTGCGCGGCGGACGACGATTCGTCCTTCGGCGAGCTTTGCCTGGTCGAACGCGTGCAGCGGATTGCCGAGCGCGAGCATGACGTAGTTCGTGACGTCGACGACGTTCGAGATCGGCCGCATGCCGGCGGCGAGCAGCCTTGCCTTCAACCAGAGAGGTGAGGGCGCGACTTCGACCCCTCGGAACAGCCGACCGATGTAGCGCGGACATCCTTCGAAGTCGTCGATCCGGACATCGACCTTCTCGTTACCGGACCGGTCGGGATCCGTGCCCGGCGGCGGTGGGAGCTCGAGGTCGTGCAGTGCAGCCACTTCGCGCGCGATCCCGTACACGGCGAGCAGGTCGGGACGGTTGTGGCCGGTCTCGAGCTCGAGCACCTCGTCGATGAGCGGCAACACGTCTGCCAACGGAGTTCCGGGCTCGATCCCGTCCGGGAGCACCATGATCCCCGCGTGGTCGGTGCCTAGGTCGACCTCGTCTTCGGCGAGGATCATCCCGTCGCTCGCCTGGCCACGAACGTCGCGGCGCTCGAGCTGGAGCCCGTTCGGCAACACGGCGCCGGGGAGAGCGACGGCGACGGTCGCACCGGCGCCGAAGTTCCATGCGCCGCAGACGATCTGCCGTGCGTCCCCCTCCCCCACGTCGACCTGGCAGAGCTGCAGGCGGTCCGCGTTCGGATGCTTCGCCGCCTCGAGCACACGCCCGACGCGGAAGAGGCCGAGATTCCCGTCGACGTCGACGACGCCGCGCTTCTCGATGCGTACGACCTCGCATGTGGAGATGACGAGACGTTGCGCGAGCTCGTCCGTGGGAACGTCGACTGCGACGTACTCCCGCAGCCAGCTCATCGGAACGTTCATCAGAACTGCTCCAGCATGCGGAGGTCGTTCTCCCAGAACATGCGGATGTCTGGAATCCCGTGACGCTGCGCGGCGATGCGGTCGATGCCGAGGCCCCACGCGAAGCCGGTCCACTCACTCGGGTCGTAGCCGACGTTCTCGAACACGGCGGGATCGACCTCGCCGGCCCCGCCCATCTCGAACCAGCCGGAGTACTTACAGAAGACGCAGCCCTTCCCGCCGCAGAGGAAGCACGTCACGTCGAACTCAACCGAAGGCTCGGTGAACGGAAAGTAGCCCGTCCGCATGCGGACCTCGCGATCCGGGCCGAACATCGCACGCGCGAAGTGGATCAACGTTCCCTTCAAGTCCGCGAGCGTGATGTTGCGGTCGACGGCGAGCGCCTCGATCTGATGGAAGATCGGCGTCGAGCGCGGACTCGGTGTGTCGCGGCGGTAGACGCGCCCGGGGACGGCGATGTAGAGCGGCGGCTCACGCGATTCCATGACGCGGATCTGCCCGGTGGACGTGTGCGTTCGCAGCAGCGTGTCGGCGTCGACGTAGAAGGTGTCGCGATGCGAGCGCGTCGGGTGCGTGAGCGGCTGGTTGAGCGCGTCGAAGTTGTGCCAAACCGTTTCGACCTCGCGGCTGTCGATGATCTCGTAGCCGAGCCCGAGGAAGATGGCCTCGGCCTCACGCATGATCTGCGTCAGCGGATGGAGATGCCCGCGCGGGAGCGGTGTTCCCGGCAGTGTCACGTCGAGCGTCTCCTCGCGCTGCGCCAGCTCGGCCCGCTGCAGCTCAGCCTCGCGCCGTGCAAACGCCTGCTCGAGCCGCTCGCGGACGGCGTTCAGTGTCATCCCGGTCTCACGGTCTCGCACCTCCCTCAGCGCAAGGCGCAGCGGTGAGCGCCGGCCGATGTACTTGATGCTCGCTTCGGTCAGCTCGTCCTGCGTCCGAGCGGCAGCGGAGGCCTGCTCTGCCTCCTCCGCGTACGCTTCCCAGTCCATCCGTCGAATCTAGCCATTGTCCGTCTACGACGCGATAGCCGAGCTGTACGACCCCTGGAGCGCGTCCGTGACCGAGGACATCGCGTTCTATCGCCAGGAAGCGCGCAATGCGGGCGGGCCGATCGTCGAGCTCGGTGTCGGCACCGGCCGGATCGCGATCCCGCTCGCTGGGGACGGCGTCGACGTGATCGGGGTCGACTCCTCTGCCCGGATGCTCGAGGTCTGTGCTCGCCGCGCGGAGGCAGCAGGCGTCGAGCTCGATCTCCGGCTCGGCGACCTGGCCGAGCCGCCCGTCCGTGAGCGCGTCCCGCTCGTGCTCGTTCCGTTTCGTTCGTACCTCCATCTCCAAACGCACGCCCAGCGCCGTCGAGCCCTCGCCGCCGCACGCGAGCTGCTCGTGCCGGACGGCCGGCTGGTGTTCGACGTGTTCGCCCCGGACGCCGAGGACATCGCCGAGACGAACCGGCGGTGGATCGAGCGTGAGCCTGGCATCTGGGAGCGGGCAGACTGGGATCCGACACGTCGGACGCTGACGCTCTCCATCAGGGGCGACGGCGCCGAGTCGCAGATGGCGCTTGCGTGGGCCGACGAGTCGGAGTGGCGCGCGCTGCTCGTCGATGCGGGTTTCGAGATCGAAGCCTGCTACGGCTGGTTCGACCGAACGCCGTACGCCGGCGGTGAAGACATGATCTGGATCGCCCGCCGGCTAGAACAAGGGTGAGACCCCGGAGAGGTCTGACCCTTGTTGAGAAGCGCGTCGCGAAGCTTCGTAGAGCGCGATCGTCCCGGCCATCCCAACGTTGAGCGACTCCGCGCCGTCGGCGACCGGGATCGTCGCGCGCCCGTCGCACCGCTCCAGGACATCGTCCGGTAGGGCCGCGCGTTCCGATCCGAGCACATAAGAACCGTTCTCGATCGAAGCGAGCTCTTCGCCGCCGCGGGGCACCAAGGCGACCCACGGCCGCGGCGCATCCTCGAACAGGATCAAGGGAACCCGGAAGAGCGCTCCCATCGAGGCCCGCACTGCCTTTGGGCCCGTCGGGTCCGCGCATCCGTCCGACAAGGCGACGAAGGCCCCGCCGAGTGCATCAGCAGAGCGAATCAACGTTCCGACGTTCCCGGGATCCGCGACGCGCCATAGCGCAAGCCCCGGGCCCCGTCTCGTCACGGTCTGTTGCAAGGCCTCACGGCGAAACACACCGATCACACGCGGGGGATGGCCGAGCGACGAGACCGACGCGAGCTGCGTCGCGTCGATGTTCTCGCCCGCCACGAGCAGCTCGACCGGCTCGATGCCCTCGGCACGCGCCGCCTCGAGCAAATCTTCGCCCTCGCAGACGAACAAGCCCAGCTTCTCGCGCTGCCGCGCGAACGCGAGCCGCGCGACCAGCTTGAGACGCCGGTCGAGTCTCAGACCTTCGCGAGCGCCGACTTGGCCTGCTCGGCGATCGCGCCGAACGCCTGCGGATCGTTCACCGCCAGCTCGGCGAGCACCTTGCGGTCGAGCTGGACGTTCGCCGCCTTCAGCCCCGCGATCAACTGGTTGTACGAGAGCCCGTTCGCACGCGCGCCCGCGTTGATGCGCATGATCCAGAGGCGGCGGAAGGTGCGCTTCTTGTTCTTGCGGTCGCGATAGGCGTACACGAGCGAATGCTCGACCTGCTCCTTCGCGTAGCGGTACGAGGACTTCTTCAGCCCCCAGTAGCCTTTCGCCTGACCAAGAACCTTGCGCCGCTTCTTGCGTGCGTGGGCGGAACGCTTGACGCGCGGCATCAGCGCCGACCCCCGAACATCTTCCTCAGGGCCTTCTGATCGCTCGGAGCGACCGGCGTGTCCCGCCGTATGCGCTTCCGTTTCGCCGGCTTCCTCTTTACCAAGTGGCCGGGAGGGGAAGTCCGGAAGTCTCGCCGGCGCAAGATCTTGCCGGTCGCCGTCGTCTTAAACCGCTTCTTGACGCTGCTCGATGTTTTGGTCTTCGGCATCTCTCTTCACTCCCGCAGTCTTCGTCGGCGCCAGCA
>JBKPJA010000036.1:0-2852 GCA_046730515.1 Actinomycetota bacterium | reverse complement strand
GCTCGGGCTCGCCATCGCCGTCGTCTTCGGTGTGGTCGTTCAGATCGGGAACGTCGTGGGCGGCGAGCCGTGGGTGCGCCTGCCGCTGCTCGCGGTCGGGCTCGTGCTCGCCGGCGCCTCGTTGGGGGCGCTCGGCTCGCTGCTGGGAGCGCTTGCACGCGAGGCGCGCACTGCGTCGCTCGTCGCCGTGCTCGTCGTGATGCCGATCGTGTTCATCGGCCTCGTGCCGAAGCAGGTCGTTCCGGTCGCCGGCTGGATCAGCGACGCGCTTCCCTTCGCGCACGCCGTCCGGTACTTCAGCTCCGCGCTGTACGACGCGAGCCCGTGGGCCGCGATCGGCAGGGAGATCGTCTGGCTCGTCGGGCTCGGCGCGATCTTCGGCGTCAGTGCACGGGTGGCGGCAAGGCGATTGCTCGTCTAGAAACGCCGGCGAAAAAGCCGGTAGCGGATCGTGTCGATGAACTCGACCGGCGCGGCATCCGACCTTCGCAGCCGCCAACGGAGAAGCCGTGGAAACCGCAGGTGCTCCCACGTGGTCGCCTCGGCCAGCGCCTCGTCGGCAGTGTCGAAGCGCTCGGACACGTGGCGCCGGAGCTCCCGGATCTCCTCGTAGAGGCCTTCGTCGACGACCTCCTGCACGCACTGGTTCATCGCGGCGAGCACGCGTGCGAACTTCCTCGTGTCGACGAAGCCGAGGCCGCGCTCACCGGCGCGGACTGCAAAGTCCATTCCCACCGGATGCATGTCGAGCAACAGGCCGCTCGGGCGGAGAGCTCCGTGGATCTGACGCAGGACGTGCACGACGTCCTCCGTCTCTATTCATCAGAGCGACCAGGAGAAGAGCGCAAGGTCGAACTCGCCTTGCGGCAGCTCGATCTGCGCTGCATCGGCGGCCTCGAAGCGGATCCGGTTGCGAAGTTCCTCCGGTGTCTCGGCCCGTGCCGTGCGAATCGCGTCGTCATCCGAATCGAATGCGAGGACCGACACGGCGTCGGGCGCATATTGGAACGTGATTCGCCCGTCGCCGCAGCCCACCTCGACGACGCGACGCCCGGTTACGTCCACGAGCTCACCGATCGCAGTGATCTCGATGCGATCCGGATCGACGACGAGCGGCACCGGCCTGACACTAACCTTTCGGAGATGAGCTCGTTTCCCGTGACGCGGCTGCGGCGGTTTCGACGCACGAGCGGGCTGCGGGGTCTCGTCCGCGAGACGCGCCTTTCCCTCGACGACTTCGTGATGCCGCTCTTCGTCGGGCCCGAGCCGTTCGAGAACGAGGAGCTCCCCGGCTTGCGCCGGCACCCCGTCGAGACCGTCGTAGGAGAAGCCGACGAGCTCGCGGCCGCGGGAGTGAGGGCCGTGATCCTCTTCGGGATTCCGGAGGAGAAGGACGAGGAAGGGTCGGGCGCGTGGGACGACGACGGGATCGTTCAGCAGGCGCTGCACGCGTTGCAGGGCCGCGACCTCGTTCTGATCACCGACGTCTGCCTCTGCGAGTACACCTCGCACGGCCATTGCGGCGTCCTCGAGGGCGACCAGGTCGACAACGACGCGACGCTCGAGCTGCTCGTGCGCACGGCCGTCAGTCACGTCGAGGCGGGCGCAGACGTCGTCGCGCCGAGCGACATGATGGACGGCAGGGTCGGCGCGATTCGCGAGGCTCTACCGGAGACGCCGATCGTCGCGTACTCGGCGAAGTACGCGTCGGCGTTCTACGGACCATTCCGCGAGGCGGCTGAGTCTGCGCCGTCGTTCGGCGATCGGCGCGGTTATCAGATGGATCCGCCGAACGTGCGGGAGGCGCTGCGCGAGTGCGAGCTCGACATTGCGGAAGGCGCCGACGCGATCATGGTGAAGCCGGCGCTGCCGTACCTCGACGTGCTGCGCGCCGCGCGCGAGCGCTTCGACCTGCCGCTCGGTGCGTACAACGTCTCCGGCGAGTACGCGATGCTGAAGGCAGCGGCGGCCAAGGGATTCCTCGACGAACGGCAAGCGGCGCTCGAATCGCTGACCGCGATCAAGCGCGCGGGCGCGGACTTCATCGTCTCCTACTGGACGAAGGAACTCGCCGCATGGCTTTGAGGACGCGCAGCGAGCTCTATCGCCGCGCGCTCGAGCTCATTCCCGGCGGCGTCAACTCGCCGGTGCGCGCGATGCGCACCGTCGGGCTCGACGAGCCGTTCTTCGTCCGCAGCGCGCTCGGCGCGTACCTCGATGACGTCGACGGCAACCGCTACCTGGACTGGGTCATGTCCTGGGGGCCGCTTCTCTTCGGCCACGCCGACGAGGAGACCGTCGCCGCCGTCCGCTCGGCGGCAGAACGCGGGACGAGCTTCGGCGCTCCGACCGAAGCGGAGGTCGAGCTGGCGGCGGAGATCGTCGACGCCGTTCCGTCCGTCGAGAAGGTCCGGCTCGTCTCGTCGGGCACCGAGGCGGCGCTGAGCGCCGTGCGGCTTGCGCGCGCGTTCACTGCACGTGACCGGATCATCAAGTTCGCCGGCTGCTATCACGGCCATGGCGATGCGCTGCTCGCAAACGCAGGTTCCGGCATTGCGACGCTTGGGATTCCATCCAGCCCGGGAATTCCGAGTGCGACGACGAGTCACACGATCGTCTGCCCGTACAACGACGTCGACGCGGTCGCGGCAGCGGTCGCGCAGTACGGCGAGGGGCTCGCGGCGATCATCGTCGAGCCTGTCGCCGGGAACATGGGCGTCGTCCCGCCGCAACCCGGTTTCCTCGAAACACTGCGCACGCTCTGTGATGCGTCCGGAGCGCTGCTCGTCTTCGACGAGGTGATCACCGGCTTCCGTGTCTCCCGCGGCGGCGCACAAGAACGCTACGGTGTG
>JBKPJA010000035.1:0-5941 GCA_046730515.1 Actinomycetota bacterium | reverse complement strand
GCCACCCGCGCGAATTGCCCGGGCGGGCGCCGCAACTGGATCATTCAGTTCGCTTGACGACGACGACCGCACAGTCGTCCGCGAGGACGTTCCTCGCGAAGTCGCGACAATCGGCGAGGATCGTCTCCGCGAGATCCCGGGCGGAAAGGTCCCGTCCGGCGGAGATGATCGCGTCGAGACGCTCGAATCCGTAGAACTCGTTTCCGTTACGCGCCTCGAGTACGCCGTCGGTGTAGAGCACCACCGAATTGCCGGGTTCCAGCGGCGACGTCACCTCCTCGTACGTCTGACCCCCTTCGATACCCAACACGAGCCCGCGGACGTCGAGACTGCCCACCGATCCGTCCGCCGACACGACTCGCGGCTGCGGATGGCCCGCGCCGGCGGCTGCAACGCGACCGTTCTGCGTGTCGACGAGCAGATAGACCATCGAGATGAACTTCCCCGGCGCAATCTCGCCGACAACGACCTCGTTTGCGGCCTGCAAGAAGTCGCCGGGACACGGATGCTCGCGCGCGAGCGAACGGAACACGAACTTCGCCATCGCCATGTCGGCCGCCGCCTCGATTCCGTGCCCGGTGACGTCGCCGAGCACCACCGCGAGGCGGCCCTCGTCGAGCTCGACGAAGTCGTAGACGTCTCCGCCGACCTCGACCCGCGCCGAGGACTGATACGCATCGCCCAGCTCGAGACCCGGGAGCTGCGGCAAGGACCGCGGTAGCAGGGACCGCTGCATCGTGTCCGCGAATTCCTTTTGTTGCTGGTAGAGACGTGCGTTGTCGATCGCGAGCGCGGCTTGGCCGCCGATTGCCTGCGCGCGTTCGATCGTCTCGTCGGTCACGCGAATGCCCGGCCGCGTCGAGACGAGCAGGAGGGCGGCGACGACCTCGGCGGGCGTTGCAATCGGGACCACGGCGCCGCTCCAGCCGCGCTCGAGGAACGGCTGCAGCGCCGTCGCGGGAGCCCCCAACCGACGCACCGCCACAGCGTCGAGCTTGAACGGCTCACCGAGCCGGAACAAGCGCTGTACCGGACGCGTGCCGAACGGCTGGTTGCGCCAGAAGATCGTGCGCGCCACCTCCGCCAGGCGCGTCTCGGCGACGTGGATCGCGCGCGGGACAAGCTGCTCGCGCCGATCGTCCGGCATGAAGATGGCCGCGAGGTCGACGTCGAGCACGTCGGTCACGGTGCGGGCAAGGGCCTCGAGCGTCGCCTCGAGCGAAAGGCTCTGCGCGAACGAACGGGAGATCTCGTAGAGCCCACGGAGTTGGCGAGCGGACGCCCGCTCCGAGTCGAGAGCGCGTTCGCGTTCCTCACCGAGCTTCTTTGCCTGCTCGTGCAGCTGCGCGTTCTGGACTGCGACGGCCAGCTGAGACGCAAGCGCGCGCAGGAGTGCGGTTTCGTTCTCCGTCAATACACGTCCTCGGTCCGGGAAAACTCCGAGCAGACCGATCGTCTCGTCGCCGACGACCAACGGGACGGCGATCGCGCTGTCGATTCCGGTCTCGGCTGCAGCATCGCCGACGACTGCCAGCCGTGGATCCGAGGTCGCGTCTGCGATCTCGACCATGCCGCGGCCGCGGAGCGGTCCCGATGCGAGCTCGAGGAGCCGCTCGGCTAGCCGGACATGCGGACCGGCAAGACCCGTGCCGGCGGCGGGATACAGATCTTCGTCGTCTGCGAGGTAGACGCCGAGTCGCTCCACGTCGAAGAGCTCTGCGACGCGGTCGACCGCGGTCTCGAGCGTGTGCGCGAGCGACAGTTGCGCGGTTGCCTGTCCGACTACGGCGAGGAGAGCACGCGTGCGCTCGAGCTCGCCTTCGATCGTGCGCGCGCGCCCGCTCGCGCGCAACGCCTGCGACGCGCGAACGCCGAAGGTCCTCAGCCGGGCGAGCTGGTCAGCCCCGGGTTCGCCGTCGGGAAGGAAGAGCAGCTGCAGGACGGCGTCGGACGGTTGACCGAGTCGCAGCGCGACGCTGGTTCCGGAACCGTCGGGCAAAGGTTCCACGCCGTCCGCGCGTTCTGCCGCCTCGCGCGCGTGAGCGATCGTGCCGTCCGTTTCGGGGTCCAGGCCGAAGCTGGCGACGAGCTGGAGCGATCCCTCCTCGGCCCGCTGCCAAAGAACACTCGCACGCGCGCCGGTGGCCGCTGCGGCGAGGCGTACCACGTGGCGGGCGGTCTCCTGTCCATCCGCTCCCGCGGCAAGCGCGTCTCCGGCCAAGGCAAGCGCAAGGCCCTCGGCGTGCGCTGTCTTTGCACTCTCGAGGGCCTGGATGGCGAGACTCGCCTGCACCGCTGCGACGTGGGCGATCGACCGTTCCACGGCATCGAAAGGAGCGTCCGCTCGCAGCAACTGGAGGGCGCCGCCGTGGACGGGGATCTGAAGGATGCCGTTCGCTTGTAGGAGGCGCACGGCGTGCGCGACCGGATCGGGCAACTTGTCGGCCTCGTCGACTTCGTCGGGCTCGAGGTCGGCGACTGGAAAGCGCGTCCCCTGAAGCTCGGCTCTGCCCGACTGAGAGGCGGTCGCGATCCCCGAGGCGACGAGGACTTCGCCGGCTGAGTCGAGGACATAGAAGACGGCGATGTCGGCACGGACGGCGTCGAGCAGCGTTTCGGCGAGCGAGTCGAGCGCTTCGTTCAGGCTTGCGGCCGCGGCAATGTTTGCGCCCACATCCGCAAGCGCAGCCAGCGCCGCCGCCGCGCGGGCGTCGCCACGCTGCCTCGTTGAGACGTGTACCGCCATCCCGACCCGTACTCAGTATGGCCGCCGGGCCGACATCGAGCCAGTCCACTACTAGAATCCCGCGGATGGCCGAGCCGGCGCGCCGCGCGGTTGCACCCCCTGAGGACATCCCTGTCGATCCGACTGCAATCGACCGGGCGTACCGCCTCTACCGAGCGCAGCGCCGAGCGAGGAGCACGCGCAGCCGCGAAAACGCACGCGCGCGTCTCCGCTTCCTCGTCACGTTCGTCGTGCTCGTCGCGATCGCGATCGTGCTCATGCTGACGCTCTGGCACAAGATCCAGAGCGTTTTTGGACTTTAAGCGCGTTTCGTCAGACCTGCGCCGGGCGAGTGAAAGGATGCCACTCGCTCTGCTCCCACGACTTGCCGTCGCACGTCGGGCAGCGCGGCAGCACGTGACTGACGGTGACGACGTGTCCGCACTCGGAGCAGTGAAACTCCCCCGTCGCGTGCGCACCGCTCTCCGAGAACGCAACGAACTCGTCGAAAGCTACGTGCGGCAAACCGGACTCGACCATTGCTTGCCTCCCGTCCTAGGCGACCCTCGGCGACGTACAAGACCATTCTCGCCCATACTGAGGCCCGTGCAAACCCCCGACCCCTACCTCCCGCCAGGGGCGACGGAGGATGATTGGCTCGAACCTGCGCCGCGCCCAGTTCGGCCGATCGGGGCAATCTGGGCCTGGGGCGGGCGGCTGACCTGGCTCTCGGGTCTGATTCTGGCGATCTCCGCGTTCACGGACTGGTATGTCGGGGGCGGTCAAGGAGTGACCACGGCGATCATCGGGTGG
The DNA here is from genome assembly GCA_046730515.1 of Actinomycetota bacterium. GTDB lineage: Bacteria > Actinomycetota > Thermoleophilia > Gaiellales > Gaiellaceae > 3-1-20CM-4-69-9. The sequence continues at coordinate 2,403 of JBKPJA010000035.1, read as the reverse complement.
CACACCGGAGCGCTGGGAAAGCTCGTCTTCTTCATCGGGCTCGCGCTGCTTGCGATCGTCCTGCTTCGTGAGTCCGGGATCGAGCTTCCCGCGAGCGTGCCGGAGAGCCTGGTCGTGATCGCACTCGGGTCGCTGTCGACGATCTTCGTGCTCATTCGGTTGATCTCCGTACCGGATACGTTCTACGGCTGGCGCGGCCGCGGGATCGGCATCTTCATCTCGTTGATCGCATCACTACTCGTGATCGCCGCCGGCTTGCTACGAGCAGGAGAAGAGCTCTAGCGAGAGCGAACGTCAGACGGGAACGATTTGTCTCGTCTGCTCGATCAGCGCGCGCAGGTCGAACGGTTTGCCGACGAAGCCTTGCGCGCCACGCTCCTCGGCTTCGCGGCCGAGGTTGCCTTCGAGCTGGCCGCTGAACATCACGACGGGGATCGAGCCGACGCCGTGCCGCTCCTGCACGCGCCGCAGCATCTCCCAGCCGTCGACCTGTGGCATCATCACATCGAGGAGGATCAGATCGGGCGCGTCGTCCTCGACGGCGGCGAGACCCTCTTCCGCGTTGCCCGCCTCGCGCACCGAGTAGCCCTCCATCTCGAGATTGATGCGGACGACCTCGCGGACGTTCGGATTGTCATCCACGACGAGGACGAGCGGTCCGCGGGCGGGCTTCCCGGGTCCCGACCGCTGGAGGAAGGCGTCGAGGTCAGCGCGGCGGTAGCGACGGTGGCCGCCCGGCGTGTAGAAGGCCGGAACACGGCCGAGATCCGACCACTTGCGGATCGTGCTCTGCGCGACGCCGAGGTACTTCGCCGCCTGACCGAGCGTCAACCACTCGGTTTCGCCCGCGGCCGGCCTGCGTCGACCCCGCTCATCGGCCTCTCCCATCGCCCCGCGAATCTATCCAAAAGTGCGCGTTCTTACACGTCCTCTTGGCTGCTTAGGGGACTGCGGTCGAACCCGGCGGGACGCTGGGGATGCTGAACGTCCGCTCGAGCGTGATCGTTCCGCCCGGCTTCGGATTGTCGTGGAGAGCCTCGCCGAGAGCGATACCCAGGGCGAAGACGGCGAGCACGAGCGCGATGCGAAAGCTCCAGCGCGCGATCTCCTGACGCCTCTGCCGCCGGCGCCGCGCTTCGCGCTCGAGCGGGGAGAGCGTCACGGCTCGTAGTCGACGGCGCCGCGCTGGTACTGATGAAACGCGGCGTCCTGCACGAGCGCGACTGTCCGTGCCCAGCCTGGGCGCTCGGCCCGCTCCTCGACCGCCGCGCGGACCCAGTCGTCTGCACGGGCGTACACCGATGCGAGCTCGGCGAGCGTGAACGTCTGGCCGACGCGCTTGCGTAACTCGTCCGTGACCACCTCGAGCTGCTCAAGCAGCTGCAGCCGAAGAGCCGGATCGCGGACGGACTCCTCGAACCGGCGGTATCCCTGCTCCCACTCCTGCCGAACGCTTTCGACGGCGATCACGAGCGGCGCATCCTACGCCGTGCAGCACTCGGCGGGAAACAGCGGCTCCAGCTCCGCGAGGATCCGCTCGCCGAGCTCGTAGCCCGGATTTGCGAGCGCGAATGCGACGTGTGCGTGCAGACACTTCAAACCGGCGGCACCCGCACGCGCGCCGCCGATGCCGTGGTCGAGCTCGGGCCGCAGGCGTCGTTGCTCGGAGTTCGCGCGCTCGAGACTCGTCGCAAGCACCGGATCCTCCTGCGTCGCGCGGGTCCAGCGCTCGACGCCGCCTGCGGCTTCGAGCCGCGACACCTGCGCCACGGCGTGTGGACATGTCAGCCAGTAAGTCGTCGGGAACGGCGCGCCGGCGTTGTCGAACGGCGCCTGCTCGGTTACCGCGGGACGTCCGAACGGACAACGAACGACGACGCGTAGGAACGCGCGCGGCTCCCGTCCGATTTGGCGCGCAACGACTGTACGGTCATCCTCCATGACCGGCAAGCGTACTGTGCGCCCTTTGCCAGGCTGCGATGCCTTTGACGATGAAGAGGCGCTCGCCCGGGCGCACGTAGCCGAGCTCGCGCGCTTCGCGTGCGAGCTCGCCTGTGCTGGTCGCTTCGTCGAGTTGACGCTGCAGATCACGCTTCTCCCCCGCGAGCCGCGCGACTCCGTTGCTCAACGAGGCGCGCTCGTGACGCGTCGACAGGTACGCGCGCAACGGGTGGTAGTAGAGGTAGGCGACGAGCACGACGCCCACGACGACCGACCAGCGCCGGATGAGTGCCGCTGCGGGAGGACGCCGCGAGCGCTTCCGAGACATGGCCGCTGATTCGCGGGCGGCCTCGTACCTTCCTGCTAATCGGCGGGGGACTCGCCCGCGGGCGGCTGCCAGAGCTCGAGGCGGTTCCCCTCGGGGTCGGTGGCCCAGCCGAACCGGCCGTGTGCGGACACCTC
>JBKPJA010000034.1:0-31295 GCA_046730515.1 Actinomycetota bacterium | reverse complement strand
GCTGCACCTCCTCGTCGACGTCGGCACGCTCACGTCGACCGGGGGCACGGCGGTCGATCGAGGTCTGTGCGGTCCGGACAGCGATCCGAACAACGACCTGAAGTCCCCGCTTGCGCCGGGAAGCCTGCTCGGCGAGGTTGCCCTGGTCTCCCGCGGGCACTGCACCTTCGTCTCGAAGGCGCTACGCGCGGCGCGCGCCGGCGCGGCCGGGATCGTGATCGTCGACAACCGCTCGGGTGAAGCCGAGCCGATCCCGATCCGTCTACCGATCCCTGCGGGCAAGATCTCCGATCTCGACGGCGCGAACCTCCGTGCCTACCTCAAAAGTCACGGCGGCAGCGCGCCGGTGATCATCAACAACAGGATCGAGCAGGTGGAGACCGGCCGCAGCGGCATCGTCACCGACTTCTCGTCGGCAGGACTGACGGATTTCCAGAACGCGCTCAAGCCCGACGTCGCAGCTCCAGGCGGCCAGATTCTCTCGTCGACGCTGCCAGAGTTCACGGGCGACGGGCCGTTCATGGTGTTAGACGGGACGAGCATGGCCACCCCGCACGTCGCAGGCGCCGCGGCGCTGCTCGTTCAACTTCATCGCGACTGGAGCGCGCAGCAGATCAAGTCCGCGCTGATCTCCACCGCCGGGCCGGCCTGGAGTGACACAGCGCGCACGCGGGAAGCACCGGTCACGTTCGAAGGCGGCGGACTAATCAACGTGATGCGCGCCAACGATCCGCATGTCTTCACCGATCCGGCGTCCCTCTCGTTCCGCGATCTCGACATCACGCACGGCGCACAGGCGAAGGCTCTGCTCGTGCGTGTTGCCGACGCGGGTGGCGGAGCCGGCGGGTGGTCTGTCGAGGTCGTGCCGCAGAGCGTGACCGCCGGCGCGACCCTCGACGTTCCGGGCGTTCTCGCGATCGCGCCCGGCGGTGAGGCGGAGCTGGCGGCGGTCGCGCGCACTTCCTCGGGCGCAACACCAGGAGAGAACTACGGCTTCATCGTCCTCCGCCGCGGCGACGTGACCCGCCGAATTCCATACGCATTCGTAGTGAAGAAGCCCGCGCTCGCCGACGTGGAGGCGACGAAGCTGAAGACGTTCAATGCCGGCGACACCCGCGTCGGCCCGAACCGCGTCTCTCTGTACTGCTGCCCGAGTGAGCCGTTCGGTCCGCCGCCGGACTACGTCGGACAGCCGATGGACGAGTCCGGTGCAGAGAAGCTCTACGCCGGAACGGTCGAGAAGCCGCTCGTTAACATCGGCGTGTCGGTGTTCGGATCGTCGAACGGGTCGCTCATCGACCCCTGGTTCCTGGGCTCGAAAGACGAGGGTGACGTTCAGGGGTACGCCGGCACGCCTGTGAACCAGAACGACCTAATGTTCGACTTCGGGCTCGACTACGGTGCGGCGGGGGCCGAGTTGCCCAGACAACAGCAGTTCTACGTCGCTGTCGACTCCGGCAGCGATCCGTACACCCGGCAACCGCTGCCCGGCGCGTACATCCTGCGTTACTGGCAGAACGACCTGAAGCCGCCGACGATCCAGTTCTTGACCACGCGCGTGGGCACCGGCCGGCCGACGCTCATCGCCCGAGTGCTCGACGACAAGTCAGGTGTCGATCCTCTCTCGCTGGTGATCGGCTACCGGCATGTGCTCGTCGGCGCGGGGCTCTACGACCCCTTCACCGGGCTCGCGGCGTTTCCACTGCCGAGAGAGGCGGCGCGGATCCCGGCCGGCAAGACGCAAGCGACACTCGTCGCGTCCGACTTCCAGGAGGGGAAGAACATTTCCTCCACCGGCACGAACCTGATGCCGAATACGCGCTTCAAGCGTGTGACCATCCAGGGAATGCGCGGCCCGGCCGTGGCGTGGCTTCAGCCGACGGAGAACGAGTGCGTCCGGCAACACACGACGCTCGGGCTTGCGGTCGAAGCGAGCTCGAACGCGCCGATCGTCTCGGTCCGCTTTTACGTCGACCGCAAGCAGGTCCGGGTGCTTCGGCGCGGCGCCGCCGGGCTCTTCGTCACCTCGTGGCGAGTCGGCGGGACGAAACGCGGTGACCATCTCCTGAGCGCGCTCGCGACGGACAAACACGGCAAGCGCAACTCGGCGACGCGCAGCATCCGGATCTGCAAGCCGTAAGTCGCGTCGCGGTCGTCACGGGCGCGTCGAGCGGGATCGGCGCCGCGATCGCACGGGCCCTGGCGCAGCGCGGGTGGCGCTGTGTGCTCGTCGCGCGCCGTGAGGACCACTCGCAGGCGCTGGCCGAGGAGATCGGCAACGCGGAGGTCGAGCGGTGCGACGTTTCCAACCGTCTCGCGGTCGAGCGAATGGCCGCCGTGGTGCGCGAGCGTCATCCCGCGCTCGATCTGTTGGTCAACAACGCCGGCATCCCCGGCCGGTCCGGTTTCCTCGCGATCGAAGCCGAACTGCTCGAGCAGGTCATGCGCACCAACTATCTCGGGAGCGTCTGGTGCCTGCGCGCCTTGCTTCCCGCGCTCGGAGCCTCGCGGCAAGCAGACGTCGTTAACATCGTCTCCGTCGCAGGCACGGTTGCGTTTGCGCCATCCGGTCCGTACTCGGCGTCGAAACATGCGCAGCTTGCGTTCTCCCGCTCGGTCACGTCGGAACTGAGGCCGCGCGGCATCCGCGTGCACACCGTCAATCCGGGGTTCGTCGAGACGGAGGGTTTTCCGCAGCGGGCGACACTTCGTAATGCGATCTTCCGTCGGCTCGTGATCGAGCCGGACGCCGTCGCACGCGCTGTGTTGCACGCCCTCGATCACGACCGCCGAGAGGTCTTCGTCCCGCGCGTGTTCCGGATCGCATCGATCGCACAAGCGCTCCTGCCAAATGTCGTGGGTCGCATGTCTTCGCGCTCGGCATATCGGCCTACAATCCAACCGTGAAAACGGCTCCGCCCCACCTAGCGGTCGCGGACGTCGTCGCAGTCGCGGACTTTCGAACGGCGCTGCGCCGATTTCTTCGTCGCAGCGAGCGAATCGCCCGGCTATCCGGGCTCACTCCGCAGCGCCACTTGCTGCTCTTGATGATCAAAGGCGCAGCCGACGGCAGCGAACGGTCGACGGTCACGGAGCTGGCGGACCGATTGCAGCTCGCGCAGTCGACGGTGACCGAGCTCGTCCGGCGCGCCGAGGAAGTCGGCCTTGTGAGGCGCGAGCCGTCGGCAGTCGACGGCCGGGTCGCCTACCTTCGTCTCACGGAGGAAGGCGAGCAACGTCTGACGCGGTCGTTCACCGATCACGCAACGGAGCGCGAAGAGCTCCGCAACGCGTTCACGCACCTCGACGAGCTTTCCTAGCCGGGCTTGCGCAACACGTACCAGGCAGCCTCCGCGGCGTAGTAGTCCGGTCCGCCAGGAGACAGCGCGCGCACTTGCTCGCGCGCTTCCCCCGTGCACCCGGCGAGGTCGAGGTATCGATCGAGTGGGCGTTCCTCGCGCTTCAAACGCGACTTGATCAGAACGAGGTTGTTCGCCTCGAAGAGGTGCCTGAGATCGATGTCGGGCAGCGTGCGCGTGTGCGACGGATCGCGCATGCGCTCGAAGCGATCGAGCTCGATTGCGGACAGCGGATCGACCGGAGCGACCTGGTCCTCGACGAGCACGGTTCCTCCACGTCGAGTCACGCGCGCGAGCTCGGCGACCACGAGCTCGGGACGCGAGACGTGATGAAGCGTCCGGCGGGTGCAGGCGACGGCGAAGGAGAACGAGTCGAACGGAAGCGACGTGATGTCGCCCTCGATGAAGGTGACATTCGCGGGAGCATTCGCACGCGCGGCTTCGAGCAGCTCCGGCACGACGTCGACTCCCACGACTACGCGAACGAGCGGGGCCAACGCGAGCGCGAGCGTTCCGGCGCCCGTGCCTGCATCGAGCGCTCGCTCGTCTCCGCTGAAGGCGACGAGCGAGCGGAGTTCTTCGCGTACGGGCTCGACTTGCTCAGCCGCATGCTCGGCGTACCGAGCTGCAGTCGCGCCAAAGCGAGCGCGCACGTCGTCGAGGTTCGTCACTGTCGCGCCTCCCGTCTCGCGAGCTCGAGGGCTTCCTCGCGGGTCGAGATCGTGCCAGCGGCGCGCTCTTCCGCAATGCGGTCCAGCAGTCGTCCGATCTCGGGTCCGGGCGGCACGCCGAGCTCGTTGCCGCGGACGAGCGGTTCGCGCGGTTCGGCTGCACGGGCGGTCTCGACTGCCTCCGCAAGCTCGGGCTTGCCGACGAACGCGAGTGCGTCGATCGTCCACGGCTCGGTCGCCCGTCGAAAGCGATGGATCGAACGCGTCGAGTCATCGGGAGGAGGCTCCGCGCCGAGCAGCGCCCGCGCGTAGCGGCGAGTCTCGGCGGAGATCGGCAGGCGACGAACGTTTTCGCGGAACGATGCGATGAGCCGGTAGCGTGGCGAGTCGAACCGATCGATGAGCTCGTCGACGGATCCGCCCAGCCTTGCGAGCAGCCCAAGCTCGTCGAGCAGGCGATAGCCGCGGGCGGAGAGCCGCGCCAGCTCCGCGAGGACGCGCTCGCCTGCCGCCTGCGAGACCAGGTCGGCCTTGTCGAGCATCAGCTTCCGTGTCAGCGGCGCGATCGAGAACTCGAGCTCGTCCGCGAGGCGAACGGCGCGGATCAGTCGTAACGGGTCGTCGTCGAACACGGACTCGCTGACCGCGCGGATCTCGCGCAGTTGCAGATCTTCGCGGCCGCCGCACGGGTCGAAATGCTCCTCGCCGCCAACCGGGAGTGCGATCGCATTGATCGCAAAGTCCCGTCGCGCGAGGTCGGCCTCGATCGACCCGTGCACGGGAGTGAAGTCGACAGTGCGGCCGTCTTTACGGACCACGCGCCACGACGCATGCTTCTCGGAGAGTGCGAACGGTGCGCCGCCCGCGAGCTTCGCGTACGCGCGCGCCGCCGCCGCGGGATCGCGGCACACCACGTCGAAGTCGACCACCGGGCGGCCGAGCAACTCGTCGCGGACCGCGCCGCCGACGAACCACGCCTCCTCCCCGGCAAGCACTTCCCGGACGATCTCATCCATCGAACACCGTCCTGCGGGAACGGAGCGGGTCGCTGGAGATTCCGCAGACGAGCTCGTAGTTGATCGTTTCGGCGACACGCGCATGTTGCTCGGCGAGGAGGCCCTGGCCGACCAGAACGACGGGTGTTCCGACCGGAAGCTCGCGATCGAGCTCCACGGCGAATGAATCCATCGAGACAGTGCCGACGACTCGGCGCAACTCGCCGGCGACGCGCACCTCCGTTCCGGAGAGATCGCGCCTGAAGCCGTCTGCGTATCCGACCGGCACGAGCCCGATCCACGTCGCTTCGCGCGCGACGAAGCTCCGGCCGTAACCCGTGCTCTCCCCGGGTTGCAGCAGCTTCACCTGAGCAAGCTGGCTGGTCCACGAGAGAACCGGCTCGAGCCCGTTCTCTGCCGGATCCGTACCGAACGGCGAGAGGCCGTAGATCGCGACCCCACAGCGAGCGGCGTCGAGGCGGGCCTCGGGAATGCGCAGCGTAGCCGCGCTGTTCGCCGCATGACGCACGAGGCGCGAGTACTCGCTCGTCGCCGCAAGGAAGCGGTCGAGCTGTGCGCGTGCGAACGGCTCGTCTGAATCCGCCGTCGCAAGGTGCGTCATCACGCCGACGACGTTGGCGTCGGGATCGCGCAGCTCTGAAAGCCCGTAGCGGCCCATCCCGGTGTCGAGCTTCAGGTGGACGCGGATGTCTTCGGGGATCTCCTCGTGGGAGATCGCAAGCTCGAGGCCCGCCTCGCGCGCGTGCGCAACCTCGCGGCTCGAGGACGCGGGGCCCATGACGAGGATCCGCGCGCCTCCGAACTCGCGTGCAAGCGCGAGGCCCTCCGGGATCGTCGCGACGCACAGCGCTGCGGCGCCGGAGCCCAGTGCCGCGCCCGCGACGTCGACGGCGCCGTGGCCGTAGCCGTTCGCCTTGACGACAGCCCAGAGCTCGGCGCCGTCGAGGACGCGCACGAGCGTGCGGACGTTGCGCCGCAACGCGCCGAGGTCGATCGTGATCTCCGAGCGATGCACGCGTAGAGGCTACTTCGCTCTGAGACGCTCGCCTCCGCCATCTCGACATACCGGGTCCACGCGCGCGCGCACGGAGGGACCGTCCCTAGCCCCCACCCACCCGGGGTGTAATCGAGCGTACCGCCAAACAGTTGGGGCCGAGTGACGACCGTGCGCCAAAACGGTGCCGATCTTTCCCCCGCGCAAAGAGGAGGTGCTCGTCCCTACGGACTGAGCACGTAGGGCAGCATCTCGATTACGTCAGAGGCGACGAGGCCGGCGCGCTGGGGCGCTTCGGCCGCGGCTTCCGCATGAAGGGTTGCTGCGGCGGCGGCCGCGAGGCGTCCGCGCATTCCCTTTGCGAGCAAGGCGCCGATGATCCCGGTGAGCACGTCACCGGTCCCGGCGGTCGCGAGCGAGGGCCAGCCGGGACAGACGAGCATGCGCTCGCCCGGCGCTGCGACGAGCGTCCCCTCGCCTTTCAGGAGGACGACGCAGCCGAATTTGTCGACGGCGCGGCGTGCCGCCTCGAGTCGATGCGCGTCGACCCACGACGATTCGACGTCGAGCAGCCGCGCGAGCTCCCCGGAGTGCGGCGTCAACACCGTCTCCGCCGACCGTTCGAACGGTTCGAGCTCGAAGAGCGCGTCCGCGTCGACGACCGCAGGCAGATCGGTTTCCTCTAGCAGCCGCCGGACCAGCGTCTGCCGTTCGTTCGTTCGCCCGAGCCCCGGTCCGAGGGCGAGCGCGCGAGCTCGCTCCGTGGCGTCCCAGACCTCCTCGAGCGGACGCTTGACCGCCTCGAGCAGCTGCACCTCGAGCACTGGCAACGACTCGGTCGGCGCAGCGACCGCGACGTAGCCCGCGTCTGCGCGAAATGCCGCGCGGGCAGCGAGACAAGCGGCGCCGGTGAGCCCTGGGGAGCCGCCGACGACGAGCACCGAGCCGGCCGTGTACTTCGTGTCCGAGGAAGAACGAAGCGGGACCGAGTCGAGGATCTCGGCGGTCACTTTCAGATGCTCGGTCTCGCCGTCTGCAAGCCCGATGTCGACGACCTCGATGTCACCCGAGTGGAACGCACCGGGTGCGACCCGCAGACCGACCTTCTCCTGATGGAACGTGACCGTCGCAGCCGCATCGACAACTGCGCCGGCAACCTCACCCGTCGACGCGTCGACGCCCGAAGGAATGTCGACCGCGACGATGTCGACGCCGCCGGAGTTCATCTGTTCCATCAAGCGGGCACTACCGGGACGCGGTTCACCGGAAAAGCCGGTTCCGAACAGCGCGTCGACGATCAATCCAGGCGAACCGAGATCCTTCTCTTCGTCGTCGGGTTTGCTGTCGACGATGTGGACGTCGCAATCCTCTTCGCGCAAAACACGTGCCGCCACGCGCCCGTCCCCGCCGTTATTGCCGGGCCCGCAGACGACCGTTACCGACTCCTCTGCGCCCCACTGCTCGAGGATGAACTCGGCGACCGCGCGGCCGGCGCGCTCCATCAGCTCGTCCACGTCATGTCCTGCTTCCGCCGCACCCATCTCCTCGGCGGTGTAGAGCGGCTCGAACATCAGCCTGCGTCGACGACGGCGACGGCATTCGCGAGCTCGCGCGCATGCGTCATCGACAGGTCGATTCGACCGGCCCCTTGTCGTCTTGCCCAGGCCTCCACGCGGTCGGAGAGGCGAACGGAGGGCTTCGGCCGCCCGACGATTTCGATCTCCCGCCACGCGAATGCGCGCGCGACGCCGAGGCCGAGTGCCTTCCCCACCGCTTCCTTGCCCGCGAAACGTCCCGCGTAGGACTGCGCAGGATTCGGCCGCGAGTCGCAGTACGCGCGCTCGGCGTGAGTGAAACAACGCTCGCGGAAACGCGGATAGCGTTCGAGCGCCCGGCGGATGCGCTCGATCTCGATCAGGTCGACTCCGACCGCAAGCGGCACTTACAAGTTCTCCTCGAGCCAATCCGGCAGCTGCGCGATCGACGAGATGATCGCGTCCGGACGGATGCGCCCCCGCTCGACGACGTCCGGCCGGAACTTGCCCGTCCGTACGAGCACGGTCTTCATCCCGTATGCCTGCGCGCCTGCGATGTCGGCTTCGATGTCGTCGCCGATCATCCACGTCATGTGCGCGTCCGCGTCGAGTGCTTCGAGCGCGGCCTCGAAGTAAGCGGCGGAGGGCTTGCCGAGGACGGTCGCCTCCGTGTCGGCCGCGTACTCGAGGCCGGCGACGAACGCACCTGCATCGAGCAACGGTCCATGCTTCGTCTGCCACCAACGGTTCTTGTGCAGGCAGTAGAGGTCGGCGCCCGCGTCGAGCTCCTGGAAGGCGCGGGCGAGGTTCATGAACGAGAAGACGAGGTTCGTCTCGGGAGTTTCGTCGGCACCGCCGACCAACACTGCCTCCGCATCCTCACCGACGAGCTCGATCCCTTCGAGGTCGGCGACGATCGCGTGCATCGTCATCGCGAGCACGCGCTTGCCCTCGAGGGCGCGGACCGCCGCGCGCGGAGTCGTCTGGAGCTCGTCATCGGAGAGCTCGACGCCGATCGCACGCAGCTCCTCGGCGAGCTGCGCGCGCGAGCGGGTCGTGTTGTTCGTGACGAAGCGAATCCGGTGCCCGTCCTCGCGGAGACGTCTCACGGCGTCCGCCCCGCCGGCGATCGGATCGCCGGAGACGACGAAGACGCCTTCCACGTCTAGGAGAATCGCTGCCATTGATCAGCCTCCCGCAGCTGCCGCGGATATGGTGCAGGAGCAGCAACGTGGCTCTTCGGCGCAACTTGGACGCGTAGCGTGGCCATGGTCGAGCGCGACTCTATCCGCGTTACCCGCTCGGTCGTCATTCCGCTTGCAGAGATCGAGCTGCGTTACTCGCGGTCGAGCGGACCGGGAGGCCAACACGCACAGAAGTCCGAGACACGGGTGGAGGCAGTGTTCGACGTCGAAGCCTCCGACTCGCTCACCGAAGCGCAGAAGCGACGTGTGACCGGCCGGGCTGGCCCCGTCATCCGTGCGATCGCGCAGGACGAGCGAAGCCAGGCCCGCAACCGTGAGCTCGCGATCGACCGGCTCACTCAGCACCTCCGCGAAGCACTGCGCGTCGAACGAAGACGGATCGCCTCGAAGCCGACAGCGGCGGCGAAGGAGCGGCGTCTCGACGAGAAGCGGCGCCGGTCCGAGCTGAAGCGGCTGCGGCGGCCCATCGAGTAACCGCTCCGGCGCTGCGGCCGTTTACGACTTGAAAGTCACGATGCCGATCGCCGTCAGCATGAGCCCGGCCGACCCGGCCACCTGCGTGGTCGCGTTGAGTGGTGAGCAGGACGCGTACTCCGCCCCGCGCCTTGAGACTGAGCTCTACGCCCTGCTCGACGAGGCCATCGGCGTCGTCGTCGACCTGACGAGAGCCACATTCCTGGACTCGCAGTCCCTGAGCATCCTCCTGAGAGCTCGCCACCGCGCTGAGCGGGGCCTGCTCGGCTTCACCGTGGTTCTGCCTCGCGAGCCGTACACGCAGGCGCACCGGATTCTGGAGATCACCGGGCTCATTAGGGCGTTCTCGGTCTATCCGCACTCCGCGGCCGCGCTCACCGCCGCGCGCGCCGGTCACAACGGCGGACACGCCCGGGCCGCGTAGCGCCGTCCGACCGGCCCCGTACCTTCCGGTGCGATGGACTTCGAACCCGCCCGTCGCGGCTTCGCGGAATTCGTCGGCACGTTCACGCTGATCTTCGCGGGCGCGGGCGCGACACTCGCGTTCACCAAGCTGCTCCTCGCGCTCCACCTGCAGGGCGGCCCGAGCGCGGATCTCGCCAGCGGGCTTTCGCTGCTCGGCATTGCCTTCGCCAACGGGCTCGCGATCGCCGTCATGGTCTCTGCGGTCGGGCACATCTCCGGCGGCCACTTCAACCCGGCGATCACGCTTGGCTTCTTGCTCACGCGCCGCTTGGCAGGGACGTTGGCCCTGGCCTATTGGTTCGCGCAGTTCGCCGGAGCGACAGCAGCGGCGATCCTGCTCAAGTGGATCTTCATCAAGCCGGTCCGGAACACGGCGCACCTCGGCGCGCCCACGCTCGGTACGCACGTGACGAACTGGCAGGGGTTCGTCGTCGAGATCGTGCTCACGTTCTTCCTCGTCTGGGTCGTGTTCGCGACCGCTGCCGATCCGGGCGGAACGTTCAAGTCGATCGCCGGGCTCGCGATCGGGCTCACGATCACGATGGACGTCCTCGTAGGCGGCCCGCTGACGGGGGCGGCGATGAACCCCGCCCGCGCGTTCGGACCGGAGCTCGTTCAGGGTTACTGGACGAATTCCTGGATCTGGTACGCGGGACCGTTCGTCGGCGGCGCGCTCGCAGCGTTGGTCTACGAGTGGTTGTATCTGCGTCCGCCTCGACCGTTGCCGGTCGGGCCGCCCGAGACCGGCGTCATCGAGCCGCGCCCAGGCGAGACGGCGATTAGCTAGTCACCGCTCGGATGTCCCGCGTGCGCGAGTGGCGCGGCTTCGCGACGCGCCGGATCGAGGTACGCGTCGGGATTGGCGTCGAACTTCCGTTTGCAGCCAGGGCCGCAGAAGTAGGCCGTGTGCCCGTCGACGGCACTCGTGAACTGCGTCTTGTGCCGGTCGACGGTCATGCCGCAAACGGGATCGCGCGCGCCGCGACGTAGCGTCAACGCGACGAGCCATGCCGCGACGAACGAGAAGACGATGTTGAGCGCGGTCGTGTAGTTCCACGTAATGCCGCGACTCGTGATCGAGTCGATGGAGGGTCGATGCGTCGGTATCAGGCCGGCGGCGGAGAAGATCCCGTCGATCGCGAGCGCCGCCGCAACCATCGTCACGAACATGATCGCGACGAGTCGCCAGGTGAGGGTCCAGCCGTAGTACTTCTTGTACGCGAGGACGATCGGGATGATGATCAGGTCCGCGTAGATGAACGCGATCACGCCGGCGAAGGAGATTCCACCGGCCCATAGCACGGCGGCGAGCGGGACGTTCCCGACACTGCAGACGAAGGAGAGCGCCGCGACGACCGGACCGAGCACAGCGTTCTCGAGCAGGCGCGGCGCACCCGAGCTGTGTGTAACGAAGAGACCGTTGAAGAAGGACATCGGCAAGAGCGCGATGAAGCCGGCGATGAGGAAGCCGGCGCCGATCTCTTTCCACAGCATCTCCCAGTCGCCGCGGAAGTTGTGTGCGACGTCCGACCAGGCCTCGAGGGAGGTCAACCGTTTTCGCCAAGCGAGCTGCTCGACGCCCGCAGTGTGGTGTACGTGTCCCACCTCGGCGGCCTCTGCGTGGACGCGAGCGGCCTCCTCCAGCCTTCGCGTGACGAACAGCCGGACGCCGGCCCACATCAACGTGATCAGGATGATCCCGCCGACGAACTCGGCGAGGGTGAACTGCCAGCCGAGGAAGACCCAGATGACGATCCCGATCTCGAAGACGAGGTTCGTCGATGCAAACTGGAACGCCATCGCCGAAGCCAGGCTCGCACCTTTCTGGAACAGCGACTTCGCGATTGCGATCGCCGCGTAGCTGCACGAAGACGACGCGGCGCCGAGCACGGTCGAGAGCCCGGCCTCGCGCGGCCCGCGTCCCCCGAGCGCGCGCTCGAGCCGTGAACGCGGAATCCACGCCTCGACGATCCCGGAAAGCGCGAAGCCGAGGACGAGCGCCCACCAGACCTCCCAGAACATCTGGACGGCGTTCCAGAGCCCCTGCCCGATTTGGTCGAGAACGTGCATGTGTCGGACCGTATCGATACAAAGCCGGGGTGCCGCGCCCTCTAGCAGCCGTTCCCGATCTCGATCAGGAGCTCGATCGACTCTACGGGCTCGCGCCGGAGGAGTTCACGTCCGCGCGTAACGACCTCGCCGCACGGCTGCGCAAGGCGGGCCAGGCCGAGGCGGCGGAGCAGGTGCGCGCGCTTCGCAAGCCAAGCGTGTCGGTATGGGCCGTGAACCAACTCGCCCGGCGACATCCGGACGAGGTCGCGCAGCTCGTGAGCGCCGGCGAGCAGCTCCGGGGGGCGCAGGCGGAAGCCTTTCGTGCCGAGCGCGGTGGCGAGACGGTGCGCGAGGCGACCGCTGCAGAGCGCGCCGCTGTCCGCACGCTGACACGCCGTGCACAGTCCCTTTTGCAGGAGGAGAGGCGAAGCGCAACCCACGCTGCTCTCGAACGGATTGCTTCGACGCTGCGCAGCGCAGCCGTCGAGCCCGACGCGGCTCCGCTGCTCGCCGCGGGTCGCCTCGCCGGTGAGGTCGGCTCGACGGGATTCGCCACGGCGGCCGAGCTCGCGCCGCCTGCGCCGAAGAAGCGAACGACCGGCGCTGCCGAGCGCCGCCGCGAGCAGGAGCTGAAGAAGCTCCGAGCGCGAGTCGAGCGGCTCGAGCGCCGCGCGGGCGACGAGGAAGAGAAGGCAACACTCGCCGAGCAGGCCGCGCAAAAGGCACGCGAACGGGCGGAGACGGCCAAGGAGGATGCCGCTTCGGCTCGCGCTGAACTGGACAAGCTCGCGTAAAGCTCGGGCGCGACGGGGACAACTGCCCCGCGATGACAGACAGTGATCTGATCGTTCTCGACGGATCGACCTTCTGGTCGACGGATGCAAACGGCGACGTCCAGGCACGGCAACACGAAGGGTTCTTCTACGAGGACGTTCGCCACTTGTCCGACTGGCAGCTCCGTCTCGGCGGCCAGAGCCTCGAGGCGCTGACAAGCCGCACGATCGACTACTTCTCAGCGCGAATCGTCTGCAAGGGAGCAGATGCCGGCAACGACGCGATTCCGGTCTCCGTGCGGCGAGACCGTTTCGTCACCGAAGGCGCGCACGAGGACATCGTGCTCGAGAACCTCCGGGATCGTCCGTGCGACGTCCGGCTCGAGCTGGTCTACGGCTCCGACTTCGCCGATCTGATGGAAGCCGAACAACACGGCGTCGTGCGCGAGGGCAAGTACTGGCGGGAGACGACCGCGCGCTCGATCACACTCTGGAACGAGCGTGAGGGGTACCGGCGCGGCACGGCGCTGTCGTTCAACCGAAGCTGCACCGTGACGAAGGAACGGGCGACGTTCAACGTTCGGCTGCGGCCGCGCGAAGTATGGAAGCTCTGCGTCGACCTTGTACCAATCGTCGATGGAAGGCGGCGTCCGCCGCTCCTGCGCTGCAACGCGTTTCACAAGCACGCGGGCAAGATGCGGATGACGCTCGAAAAGTGGCTGAGCAGCGCCCCTGAGCTCGAGACCGAGAACGACGCGCTCGACCGCACGTACCGGCAGAACATCCTCGATCTCGCATCGCTACGCATTCGCCCCGACGACGTCCACATCAAGTGGGCGATGCCGGCCGGCGGCGTCCCGTGGTTCATGACCATCTTCGGTCGCGACAGCCTGGTCGCGTCGTACGAGACAATCCCGTTCCATCAGGAGATGGCGCAGGCGACGCTAGAGGCGCTTGCCGAGCTGCAGTCGTCGGACTGGGACAACTGGCGCGATGCCGAGCCGGGCAAGATCATGCACGAGCTGCGACGCGGCACGCTGGCCAAGCTGGGGAAGATCCCGCACACGCCGTACTGCGGCACGCACGACGCAACGATGTTGTGGCTGATCCTGCTCGACGAGTACGAACGCTGGAGCGGGGACACGCGCCTCGTGCGGCGAATGGAGAAGCAGGCGCGCTCCGCCCTCGACTGGCTCGAAGGGCCGGCCGACCTGGATGGCGACGGTTACGTCGAGTACCGCAAACGGTCGGACTCGAAGTTCGCGCTCGACAATCACTGCTGGAAGGACTCCGACGATTCGATCAGGTTCGCCGACGGGCGAAAGGCAGAGCCGCCGATCGCAACGTGCGAGCTTCAGGGCTATGCGTACGACGCACGGTTGCGCACCGCACGGCTGCTGCGCGAAGTATGGGACGACGTCGAGACCGCCGAACGGCTCGAGCGCGAGGCCGACGAGCTGAAGCAGCGATTCAACCGCGACTTCTGGGTCAAGGGGCGCAGGCACTACGCTCTCGCGCTCGACGGCGAGAAGCGCCAGGTCGACGCGATGACGTCCAACACCGGGCACCTGCTCTGGAGCGGCATCGTCGACGAGAGCCGCGCGGCCGGCGTCGTGCGCAGGTTGCTACGCGAGGACATGTTCAGCGGCTGGGGCGTGCGCACGCTTTCCGCCGACGACGAGCCGTACAACCCGCTCGAGTACCACAACGGCACCGTGTGGCCTCACGACACGGCGATCGCGGCGGAAGGGATGCGCCGCTACGGCTTCCGCGACGAGGCGGCGAAGCTCTGCGACGCGCTGCTCGACGCGGCGGAGGCGTTCGGACACCAGTTGCCGGAGGTGTTCGCCGGCTTCGCGCGCGACGAGACGAATGTGCCCATCGACTATCCAGGAGCGCTCAAGCCGCAGTCGTGGGCGGCCGGCGCGCCGCTGCTCGCGCTGCGCACGCTGCTCGGGCTCGACGCCGTCGACGGAAAGCTGCGCTCACGCCCGCACCTTCCGGAGGGCTACGGCAAGCTGCGCCTACGGAACGTGAGCTTCCGCGGGCGCCTCGTCGATCCGTGAGTTACTCGACGGTGACCGTCTTGGCCAGGTTGCGCGGCTGATCGACGTTCAGACCGCGCAAGCGCGCGATTCGGTACGCGAGCAGCTGCAGCGGCATCACGGCAAGCACCGCCTGAAGGAAGGCCGGTGTGCGCGGGATGTAGATGACGTCGTCCGCGTGGTGCTGGATGTCCTCGTTGCCGTCGGTCGCGATCGCGATCACGTGCGCTCCGCGTGCACGGACTTCCTGGATGTTTGAGACGACCTTTTCGTAGATGACCTTCTGATCCGTCGCGACGCACACGACCGGCGTGTCCTCATCCAGCAGCGCGATCGGCCCGTGCTTCATTTCGCCGGCCGAATAGGCCTCCGTCGGGATGTAAGAGATCTCCTTCAGCTTCGGCGCGCCCTCGAGCGCAACCGGTAGCCCGATGTGCCGGCCGAGGTAGAGGTAGAACGGCTTGTCGTAGTAGCGCTGGGCGATCTCCTCGATCGGATGGTCGCCGTCGAGGAACAACTCCATGCGCTGCGGCAGGTCGTAGAGCTCCTCGAGGATGAACTCGACCTCGTCCTCCGGCAAGGTCTTTCGGATCTGCGCGAGCTTGAGTGCGATCAGCGAGAGCAGCGCAACCTGGGCTGTAAACGTCTTCGTCGCGGCGACGCCGATCTCCATGCCGCAGCGCGTGTAGAGGACGGAGTCGACCTCGCGCGTGATCTGCGAGCCCATCAGGTTCGTGATCGCGAGTGTCCGCGCTCCCTGCTTGCGCGCGAGTTGCATCGCGGCGAGCGTGTCGGCCGTTTCGCCGGACTGGGAGATGCCGATCACGAGCGTGTCCTTCGAGAGGACGGGATTGCGGTAGCGCCACTCCGAGGCGATATCCGGCTCGACCGGGATTCGAGCCCACTCTTCGATGATGTAGCGCCCGACGACACCGGCGTGGTACGCGGTGCCGCAAGCGACGATCACGATGCGGCGGAGGTTCTGGATCTCGAGCTCCGTCAGCCCGATCCCTTCGAGGACGAGCTTGCCGCGCCGCGCGCGGTCGCCGATCGTCTCGCCGACAGCCGCCGGCTGCTCGTAGATCTCCTTGAGCATGAAGGTCTCGTAGCCACCCTTCTCGGCGGCTTCGTCGTCCCAGTCGACCGGCTCGATCTCCTTGTGCTCGACCTCGCCGTGCTGGTCGAAGAAGCGTGCACCCTCCGGAGTCACGACGACGACCTCGCCGTCGTCGATCAGCTGTACACGACGAGTCTCGCGCAGGAAGGCCGCAATCGACGATGCGAGGAACATCTCGCCCTCGCCGACACCGATGACGAGCGGGCACTGTCTGCGTGTTCCGACCAGTAGGTCGGGATGGTCATGATGGATGACGACGAACGCGAAGTGTCCCTCGAGCTCCGATGCCGCCGTGCGCACAGCTTCGATGAGATCGCCCTCGTAGTGGCGCTCGATCAAGTGCGCGACCACCTCGGCGTCCGTCTCGGAGCTGAATGTGTGGCCGTCGGCGGCGAGCGAATTCTTCAGCTCGCGGAAGTTCTCGACGATCCCGTTCAGCACGATCGCAAGGCGGCCGTCGTCGCAACCGGTCAGCGGATGTGCGTTCTGTTCCGTGACGGCGCCGTGGGTCGCCCAGCGCGTGTGACCGAGACCGTGGTTGGAGGTCGAGCCGTTCGGGCTCGCGGCATCTTTCAGAACCTGGAGGTTCCCGACCGCGCGCACGTAGTCGAGACCGTTCTCCTCGCGCAGCGCGATCCCAGCAGAGTCGTAACCGCGGTACTCGAGGCGCTCTAGGCCGTAGAGGATGAGTGGTTTGGCCTCACGACTCCCGACATACCCGATGATCCCGCACACCCCGACTCCTCTCGATTGTCGCCCCCGGTTTGGGAGGGCGGGTCGAATGCGGCCCTTGACTCTGTTGTTTTTGCCAGCGACTTTGCTCTCGAAACGACAAAGCCCGGCTATCCCCCGCTCCCCTGCGTCGGGGGCGGTCAGCCGAGCTCTCGTCGAACGAGAGCCGCGATCCTAGCACAGAGCGCTTCCGCCTCAAACTCGGCCTCGGCCTCTGCCAGAACCCGGATCACAGGCTCTGTTCCGGACGGTCTGACCAGCACCCGCCCGCGAGAGCCGAGCTCCGTGTTCGTCCTCTCGACCTCGGCTCGGATGGCCTCTGTGAGCTCGAGCCGCCCGACCGGGACGTTCTCCTTCACCTGCGGGTACCGGTGCATCACCGCCGTCGCTTCCGCCAGCGTGCGGCCCTCGAGCGCCGCGCAGAGGAGGAGGGCAGCGACCAGGCCGTCGCCCGTCACGTGGCCGTCGAGCCAGATGATGTGTCCCGACTGCTCGCCGCCGAGCACGGCGTTCTCTCTGCGCAGCGCCTCGAGCACGTATCGATCGCCGACATCCGTCGTCACGACGCGGATGCCGTGTTCTTCCATCAACCGGTGGAAGCCGAGATTCGACATCACGGTGACGACGACGAGGTCAACCTGCTTGTGCAGCGCGAGCACCGCGACGATCTGGTCCCCGTCGACGACCTCACCGCGCGCGTCGACCGCGAGCATCCGATCGCCGTCACCGTCGAACGCGACGCCGAGATCGGCGCCGACCTCCACGACCTTAAGGCTCAGAGCCCCGAGATCGGTGGCGCCATATCCGACGTTGATGTTCGTGCCGTCAGGGGAATTGCCGATCGCAGTCACCCGCGCTCCGAGTTGCTCGAACGCCTTCGGCGCGATCCCCGAGTACGCGCCGTTGGCGCAGTCGACGACGACGTGCAGACCGCTGAGGTCGGAGCCGAAGCGCTCGAGCACGTGCTCCAGGTATGAGTCCGTCGCCACGGCGACCTCGTCGAGCTCCCCTCCGCCACGCGCATCGGCGCTGAGCAGCGCCTCGATCTCCTCTTCCTGCGCATCGGTCAGCTTGCGACCGTCCGCGTCGAAGAACTTGACGCCGTTGTACTCCGGCGGATTGTGCGATGCGGTGACGACCGCTCCGAGATCGAGTGCGAGCAGCGCGACGGCCGGAGTCGGCAAGACGCCGCCGATCACCGCTGAACCGCCGGCCATGGCAATGCCACGCGCAAGGGCGCGCTCGAGCTCGGGACCGGTTGCGCGCGTGTCGCGTCCGATGAAGACGCGCCCACGTCCCGACCATGTCGCCGCCGCGCGACCGAGCGACTCGACGAGCTCGATGGTCAAGTCGCGGCCGACGACGCCGCGCACGCCGTCAGTCCCGAAATAGCGGCGCGCCACTAAGGCGCCGCTTGCGGTGCCGACCAAAGGATGTGCGAGCTTTGCTCGCGCATCCGCCTCAGCGCTTGCTGAACTGAGGCGCTTTACGCGCCTTGTGCAGGCCAGCCTTCTTGCGTTCGACCTGGCGCGCGTCGCGACTCAGGAAACCGGCGCGCTTCAAGGGCACGCGCAAGCTCGGATCGGCTTCGACGAGGGCGCGGGCGATGCCGTGCCTAACCGCGCCGGCCTGGCCCGACGGGCCGCCGCCCTGCACGCGTACGCGAATGTCGTAGCGTCCCTCCGCATCCGCGACCTTGAGCGGAGCCAACGCGAGCGTGCGATGCGCGACGCGTGGGAAGTACTCGTCGATCGAGCGGCCGTTGAACCACGTCGCTCCGCTGCCCGGACGGAGGATTACGCGGGCTACGGACGTCTTCCGCTTGCCGGTTCCTTGGTATTGGGCGATCTGGTTCACAGTGAAAGTGGCTTCGGGTCCTGCGGCCCGTGTGGATGTTCCGGCCCAGCGTAGATCTTCAGCTTGTTGATCTGCCGTCGCGCGAGCCTGTTCTTGGGCAGCATGCCCTTCACGGCGCGGCGCAGGACCTCCTCGGGCCGGCGCTGGAGCTGTTCCCGCAGCGTGCGCCGGCGAATCCCACCCGGGTAGCCCGAGTGGCGCACGTATTCCTTCTGGTCGAGCTTGTTGCCCGTGACGCGGATCTTCTCCGCGTTGACCACCACCACGAAGTCGCCGGTGTCGACGTGCGGCGTGTACGCCGCCTTGCCCTTGCCGCGGAGGGTGTCCGCGATGCGGGTCGCGAGCCGCCCGAGCGTCTGGCCGTCGGCGTCGACGAGGTACCACTCACGGGCGATCTCACCGGGTTTCGCGCTGTAGGTCTTCATGCGTTGAAAAGGCGGACTCAGCGTCCGCCGGGGCGGAATCGTAGCAATCCCCGGCGGAAAGCCGGCCCGCCGCCGTGGGAAGGGTGGCGAACGTAAGGCGCGCCCGTCACCCGCTCCGCCAGCCGGCCGACGGCGATCACCCGCCGACCTCGTGCGAGCTCCTCGAGGAACGACCGCGAAGCCGTGACCTCGTCCGCGGTCGGGCGGCGATTCGCGGTCTCCGTGCCGGGGTGCGTCGGCACCACGTTCCAGCAGAGCGCCTCGAGCTCGAGCTCGGCCAGAGTCCGGCGGACGACCGTGGCCGTGGCCTCGGCCTGGCCGGCGCCGGTCAGCTGGCGCTCGGAGGTGAACGGGATGCCCGAGATCCGCGTGCCCCGCCACCCGGGAGCCTCGCCGACGAGCAGCAGCTCGGCCTCGGCGTTCTCCTCCAGGTACGCGCAGAGTCGCTCCCGTCGGAGAAGCGCGCCTTCGCCGTCGCGGTAGAAGTTGAACGTCGCACCGATCTGAGCGACCGCGAGCCGGCTCACGAACTTCTGGGCCTGCATGCCGTCACTATGCTCATGCCGGTGAGAGGACGCATCGGAGCGCTCGTCGCGCTCTGCCTCGGGGTCTGTACGAGCGCCGCACATGCGGCCGCCCCGCCGCAGGGTTACCAGTCGGACGATGCGTTCGCGGCGAGCTACGCCGCGCATCACGTCACCTCTGTGCTCGCGACGGCGCAACGGGTGAGCTGTTACGCCCCGGAGGTCTATGTGACGTTCGGCCTCTCCCCGACGCAGGGGTATCCCCAAGGCGGAGCAACGCCGTGTCCGGGTGCGACAACCGGCGAGAACACAGGACCGTATTCGTCGCAGAACGTCAGCAATCCGCCGCTCCTCGTCAAGGAGCGTTCGGAGTCCGACCTCCACGTCGATCCGACCGATGCGCGCCATCTGATCGGCGTCAGCAAGTGGTTCGTGAACGGCGAGGGCTACAACCACCTCACCGGTTTCTTCGAATCGTTCGACGGCGGTCAGACGTGGCCGCAACAGGGACACATCCCCGGCTTCGAGGGTTGGACGGACAACTCCGATCCAGTCGGCGCGTTCGATCCGTGGGGGAATTTCTACGCCTTCGTGCTCGCCTACGCCTTCGAGTACGACTCGGTGGGGCGCCACATCCTGCTCTCCCCGCGCGTCAATCCGTCGGTGCCGCGCTCGGTGATGGGAATAGCGGTGCGCCGACGCGGCGCAGCGTCCGCCGCCGACTGGTTGACGACCCGCGCCGGCAAACCCGACTACGTCGTCACGACACCGTTCAACGGCGCGTCGACGTTCGACAAGCAGTGGATCGCGATCGACACCAACCGCAGGAGCAAGCACTTCGGGCGCATCTACCTGTCCTGGGCGATCGGCAACACGGACTCCGACGCTTCTTTGCGCATCTACTCGTCGTATGCCGATGCGCATCCCGATGGGACGCACAGCGACTGGTCGCGACCGAGGCTCGTGTTGCAAGACTCTCCCGACGCAGGTGACAACGGCTCCCTTCCGCATGTCGCGCCCGACGGCACGGTCTGGCTCGAGACGTCGTCCTTCCACGGCTCCGGGCCCTTCATCGCGTTGTTGACCTCGTCACGCGACGGCGGCGTCCGGTGGTCCTCGCGACGCGTGATCGTGCGTCACCTTCCGAGCGGTTACGACAACACGACGTTTCGTGCCGCGTTCGGAGAAGCGTTCACAGTCGGACCGCGCCGCGTCGGCAAGTTCTTCCCGCTGTACCTCGCCTACGAGAACGGGCCCAACGGGCCGGTCAGGATCTACATCACTGCGTCTTTCGACAACGGCCGCCATTGGCACAAGCCGATCGTCGTCAACGACAACCGGAACGGCGGCGAGGCGCTACAGCCCGGGCTCGCAATCACGCCGGGCGGAACGGTTGTCGTCTCGTTCTATGACCGTCGCCTTCCATGCCCTGCGCAGGGCAGCGCGGAGGCGACGGGCGCCGGACTCGCGTTCGATCCGCTCGCACCTTTCACCAAGGTCAACTTCTGCATCAACACTGCGGTGCAGCTCTACCGTCCGGGATTGCGGCCGATCGGGCACAACATCCGGATGTCGCCGCACACCTGGGATCCCCAGCTGTCCGCGCCGCGGTTCGTTTGCATCTGCGACGCCCGAGACACCTTCATCGGCGACTACTTCGGGGTCGACGCGCGCGGTGGATTCGCGTACACGTCGTCGGTGACGACCTATAACGAGAACGGAGAGAATCCGTTCTTCCACCAGCACCAACTGGTGTCCAAGCTGCAGATTCCCTAGCGCCCTCCCAGTGAAGCGCCCGCGAGCATCGCTGGGAGGGGCGCTAGTCCCAGCGCTCCCAACGGATGAGGGTCTCGAGCGGCTTGCGCGCATACGTGCGGCGGCTCGAGAGACGGCCCGACGCATTGTCCTCTGCCGGGTAGCCGAGGGTGATGACTTCCACGATTTCCACGTCACCCGGTAGGCGAAGGAGTCGTCGCACCTTCTCGATACCTTCGCCGTCGATTCCGAATACGCCCGCTGCAAGGCCCTCGTCGACCGCTGCAAGGAGGATGAGCATCGCGGCCTTGCCCGCGTCGACCCACCAGAACGGAACGGGCCATTCGATCTCCTCGCGTTCGACGAGCTTGTCCTCCTCCCGGTAGCGATCGTGGTAGTCCCCTTCCCGCGTGCAGACAACGACGAGCGCAGCTGCGCCGCTGATCCATGGGGCGTACCCCTCCGCCAGGTAGTACGCCTCGCCCGTTGCATCGGCAATAGCTCTTTTCTTCTCGGCATCAGTAACGACGACGAGCCGCTGGCCCTGGCTGAAGCCTCCGCTCGGCGCGCGGCGAACCGTGCCGACGATCCGCTCGAGCGCTTCGCGCGGAATCGGATCCGGCTCGTAGGCGCGCACCATCCGGCGCCGCCTGAGGATGTCTCGGAACTCCACGTCCGCGGGAGAATACGGCGCGTGATTCGCCGGCGCGTAGTCGTGCACGGGTACGTCCAGGGCGTGTTCTTCCGCGACTCGACGCGTCGCTTGGCGCAGCGGCACGGCGTCGCCGGTTGGGTCGCAAATCGCTGGGACGGAACGGTCGAGGCGATCTTCGAAGGCGAGCCGGAAGCGGTCGAGCGGCTGGTGCGTTTCGTGGACGAAGGTCCGCGCGGGGCTCAGGTCGAGCGTGTGGAGGTCTTCGAGGAAGAGCCGGAAGGCCTGAGCGGCTTCAACGTCCGCTGACTAAGTGACATCTGCCATCGGCCGAACGGGCCAGTGCTCGGGGTCAGACCCGAGCCGTTTGGCTTCGGGAGAAGGCGACCTCTACGCCAGCGGCCGCGTCGGAAACCGGCACGGCTTGGGGTCAGACCCTTGTAGTCACGGTTGCGGACATGGCTGTCACTCCCATTCGATCGTCGCCGGCGGTTTCGAGCTCAGGTCGAGCGCGACGCGGTTTACCCCGGGGATCTCGTTGATCATTCGGCTCGAGATCGTCTCGAGCAGGTCGTAGGGCAAGCGCGCCCAGTCGGCGGTCATTGCGTCCTCCGAGGTGACGGCACGGATCACGATCGGATACGCGTACGTGCGCTCGTCTCCCTGGACGCCCACCGAGCGGATCGCGGGCAACACTGCGAACGACTGCCACAGCTCGCGGTAGAGACCGGCCCGGCGGATCTCGTCCTGCAGGATCGCATCCGCCGCGCGCAGGATCTCGAGCCGCTCCGGCGTTACCTCTCCGATGATGCGGATCGCCAGGCCCGGGCCGGGAAACGGCTGCCGCCACACCATTTGCTCCGGCATGCCGAGCTCTTCGCCGACACGACGGACCTCGTCTTTGAACAGCAGCCGTAGCGGCTCGACGAGCTCCATGCGCATGTCCGCGGGCAACCCACCGACGTTGTGATGGGATTTGATCTTCGCCGCGACGCCCTCATCCGCGCCGCCCGACTCGACCACGTCGGAGTAGAGCGTTCCTTGCACGAGGAAGCGGATGTCTCCGAACTTGCGCGCCTCTGTCTCGAAGACGCGGATGAACTCCTCGCCGACGATCTTGCGTTTCTCTTCCGGATCTTCGACGCCGACGAGTCGTGACAAGAAGCGCTCCTGAGCCTGCACGTGGACGAGCGGCACGTGGAAGTGGCCGCCGAACGTTTCGACGACCTGCTCGGCCTCGTTCTCGCGCAGAAGCCCGTGGTCGACGAAGACACACGTCAGCTGGTCGCCCACCGCCTTGTACACGAGTAGTGCCGCAACCGATGAGTCGACGCCCCCGCTCAACGCACAGAGGACGCGCTCTCGCCCGACCTGCGCCCGGATGCGTTCGACCTGTTCCTCGATCACCGCCGCAGGTGTCCAAGCGGGCGGTGCGTTCGCGATCTCGTAGAGGAAGTTCTTCAGGA
This sequence comes from Actinomycetota bacterium, assembly GCA_046730515.1. Lineage (GTDB taxonomy): Bacteria > Actinomycetota > Thermoleophilia > Gaiellales > Gaiellaceae > 3-1-20CM-4-69-9. The sequence goes on along the minus strand of JBKPJA010000034.1, from coordinate 8,178 downwards.
CGTTGGTGCCGTACGGCGTGTGCACGACCTCCGGATGGAACTGGACGCCGTACAGCCGCCGCTCCGGATCTTCGAACGCGGCGATCGGCGTCGACGGGGATTGGGCCACGACCCGCGCGCCCGTCGGCGGCGCAGTGACTGAATCGCGATGCGACATCCACACCGTTTGTTCGGGAGGCGTACCGGCAAGCAGCTGCGCCTCCTCCGCGCGCATCGCGGTCTTGCCGAACTCCGAGACGCCGGTGCGCTCGACGTTGCCCCCGAGCTCCTGCGCCATCAGCTGCATGCCGTAACAGATGCCGAGCGTCGGTATGCCGAGCTCGAAGATCCGCGGGTCGATACGCGGCGCGTTCTCGGCGTGCACGGACGCCGGGCCGCCCGAGAGTACGACCGCGTGCGGATTGCGTGCGCGCACTTGCTCCGCCGTGATCGTGTGTCCGACGAGCTCCGAGTAGACGCGACACTCGCGCACGCGGCGGGCGATCAGCTGTGCGTACTGTCCACCGAGATCGAGCACGAGCACCGGCCGCTCTTCAGGAGCGCGCTCGGGAAGCGGCAGGACTTCAGCGGCGATAGTTCGGCGCCTCCTTGGTGATCGTCACGTCGTGCGGATGGGACTCGTGCAAGCCCGCTGCCGTGATGCGCACGAACTGCGCCTGCTTCATTTCCTCGATCGTCGCCGCACCGCAGTAGCCCATCGCCTGGCGGAGGCCGCCGACGAGCTGATGGAGGATCGCAGCGAGCGGGCCCTTGTAGGGCACGCGTCCCTCGATTCCCTCGGGGACGAGCTTCTCGACGTCCTCCACGTCGCCCTGGAAGTAGCGGTCCCGCGACGAGCCGCGCGCGCGCATCGCGCCGAGCGAGCCCATGCCGCGGTACTCCTTGAAGCGCTCACCCTGGTGGAGAACGACCTCGCCCGGACTTTCATCGGTGCCGGCGAGCAGCGAGCCGGCCATGATCGCGTCCGCGCCGGCGGCGATCGCCTTGGCAATGTCGCCGGATGACGTCATCCCGCCGTCCCCGATCAGTGGCACGTCGTGCTTCGCCGCGGTCGCGGCACAGTCGTAGATCGCAGTCACCTGTGGAACGCCGACACCGGCAACGACCCGCGTCGTGCAGATACTGCCCGGGCCCACGCCGCACTTCACGGTATCGGCACCGACGTCGATCAACGCTTCGGCGGCGGCTGCCGTAGCAACGTTCCCGGCGATGACGTCGATGTCCCACTCCGACTTCACGCGCCGCACCATCTCCACTACCGCAGAGCTATGGCCGTGCGCGGTGTCGACGACGAGGGCATCGACACCGGCGTCCACAAGCGCACCCGCACGGTCCCATGCGTCGTTGCCGACGCCGACCGCCGCCGCGACGCGCAGACGTCCCCTCTCGTCCTTCGTGGCGTCGGGGAACTGAATCCGCTTCTGGATGTCCTTCACGGTGATCAGCCCGCGCAGCTTTCCGCCCGCGTCGACGACGGGAAGCTTCTCGATCTTGTGCCGGTGGAGAATCTCCTCGGCCTCCCGCAACGTCGTGCCGACCGGCGCTGTCACGAGGTCGCGCGCGGTCATCAGCGTACTTACCGGCTGCGTGACGTCGGGTGCGAAGCGCAGGTCGCGGTTGGTGAGGATGCCGACGAGCGTTCCATCCTCGCTCGTGATCGGCACGCCGCTGATGTGGTACGTGGACATGAGCTCGAGCGCCTGCGCGACCGACGCGCCGGGCGAGAGAGTCACCGGCTCGACGATCATGCCGGCCTCCGACCGCTTGACCTTGTCCACCTCCGCGACCTGTGCCTCGATCGACAGGTTGCGGTGCAAAACGCCGATCCCGCCCTCGCGCGCGAGCGCGATCGCAAGCCGCGCCTCGGTGACCGTGTCCATCGCTGCGGAGACGATCGGGATCGCAAGCTCGATGCGCCGCGTTAGCCGCGTGCGCGTCGAAACGTCATTTGGCAGGACCCGCGACTCAGCGGGGACGAGCAGGACGTCGTCGAACGTGAGCCCCTCCTTGGCGAACTTCCGCTCCAGCTCTAGGAGCCGGTCGAAGTCCCGCTGCGAAAGCTCCAGCCCCGCCATCGAACGATGGTACCAACGGCTTCCGACGGCGCTTCTTAGCGGTTCCAGCTCGGGCAGCAAACGTCCCCGCGCGCGAGCAGGCGCCGGCGTCCGCCGTGCCCGAAGGGCAGCGCCCAGATCTTCTCCGGCGGCTGCGGGCCGCCATCCGGTCCGCCGGTCGCTCGGCCGCCGAACGCGAGTGCGAATCGGCCGTCGCTCGAAAGGTCTACGGGATAGCCGTGTAACCGAGTGAACCGCCCAGTCGCGACGTCGATGCGGATACCGACGTCCCACGCATGGGGTGTGACGATCCGAGCGAGAAGCCTCTTGTCGTCGGGTGCCCAAGCGACCGGGGCGTAGCCGACGATGTTGGAGGGATTGGGGTACCGGGGCGCCCGCAAGACGAGCCGGAGACCAGCGCCGTTGGGCCGCGAGCGCCAGACGCCGCTCGTGCGGAGGAATGCAATCCAGTGCGTGCCCCAGACGGGCAAGCCGCCGTCGTGCGTCACCAGGCGACGGCCGCCGCCGGACATGTCCGCGACATACAGATCGCTCCTGTCACTCGTTTCCGGAGTCCAGTCGTAGGCGACCCAACGACCGTCCGGTGAAAAGCTCCAGTCGCCGGTGCCGGGCCGCGCCTCCAGTACGGTCACGTGCCCGTGCACGTCGATCGACACGAGCTCGTCGCCCTTGAACGTCACGATGCTGTCCGACGGCGACCACGTGGGCCACGAGTCGATGAGCCCTAGCGGACGCGATGCACCGCCTCGCGTCGAGACGACCAACAGCTTGTAACGCGCCCCGTGATCAACGTCGAAGGCGACCCAGCGTCCGTCGGGCGAAAGGACTGCATGTTGTCCGTGCGCGATCGCATGTGCACCGGATCCGTCGGCGCGGGCTAGGACGACTGTCGGGCCGGCGACCGTGTCGTACCCACGGCTGTAGACGAGGTAGTGGCCGACCAAACTCGGATGAGCGTGCCCACCGCACGCCGCGGCGACCAGCGCGACCGCGAGGAGGACTAGCTCACGACGCGACCGGCTCGAGCTGCTCGACGCGGACGCTTGAGCGCAACCGCGCCGCCTCGCGCGGATCGAACCGTCCCGCGCCGACCTCGAGCGTCGACGCCGCGCCGGCCGCAACGGCTTCGCGTAGAGCTTCGTCCAACGGGCGTTCCTCGAGCCGCGCCGCCAGGAACGCAGCCAGCAGGACATCCCCGGAACCGACCGCCGAGACCGGCTCGATGCGCGGCGCTTCCGCGCGGTAGAGCACACGCCTTCGCTCTTCCCGGAAGAGACCGAAGCACACATACTCGGACGTGATCAGGACGTTGCGCGCACCGAGGTTCGCGATGCCCTCGAGCGCCATCATCGTGTCCTCGTCGTCGCGAAACTCCTGGCCGACGAGGCTTTCCGCCTCGCGCTGGTTCGGCGACACCAAGAAGGGTTCCGCTTCGGTCCCGAGCCGCAACGGCTCGCCCTCGGAGTCGAGCACGGCACGTACCCCGCGCCTGTGGAGGTCTCGGATCGCCTCGGCAAAGAACCCGTCCGCGACCCCACGCGGCAGGGTCCCGGCGAAGACGACGGCCTCCGCACCCTGCGACAGATACGCGAGCTTGTCGAGCAGCATCGCCAGCTCTTCCGGCTCGACGTGCGGTCCCCACTCGTTGATCTCCGTGTAGGTCTGCGCGGTCGGATCGACGACGGCGGTCGTCGTGCGCGACTCGTCTGCGATCCGCACGAAGTCGTTGAGGATCGCCTCGGCGGTCAGCTCTTCGACGACGCGTGTCCCGGTTCGGCCGCCCGCGAGCCCCGTTGCGACGACGGGTACGCCCAGCTCCTTCAGCGCCCGCGCGACATTGATGCCTTTGCCGCCTGCGAGCGTCATGCCCTGCGACGCACGGTGGCGGTGGCCGAGCTGGAAGTTCGGCACGGTCAGTGTGCGGTCGAGTCCGGCGTTGAGAGTGACGGTGACAATCACAGCCAAGCTCCGATGTGCGAGAACGTGTGCCGGAAGTAGAAGCCGACTCGGCCCGCCACGCCCGGCGCCGAGGCCGAGCGCGCCGCCACGAGCGGTTGCCGTGCAACGAGCTGCCGGCCCGAGAAGATCCGCACCTCGCCGAACTGCTCGCCGCGGTGCACCGGCAGGGAGACCACGTCGGGCGCAGTAACGCGCTCGACCAGGGCCCGGTCGATGCGCACCGGCCGCACGACGCCTTCCGCCGCGACAAGCGGGGTCGCCCCGCGGCCGTATCCGCTCGGAACGCGCAGGTACACGTGGGCCGGCGCGATCACCCACGCCCGGCGCTCCACGGCAAACGCCCAACGCAGGAGCGCTGCGAGATCGACATTGCGTTGGTTGCGGGTCGGGCTGCCCAGGATGGTCGCGTACACGTCGAGCCCGTCGCGCTTCACATGCGCCGCTTCGCACCACCCCGCGCCGGCGGTGTGTCCCGTCTTGACACCGTCCAGTCCGCGAAACACGCCGAGCAGATCGTTCCACGTGTGCAGATGTTCACGGCCCACGATCGTCGCGGAGCGCTCGCGCACGATCGCACGGACCAGCGGATACCGCATCACGATCTGCGCGAGCTTCGTCACGTCCCGCGCGGTCGAGTAGTGATGAGGTGCGTCGAGGCCGTCCGGACGGGCGAAGTGCGTTCCCGTGAGCTGCAGGCGACGAGCCTCCGCGTTCATCATCCCGACGAACTTCGGCTGGTTGCCGTCGGCAACGTAGTCGGCGAGGGCGTCCGCAGCGTCGTTCGCGCTCTGGATCAGCGCGCCCTTGAGCAGATCTCCGATGCTGATTCGCTCGCCCGCATGCAGGTGGATCGTCGACTCGCCGACCTGTGCGGCTGCTCTCTGCACGGTGACGACGTCGTTTACGTGGACGCCGCTCTGCAATGCGATCAAAATCGTCATCAGCTTCGTCAAGCTCGCGATCGGAACCCGCGCCGTTGCGTTGTGCTGCGCAAGGACTGCGCCGGTCGTCGCGTCCTGGACGAGATACGCACGTGCATCGACGGGCGGCACACTCGCGTGTGCGACCGGAACGAATGCGAGTGCCGCCAGACACGCGACGATCGAGCGCGTCCCCACGAACGACAAGCCTAATGGACGCGGATGCGGCTACCGGTATGGAGGCTGAGCGGGTCGATCCCTGGATTTATCCGCACCAGGTCGTCGACGGTCGTGTGCTCGCGGAGCGCAATGGCGCCGAGCGTGTCGCCGGATTGGATCGTGTAGTACTGCTGTGCGGCCGCCGGCTGCGTGGTCTTGACCTGCGTCGTCGTGGTGGTCGTCGGCGGCTGCGCCCGGCCGGTGGTCGTGGTTGCCGCACCGCCTCCGGTCAGTCCGGCCTTGATCAGGAGCACCGCAATCGTGACTGCCGCGAGGAACGCCGCCGGCACGCCGTAGCGCGTCAGCTCGCGGCGATCTCTCACCAGCCCGAGACGGCCCAGACCTCGCGCGCGTAGCGCGACGCCTCGGCCGCCGCAGCGCTTCGCCAGTCCATCCCGGAAACGCGGAACGCGTAGATCACGGCCCGCGACACGTTCACGAGGGCACTCGCCGGCCCGCTCGTGAACGCGCGCGCAACGTCGGCGGGAGTCGCCCCCTGCGCGCCCACGCCCGGCAACAGCAGAACGGACTGCGGCATCAGCCGCCGCGCTTCGCCGACCGCCCGCGGATGCGTCGCGCCAACGACAGCCCCCACAGCCGAGAGCCCGTGCTCCCCGACCAGCTCCGCGCCCCACTCGGCGACGAGCTCGGCGACCTGCTGCCAGACCGCGCGTCCGTCGGAGAGCGCGAGATCCTGCACGTCGGCACTGCCCGCGTTGGAGGATTTGACGACGCAGAAGATCCCGGCTCCGTCACGCCGACAGGCGGCAATGTACGGCTCGAGCGAGTCCCGGCCGAGGTAGGGATTGACAGTGAGCGCGTCGGCGAGCGGGGGATCGCCTTCGAGGTACGCGGTCGCATACGCACGCGCGGTCGAGCCGACGTCTCCCCGCTTGCAATCCGCGATCACCTGCAATCCGGCAGCGCGCGCATATGCGCAGACGTCCTCGAACGCCTCGATGCCGTCCGCACCGAGCGCCTCGAAGAAGGCCACCTGCGGTTTGATCGCTACGACATAGGGCGCGACGGCGTCGATCAGTCCCTGGCAGAAGCGAGAACACGCTCTTGCGGCGCCTGCACGCCCTTCCTGCGCCTCGCCGCGGAGCTCCACCGGCAACACGTCCGGGCGTGGATCGAGCCCCACCACGAGCTGCGATCGCTTGCGTTCGACCGCCCCCGCGAGCCGGTCCGCGAAGTTCGTCGTGGCCACCGTCGCCATCTCCATGAGGTTAGTGCTCCGATACGACGAGAGGGCCCGACGGGGCCCTCTCGGAAGACCACAGGAGGGACGGGCCCTACCCGCCGCCCTTGACCGCAGCCTTCAGCTTGCTCCCCGCAGAAAACTTCGGAACCGTGGCGGCCGGAATCGTCACCTTCTCCGTTGGATTCCGGGGATTGACGCCCTGCCGCGCTGCGCGGCGCTGGGTCGAGAACTTTCCGAAGCCGGTGAACGCCACTTCTCCGCCCCGGGTCAACGTCTCCTCGATCGTGTCGAGGAATGCATCGACCGCCCGCGCCGCATCGCGCTGTGTCAGGCCGGCTCTCGACGCAAACGCATCCACAAACTCCTGTTTCGTCAAGTCCCTCTCCTCCTGTCGGTCGCGGTTAAATCCGGCAAAAGAGGCTAACAGGCGGCCCGGACCCGCTCAACCATGCGGGTTTGCGGCACTTTTGTGGGTCTCGACGAGCTCGGAGGCCCGGAAAATCGCCCTGAGCTCGACCGACTCGTCCGCCAGCGCCTCACCACCCCCCTGCTCCCGATCGATCACGCAGATCGCCGTACCGACCTCCAACCCCGCCTCGCGGACGGCCTCGAGCGTCTCGATCAGCGCGCCCGCAGTGGTGACGACGTCCTCGATCAGGCACACCCGCTCGCCGCGCTCGAACACCCCCTCGATCCTGTTCATCGTCCCGTACTCCTTCGCCTCACCGCGGACGATCAGGAACGGAAGCCCGGATTCGAGTGACGCGGCCGCCGCGAGCGTGACGGCGCCAAGCTCCGGTGCTGCGAGCCGCACGGCGCCCGGTTCGTGGTCTCGCACGAGCGACACGATTCGTCGCCCCAGCTCGCACAGCAGCTCTGGCTGCGTCTCGAACCGGTACTTGTCCAGGTAGTAGCGGGAGCGTTGACCGGAGCGCAGAAGGAAATCGCCCTCGAGGTACGCGTGCTCGCGCAGCGCGGCGCGCAGCTCGTCGCGTGTCACCGGGTCACCTACTCTTACGGAGGATTTCCCGGGCGAGCGGCAGGAGCCGCTCCGCGTCGGGGGAGCCGTTCGAGAGCGAGATCATCGAGCCGTCGTCGTAGTAGAGATCGACGCGCTCGCGGCGCACGGTGCGGCGTCGGACGAACGCCGCGCCGGCGAGTATGCCGCCGGCGACACCGAGGAGTGCGGCGGCGCTACGACGCATCGGGCTTCCTCTTGCGCGCGGTTGTCTTCTTTCGCGGAGCAGTCGTCTTCTTGGCTGCCGCAGCGGGCCGGCGTCGCGGCCTTGGCTCAGGCTTGACCTGCCGGAGTGCACTCTTCAGGTCGTAGAAAACGAGGCCGACTGTCGGCTCTGGAGCCGTAGTCGCAGCGATGCGCGTCTTCCCGTCGCGCACGACGAAGACGCTGCCCTCCGCGGTAGCCGCCTCGAGCTGGCTCAGAGCACCATCCCCGGGCTTGACGCTCTCCGCCTGCTCGAGCAGATCGGCCGCTGCGCCCGCGAGCTCCGCGGCACGGGCTGCGTCCGCGAAGGTCGAGCCGGCGACCTTGCCTTTGTCGTCGAAGACGACAGCAGCCTGAATCTGGGACGAGATCTCCGTCAGATCGGCAATCGCCTGCTGGGCGTCCATCTGGCACAGCATAGAAACTCCGCGCATGCGTGTTCGCAGACGCGATCTCTGGCGGAAGTTCTTCGCCGACCGCGGAACGCACCTCGCCGCGATGATCGCTTACTTCGCGTTGCTCTCCTTCGTCCCGCTGACGTTTCTCGCGCTGGCGGTGCTCGGGCTGACGGGTCGCGCC
>JBKPJA010000033.1:0-3812 GCA_046730515.1 Actinomycetota bacterium | reverse complement strand
GCACGACGACCACTACATCGACGACCACTACCTCGACGAACAACGGCAACAGTCGCCGCCCGAGCACTCCTGGCCACGGGGGGCCAAATCCCGGTCACGGGGACGCAAATCCCGGTCACGGAGGTCCGAATCCGGGCCAGGGCCACAGCAAGTAAGCGAAACCGAACGTTTTCATAGCCGAGAGCTCTCGTCACGAGCTAGGTCTCGGCGGCACTGGAGTTGAGCCTGCCCACCGTGGTCAGCCACGGCTCACCCCTAGGCCCGCGCAGGTCGGCACAGCGCACCGGTCGGATCACCCGAAGGAGACGAGGCCGGGCACCCGGACGTCTGTGAGAACGAGCGGTGCAACCGACGTGACACCGGAAGGAGGCAATCGAATGAGCAGTACACAGGCCGATACGCCTGTCCTCGACACGCTCGCGGAGATGACCGAGGCGTCGATCGCGCGATCGAGTCTCGACCCCAAGACGCGGATGCTCGTACGTCTCGCCGCGCTTGCATCCGTCGATGCGCCGCCGATCTCGTATCTGACGAACATCGCCCTGGGCGGCGAGGTCGGCGTCGAGGGAGACGACGTCGAGCAAGTGCTGATCGGGATCGCTCCCGTCGTCGGCACCGCGCGCGTCGCGTCCGCGGCGGGCAAGATCGTCCGCGCGACCGGTCTTGCAATCGCGATCGCAGACGCAGAGACCGAACAGCAGGCCGCTCGCGTCGACTAACGCGAGGGTCACGTCGCTTCAACGGGCGGCGGTCGTGTAGATCCAAACGACCGCCGCCCGAGGTCGCGTAACGGAGCGGCACAGGAGTCGAACCTGCTACCGAGTAGCGGTAATACCCGGCAGGCCGGTGAGAGAGACGATCGGCGGGCCGAAGCTGGAGTCCCCCTCGTCCGCGATCGCAATACCATCTCAGCGTGGAGGACCTCGGAGGGCGGTTGGTTTGAGCCGCGAGCCGCCTAACGTCCCGTTGCTGCTCAAGGTCCTCAATGAACATCACGTCGAGTACCTCGTCACAGGTTCGGCTGCGGCCATGTTGCACGGAGTAGGAGTGGAGCCGGGCGATCTCGACATCACGCCAGCGCTCGACCGCGAGAACCTGGCGCGTCTCGCACATGTACTCAAGATCATCGACGCCCGCCAGGACCCGGATGGGAAATTCGGGCAATGGGAGATCGAGGCGGATGGAGAGCGCCGCTGGGTGGAGAGGGCGCCCACGCCGCAGGACTTCGCCGCCCGGTCGGCCTGGCAGCCAGACCCTGCAGATCCGGAGTCGTTTGATTACCTGCTTCAGTCGAAATACGGGGCAATCGACATCGTGCCCGAGGTCAGCGGCTCCTACGAGGAACTCATTGGGCGCGCAGTCATGCTCAGCGTGAAGGGTCAGAAAGTGTGGGTCGAAGCTATCGATGACCTGCTCGCGACACTCACCGTCCCGCGTCGAGAGAAAGACCGCGATCGCGTGCAGCAGCTTCGCGCCATCCAGCGACTGCGTTAAGCAGGGAGCATCCCGCCGGTGACTGCTGAGTGGTGGTAATACCTGACTCAATCCTTGTGTCACAACTCGTCGCGCTTCTCGTTCGCGCCGTCACTCCGCAGGACGCGTTCCACGAAGCCGTGCGAGTCCTGTCGCACGGCGTCAGCCACCTCTTCGGCGGTAGCCCGTTGCCGCTCCCCGGGATGCGACGGGCCGGGCGCCGAGCCGAACGCCCGCGCGCTTGGGCTATCGGTCTGCGGAACCGGTGCAGATCGGCTCCTAGAGCTAGGCAGGCGTCGGCCTGAGCCCGAGCCTCTGCCTTGAGCTGTAGCGGGCGCCTCCCGCGTGGCTCAGCAGGTACCGCCCTCGATCACGCAGTGGGCGAGATCGGCGGGTGTGATCAGGTCGACGAGCTGGAGCCCGTCGTACGGTTCGAACAGGAACATGAGTACGTAGCCGGCGCGCGCGGCCGGCAGTGTGTAGATGCCTGGTCCCGCCTTCCTCGCCTTCGGCCAGTGACGGCGGAATTCGGCGATCGTCGTGCCTGCGCAATCGCCTTTGCTCGTGCAGAGAAAGCCAGCGACTGTGATGCTGACGTGAACCGAGCGGCCGCGTTGGAAGACGACGAAACCGGCCGAGCCGAAGAGCGAGGCCTGATAGACGTACTCGACTTCGCCGCTGCGTAGGCGCTGACGGCTGATCCGCTGCGGGGATCCCCAGCGCTTGCGAACCTGAGCCTGCGTAGCCCCGATGCCGACGCCAGCGAGTGAGCTCGGGGTGATGCCGGCCGTCCGTGCTCCCGGCGCCGACAATGAAAGTGAGGCCGTCAGCGCGATCAGTAGGCCGGTAACGGCCGTGCCGACCGCGAGGCTGGATCGAGGCCCCATTTGGCGGTCCATCGGCACCCCTGCCGCGTCTCCTTAATGAATCGGCTAGTACGCGCGGCAAGACTCGTCACGCAGCTGGGATCCAGACCACTAGAACTCCATGTCGAGGATCGACGTGTCTTGGCGGCTCTGCTTTCGACCTGGCCGGCGAGACGTTCCGGGAAGAGGCCGAGCTCACGGAGGCGAGGAAGTTCGGCCACAAGTTCGGGCGTGCAGGCGCTTCGGCGGTTACGGAGCGGCACAGGAGTCGAACCTGCCCACCGTAGGGCTTCTACGGCTCACTGGTTTTGAAGACCAGTCGGGCCACCGGGCCCGGCCGCTCCGCGCGCAGCGTAACTACACAGGGAGTCCTTCTTCGACCCAGCTGCGCGTTAGATAGAGCCAGAACGCGAGGCCGGCCCAGTCTCCGTAGCGACGGAAGCGTCGCTCGATCGTCGTGTCTTTGATCGCTCCGCGTGCACCCGAGAGCTTGCGGTAGGTGGGGCGCGTCCACGAGTCGAGCACGAGCAGCGAATAGCGGCCGAGTGAGGTCAGCATGACATGCGCCGCGGCATAGGGACCGACCCCCGGCAGCGCGAGCAGTCGCGCTCCAACCTCCTCGTCCGGCAGTTCCGGATCGTTGAGTGCTTCGAGGTCGAGCCGTCCTTCGGCAACGTCCGTGGCGAGCTGTCGCAGGTACGGACCGCGGTACCCGGCCCGGATGATCTCGCGGTAGAAGGTTCCGTCCACCTCTGCCATCGCCTCGGGAGTTGGGAATGCGCGCGCACCGCCGGGCGCAACGACTCCGAGATTGTCGACGAGCGCGGACGTCATCTTTCGTGTTCCCGACCACGCCGTGTTCGTGGTGCAAATTGTTTTGACGACGTCGTCGAAGACGGTGGGGCTGCGCAGCATTCGGCCTGCACCCGTTGCACACCATCCAAGCTCCGCATCCTCTCGGCAGAGCTCGTAGAACTTGGAGAGATCCTCGTCGAGGCGGAGCATGTGACGCAGAGTCGACTCGAGCGAACCCGTAACCGTTTCGCTGTTGCGCCCGGCGACGAGTTCGACATTCGCGCGTCCTTTCGACTCGGAGATCCGAATGGTTCGAGCGCCTCGGGGGACCCGCACCGTCGTCTCGAGCGTCCGAGCCTCGAGATCGACTCGGTTTGGCGGGAGCTCGGCGACTCCGTGCGAAACGATTGTCCGCGCGAAGTCGACAGGCTCCCCGCCTCGGCCGACGAGCCGAAGATCAAGCGTCGGCTTCAACACGCTCCAACAACTGTGGCAGCGGAAGATCCGCGAACGACTCCAGCATCACATCCGCATCGGCGAACGCGAGCGTCGCCGTGATCGGGTTCGGCACCGCGACGCAGTAGATCCCCGCGGCCTTCGCGGCGGTGACGCCGTTCGGGGAGTCCTCGAAGGCGATCGCTTCCTCCGCTCCGAGCCCGAGTGCGGCGAGCGCGTCGA
>JBKPJA010000032.1:0-5622 GCA_046730515.1 Actinomycetota bacterium | reverse complement strand
GCTTCGGCGTTGCGCTCGCGCACGTCTTCCCGTCCACGGTCGCCGGGCAGCCGCTCGAGGAGCTCGAGGAGGCGGCGATCGAGACGGTGCACGCGCTCGGCCTTCAGGACGGGATCGCGTATCCGCAGCTGCTCGTCTCCGGGGACGGTGTCCGGCTGATCGAAGCGGCGGCCCGGATCCCCGGCGGACAGATGGACCAGCTCGTCAAGCTGGGCGTCGGCGTCGACCTGCTCGACATCGCGCTCAAGCAGGCGCTCGGTGAGCCCGTTGACGACGAGCTCGTGAGCCCGCGTTACGTCAAGCCGCTCGCGATCCACTTCCTGACCGCGGAACCCGGGCCGCTCCCCACGGGCACCGTCCGCCGGATCGGCTCGCTCGAAAAGGTAAGGGCCTTTCCCGGCGTGGTCGATGTCGACACGTACCTCGCCGTGAGTGAGACGATCAACCCCGTGCGGCTCGACGGTGACCGACGCGGCTACGTGATCGCCACCGGCGACACGAACCTCGAGGCGCTCGACCGCGCCGAGGCCGCGGCACGGCTCCTCGACGTCGAGGTCTGGTGAGCTTGATCACCGTGCTCGTGACGGCGTCGGGTGCGCCAGGGACGGCGGCGCTCCTGCGCGCGCTGCGCCTGAACGGCGAGCGCCGCGTGCGCCTGGTCGGTACGGACATGTCCCCGCAGGCGATCGGACGCCACTACTGCGACGTGTTCTACGTCGTTCCGCCCGGCGGCGATCCGGCATTCGCGGACGCCGTGCTCGGGATCGCGCAACAGGAACAGGTCGACGCGGTTCTGCCGCAGTCGTCCTTCGACCTCCTCAGGCTCGCGGAGACGCGCGAGCGATTCCAGACCGAGGGGATCGCGGTGCTCGTCTCGCCACCCGACACGGTTCGCCGCGCGAACGACAAAGCGGAGATGTATGCGCTGCTTGAGCGCATCGGCGTGCGCGCGCCGGCGTCGCGACGCGTCACCGGCGGGCGGGCCTTGCGCGACGCGGCGCAGGAGCTCGGCTATCCAGAACGACCCGTGTGCTTCAAGCCCGTGTTCTCTTCCGGTTCACGTGGATTCCGGGTGCTCGACGCGACGATCGACCGAACGAAGCAGCTGCTCGAGGAGCGGCCCGGCAGCGTCGCGATGCGCTTGACGGAGGCGCTCGACGTTCTCCCCGAGGACGGCGGGCCGGAGCTGCTCGTGATGGAGCTGGCGCAGGGCCCCGAGCGAACGGTCGACGGCATCGCGCGAGGCGGTCGGATCGTGCTCGGTCATCCGAAGACGCGAGAGTCGATGCGCGCGGGGCTCGCTATGTACTTCCGCACGCTGCGGGATCCGGGACTGATGGAAGTCGCCGGACGGATTGTCGCGGAGCTCGGCATCGAGCACTTCTTCAACATCCAGCTCGTCGGCGAGCACGTGATCGAGGTGAATCCGCGCATCTCGACGATCGTGTATCAGGACGACTTGAATCTCCCCTATCTCGGCATCAAGCACGCGCTCGGCGAGATCTCCGACGAGGAGCTCGGAGCGCTCGCCGCGCGTGTGCGTCCAACACGCCGCGCGCTGCGTTACTTCGATCAGGTCGAGTGGGACGAGCTCCCGAGAGACGAACCGCCCGCATCCCCGGTCGGGAGCTAGCCCTCCTTCGAGCGACAGGTCCGCCGCCTCCGTTTCAGACCGGTCCTTCTTTGCAACATTCACGGCATGGGTCTGACCCCAAGACGTGGCTTGTTGCGACCCGTCTGATCAGCCCCGCAGCTCCTCGACTGTCGACGTTAAACGCGACCGCCGCCCACGCCGTCTACTGCAAGGGTCCCCGGGCAGTGCCGGAGATGGACATGGCTCGTGCACGGCAGGTCCTGCTAAGCCCGAGACGCCAACTCCGCGGCGGAGACGCAGACACCTCCGCGTTCCCTGATCGCGTCGAGCATTCGGTAATACAGCCGGTCCCAACCGCCGGAGGTGGGCGGATCGAAGCGGTCCGGATGCCACAGGATCGCGAACGCCGCTCCGTTCGCCGCCGCCCAATCCAGCAGTCCTTCCATCTGCGGCCACGCTTTGCGCGCCGAGAGGTTGAGGTAGCGACGGTCGAAGGTCGCGTCCATTACCGCGAGCGGAACCTCGACGAGATCCATCGGTGCATCGCGGTCGACGTCCCATGGACGGAACGGTCGCGCGATTCCCGCGCGAAAGCCGACCGCGTCGGGGAAGCCGAGCGTTGTGTCGTAGCGCAGGTCGGCGGACTCGATATCGCGCAGGTTTCTGTGCGGGTCGACGCGCAGGTAGTGATAGCGGTTGCCCGTCACCCTCGCGCCGAGACCGCGCAACACTCGGAGCTCCCTCTCGATCTGCCCTGGATCGTCGGCGGCTGTGTACGAGGCGTGCAAACCGATCTCAGCGCCCGAGAGCTCCTCGACCAGCCGTGAGCGCAGCTCGTCGTACACCTCCGGCGCGGAACCATCGTGCGGATCGCGGTGACCGGCGAGAACGTAGAACGTCATGCCGGTTGCTCCGAGCCGCTTCGACTCGGAGATGATTTCCCTGAAGCGCCAGTTCGGATCCGTTCCGCGTCGCCGATGAACCGGTACACGGATGAGTCCCTTCGCCTCACGGACTGCATCGCTGAGGCGCGCATGCAGGACATCCGCCTTCATGCGCGCCGCGGCGCCGCGAATGCCGATCGGCGTCCAGCGCCACGGCGTGTCCACATCGTGTGTGAGCGCGACCGCGAAGCGCGCGCCGTCCCAGCGCTGGGGCTCGACCCCGAGCCGCGCGCGCAGCCGCTCGAGCGGCGGGTCGAGCGGATCGAGCCACGACCACGCCGCGCGGTAGCGGCCGTGGACGTCGCGGTCACCACGCACCTCTTCCAACCTCGCGAGGTGGAAGAACGCTTCCGCGAGCTCGTCCGCGTCCGGATACTCGAGCCGTTCGACGGCGTCCCACGCATCCTCGTGGTACGGCACGTCGTCGCCGAACCCGAGCTCGGTCGCGCCGATCGAATCGAGCACCCAGCGCGCACGACGTTCGATGCGCTCGGGGATGCTCACAGACGCCGACGGTAGCATCCTGCGCGTGAAGGGCAGCGCGCTCCGCTCATGAACCTCGCGGCGGAGCTGAAGCGTCTCGGCCGGCACTCCGTCGTCTACGGCGTCGGCGGGCTCGTCTCGCGCATCCTCGCAGTCCTTCTGCTGCCGCTCTACACGCACTACCTGACGCGGGCCAACTACGGCGCGATCGAGACGCTCATTGCACTCACGACGGTGCTCGTGATCCTCCTGCGCGCAGGGATCTCGGTGGCCTTCTTCCGTTTTTACTTCGCGGCGGAGACAGACGAGGAACGCATCGCGGTCGTGCGCACGTCGTTCTGGTTCACGATGACGACCGCGACCGCGGGACTCGTCGCCGGCTTTCTGCTCGCAGATCCGATCTCACACGCGCTGAATGGGATGACTCCCGGGCTCGTCCGCGCCGCCTTCATCGGGCTCTGGGCGCAGATGAACTACGAGCAGCTGACGTCGCTCTTCCGTGTCGAGGAGCGCTCGGTGCAGTTCGCGCTGGCCTCACTGGCGAACGTCCTGATCACGATCGGTGCGACCGTCCTGCTCGTCGCCGTCTGGCACAAGGGCGCGGTCGGCGTGATCGTCGGCAACTTCACCGGAACGCTGGCGGTCTACCTCGTGCTGCTTGCGCACCGCCGTTACCAGCTCGGTCTGCAGTTCGATCGCGACCTCTACCGGCAGATGCAGAAGTTCGGAATGCCGCTCGTTCCCTCGGGACTTGCGTTGTGGGCGATCAACTTCATCGACCGGCTCTTTCTCAACACGATCTCCGGCGCAGGCGAGACGGGCCTCTACTCGATCGGCGTGCGCATCTCCAGCGTGATCGTCTTCCTCTTCACGGCATTTCGCACCGCGTGGCCCGCGTTTGCGTACTCGATCGAGGACGACCGCCAGGCGCGGCGAACGTACGGCTTCGTGCTGACGTACCTGCTCTTCATCTGTCTCTGGGTCACCGTCGGCCTCGGACTGCTCGCCCCGTGGATCGTGCGCGTGCTGACGACGCCGCGGTTCTACGCCGGAGCGCGCGTCGTGTCCCTCCTCTGCTTTGCGTCGACGGCATACGCGGCCTACACCGTGATGGCGGTCGGCATCGGACGAGTGCGACGGACACAGTTCAACTGGATCATCACCGGCGTCGCAGCCGCGCTGAACATCGGGCTCAACTTCGCGCTGATCCCGCCGTACGGGATGATCGGCGCGGCGATCTCGACGGTCGCCGCGTACACAGTTATGTTCCTGCTGATGACGTGGAACGCGCAGCACTGGTACCCGGTTCCGTACCAGTGGCGCCGTGTGACGACGCTGGTCGCCGCAGCGGTCGCACTGACGGTCTTGGGGAAAGCAGTGCATGCGCCGCTGCCGGTTGCGCTGGCCCTGTCGCTCGCGTACCCGCTCGTGCTCTTGCCGCTCGGTTTCTATCTGCCCGCGGAGCGGCGCCGGTTACGGCGCCTCGTGCCGATCCCCCGCTAGCGGTGGACGAGCTTTCCGATCGAGTCTCCGACGCCGAGCGAGAGCAGATGGTGCTCTCCCTACGCGAGCATCTGCTCGCCGGACGACTGACGCTCGACGAGTTCACCGAGCGTGTCGACATCGCCTACGGAGCCCGAACCGGAGCGGAGCTCGTCAAGGCTCGCGAACGCCTCCCCGAGCCCGTTCTGCGCAGAAGGGCGACCCGGATCACTACGGCGTTCTTCGGGGACGTCGAACGCCGCGGCCGCTTGAGACTCCATGGGCGGTCGCTCGCGGTCTCTGTCTTCGCGGATCTCGACCTCGACCTTCGCGAGGCTGAGATCGACGAGCCGGAAACGACCGTGACCGTGCTCGTCGGGTTCGGCAACGTGGACGTCTACGTGCCCGAAGGCGTCAACGTCGACGTTGCAGGAATTACCGTCTTCGGCCGGCGGCGGGAATGGGGTCGCGATCTCGCCCACGTGGGCGCGCCGACGATTCACGTTCACATCCTCGGCTGCTTCGCCACGGTCGACGTGTGGCGCGTGCCGCATCACGTGCGCGGCGACTACGCCGAAGTCATCGACCGACTGAGGGACGAGCAGCGACAGCTTCCCGGCTGAACCGCGGCTCTAGTGGCTCATCGTCCCCGCCACGTTCCCGACCTTCAGCAGTCCCACCTGGCCGAGATCGACGGCCGCGAACGAGTGGCTGACGAACGGATAGAGGCCGGGCTTGTCGATCTTGACGTCGAAGACGGCGCCGCCACCGGCAGGAACGAGCGCCGTCTGCACGTTCCGCTCGTACTGGGTCATGTCACTGTTGACCCAAGCGCGATCGAGCAGCGTGCCGACGACGTGGAAGTCCGTGTTCAGGCTCGGGCCGGCATCGACGACCCAGAAGCGAACCGTTTCGCCCGGCTGCGCGACGAGCGGATGCGTCACGTACTGAGCGGCTTAGCCGCTCCACGTCGCCCAATCGGGCATCATCGACTGCGCCATGGTCATGTCGATGCTCGCGGGCCGAGGGAAGCCAGGCGAGTCGAGGTACCACTCGCTGGCGACGAGCACGTATTGCTTTTGCGCGGGCGGCAGCGGCGCGCGCGGTTCGACGATGATC
>JBKPJA010000031.1:0-9857 GCA_046730515.1 Actinomycetota bacterium | reverse complement strand
TTGGAGGTGATGTGTGCGTAGAGCGAGCCCTTCTGCACGCCCATCGCCTCGGCGAGATCGCCGATCGACGTCCCGTGGTAACCCTTCTCGGCGAAGAGTCGTGCGGCCTGGCGCGTCAGCTCGGAACGCCTGGTTGCCATTACCGGAGTGTTGACACGTTGCGGAAGATCTCGGCGGCCGCTCGATGAAAACCGTCAGGCAGATCGTGCGCCGCGAATGCCGCCGCGATCTCCTCCATCTCGCCGACCCAGCGCCAGCCTTTGGCGTCCGCCGAGCGCTGCGCCTGCCGCGCACGATCGGGAAGCTGCGGAATGGACTCGTTCCACTCGAACAGCAGCGCGTCCTCGACGTTCTCCGCTCGGGCTAACGCTTGGATCGCCAGCAGCAGCGCGGCTGTTCCCTTCGTCCACGCCGCGTAGGCGAGCTTCACCGCGGACGCGTCGCCGATTTCCGCCGATAGGACGCGGGCGTCGACCGCAGTCCCCGCGAAGAGGCCGGCAACCGATTCTGCCTCGGAGCCGGAGAGATAGAGGTGCGTCGTCGCAGGAGGCCGCGGGGGCGGGCCGATGATGCCGCCGTCGACACAGCGCTCGCCGACGAGCTCCGCAATCGTGCGCATCGTCGCCGGCGCAATCGCGTTCGCGTCCACGAAGGTCCCCTCGAAGCCGGCAAGCGAACCCGCAACCTCGATCGCGGCATGCGGCGGACAAACGGAGAGGATGACGTCGCTGCGCCGCAAGAGCTCGTCGATGCTGCCGGCATCCTCGAGGCCTGCTGCCTCTGCGCGGCGCCGCGTCGACTCCGACCGCCCGGCCGATACCCAGAAGACCGTCACGCCGCGTCGGCGGAGTTCCACACCGACAGCCGATCCCATCTCGCCGGGATGCAGCAGACCGACCAGCGGCTCAGCCATTAGACTGCAACCCTAACGATCGTTCGGTTGGAGCGCGATATGAGCCCACGAGAGCAGGAATTTCTCGAGTACGTCCAGTCCGGCGGCCAGGTGGAGCTGACCGACTGGATGCCCGACGACTACCGGGCGAAGCTCATCAAGTTCATCGAGATGCACGGCAACTCGGAGCTGATGGGCGTCCTGCCCGAGCGCGAGTGGATCCTCCGCGCGCCCACGTTGCAGCGGAAGCTCGCGCTGACGGCGAAGGTCCAGGACGAGGTCGGTCACTCCCAGCTGATCTACCGCGTCGTGGAGGATCTCGGCAAGCCGCGCGAGCAGTGCCTCGCCGACCTCATCTCCGGCAAGGCGAAGTTCCACAACGTCTTCCATTACCCGACCAAGACGTGGGGCGACGTCGGCGCGATCGCCTGGCTCGTCGACGCGGCGGCGATCATCTCGCAGAAGGCGCTGCTGAAGTGCTCGTACGCGCCGTACGCGCGGATCATGAAGAAGATCTGCTGGGAGGAATCGTTCCACATCCTGCACGGGCGCGACGTCGTGCTGACGATGATGAACGGCACCGACGAGCAGCGCGAGCTCGTGCAGGAGGCCGTCACGCGCTGGTGGGGACCGCTGATGCAGTTCCACGGCAATCCGATCCCGAAGGACGAGGACCCGATGTACATCTGGCGGATCAAGTCGCAGGGGAACGAAGAGGCTCGGCAGCAGTTCCTCGACGGCTACGTTCCGCAGATCTGGGAGCTTGGGCTGACCGTCCCCGACCCGAAGCTCCGCAAGCGCGATGACGGCGTCTGGGAGTACACGGAGCCCGACTGGGACGAGCTGCGCCACGTCGTCACCGGCCACGGGCCGAGGACGCTGGACCGGCTCGACCTGCGCCGCCGCGCGCGCGAGAACTCGGCGTGGGTTCGCAGCGTTCTGCTCGAACGAGCGGCTTGATCTACGAGGTCTTTCGTCAGGAACGGAAGGGCCAGCCCTTCCAGCACGCCGGCGCGGTCGAGGCACCGAACAACGAATTCGCGGACGTGTACGCACGCGAGCAGTACGGACGCCGAGGCGAATCGACATCGCTCTGGGTCGTCCCACGCGAAGCGATCTTCGAGGTCGAAGACTTCGTCGACGAGCTGAACCGCAACTACCACCGAGTCGACGGGTACTCGCTGAGGGAGAAGCTGAAGGAGGCGCGTGAACGAGCAGGACGAGCGCTCGTTGCTCGAAATCGCTGACGACGAGTTGATCATCGGCTGGCGCGATTCCGAGTGGACCGGCATCGCCCCCTTCTTGGAAGAGGACGTCGCGTTCTCCTCGATCGCACAGAACGAGATCGGCCACGCGCGCGCCCTCTACGAGCTAGTCGCGCGCGAGCGCGGCACGACGGCCGACGAGCTCGCGTTCGATCGTGCGCCCGACGAGTACCGCTGTGCGCGGCTCGTCGAGCTCAGGCTCCCGGAGTGGGAGCGGACAATTGCCCGCCACTACCTCTACGAAGAAGCAGACGCCAGACGCCTCGAGCGGTTGAAGACCTCAGACGATCCCGAGATCGCCGGCCTGGCGGCGAAGATCGACCGCGAAGAGTCGTACCACCGCATGCACGCGCAGATGTGGCACGAGCGTCTGAGCGACGAGGCCCGCTACACGGCCGCGCTCGAAGAGCTCCGGCCACTGCTGGATGCCGACCGCGAGGCGCACAGCCCGGAGCTGACCGAACTGTGGGAGGAGATGACGGTCGTACGCCGCTCGCAACCGGCCGGGACGAGGTGGTAACGACCGCACAGGTCTGGGGCGCGCTTGCCGAGATCCCCGATCCGGAGATTCCGGTCATCTCCGTCGTCGACCTCGGCGTCATCCGCGAGGTCGCCGTCGCGAACGGAAGCGTGCGGATCGAGTTCACGCCCACGTTCCTCGGGTGCCCTGCGCTGGAAGTGATGCGCGATGCGATCGCGGAGAAGGTGCGCGAGCTCGGCGCCGAACCCGACGTCCGCGTGATCCTCGACGACTCGTGGTCGACGGACAAGATCACGCCCGAGGGGCGAGAAAAGCTGCGCGCGTCCGGGTTTGCGCCACCGACGCCGCGCAGCGCGACGAATCTCGTCCAGCTGAGCGGCGCGATCTTCCGCTGTCCGTACTGCGGCTCGACAGACACGCAGCTCGACAACATCTTCGGTCCGACGCCGTGCAGATCGCTGCGCTACTGCAACGCGTGCCGACAACCCTTCGAGCAGTTCAAGACGATCTAGCCCTGATGTGGCGCGCGAGCCGCCACACACCCGCCGCGTAGAGCCCCGCGATCTCGTTGGCGACGACCCATTGGATCACGATTGCGCCTCCTTCGCCCAGACGGCGTAGGAACGCAGCCTGCGACTGTCGAGCCGGCGAGATCGATTGACCTGCGCGAGTTAGTGGAGAATCGAGCCCGTTGACGCAACACATCCTCTTGCTACGCGGGATCAATCTCGGCTCGCGCAACCGCATCTCGATGCCCGATTTGCGCGACGTCCTGACCGATGCGGGCTTGGAAGACGTGCGCACGTACTTGCAGAGCGGGAACGTCCTGCTCTCCGGCGGGACGAAAGCAGAAGACGTCCGGCGCATGTGCCAGCGCCTGATCGAAGAGCGCTTCCGCCTGGAGGTCCCAGTCGTCGTGCGCACGCGCGCACAGCTCGCAAAGATCGTCGAGCGGAACCCACTACGTGACGTGGCGACGGACCCCAAGCGCTACCAAGTCACCTTCCTCGACACGAAGCCGACACGCGACGTCATCCGCCGCGTCGAAGAAGCCGCCGCTCCCGACGAGCGCGTGGTCGCGATCGGTCGCGAGATCTACGCGTGGCATCCCCGCACGATCGCCCGGTCGCGGCTCTGGACGTTCCTGGCAGGGAAGGAGCTCGGGATGACGGCGACGGCACGAAACTGGACGACGGTTACGAGCTTGTTGTCGATGGCGCAGGAGTCGGCCTAGCGCGACAGCGGAGCGGGTTCGGGCGCCCGCGAGACCTCGCCCGGCTGCTCCCCCAACGCCTCCCCGCGCGGGATCGTTCCCCAGCTCGCCCGCGTGCCGGTCAGCCAGAGCAAAGTCGCCCAGGCACGCCAGAGCGCGGTGAGCGGCCGGTACCAGAACGTCTCGAGCAATCCCCAGCCGCCGATCCAAAAGAGGTCGCGGGTGCGGTAACGCTCGAAGCCGATCTCCTCGATCAGGATCGCGCCCGCCGTCTGCAACTGGCCGAACAAGAGCACGCCGATGAGGAAGGCGATTGCGTACTCGAAGGCAACCTGGTGGAAAACGAGCAGAACGATGAGGATCGCGTACCCGGCCACTTGCAAGAGCGGCGCGATCACCTCGAACGCCAGCGTGTACGGGAGCGCCAACGTTGCGAGCGCGCCGTATCGCCAGCGCCAAAGCGGCTTGTGCAGGCGCAGGTTGTCGAGCAGGCCTATGTGCCAGCGAACGCGCTGCCCGCGCAGCGGTCCCAAACCCGACGGCACCTCCGTCCACGAGGTGGCGTCGGGCGCGAAAGCGATCCGCAGCTCAGGGTGGTCGGGACGCAGCCACTGGTGCATGCGCATCACCAGCTCCATGTCCTCACCCATCGTTGCGCGCGAGAGGCCGCCGACCGCCCGGAACAAGTCGCGGCGAAAGACGCCGAAGGCGCCGGAGATGATCAGCAGCCCGTTCATCGCAGCCCAGGCGATCCGCGCGCCGAGAAACCCACGAAGGTACTCGCCGACCTGCGAGGCCTGCGTTCCCCGCACCGGTACCCGCGGCAACGTGACGATCCCGTTCTCGATCACCGCACCGTTGGCGATCCGGATCGTCCCGCCAACAGCGATCACCCGGTCGGGGTCCGCAGCGAACACCTCGACGATTCGCGCAAGCGCATCGCGGTCCAAGAGCGAGTCGGCGTCGACGGTGGCAACCAACTCCTGGTAGGCGAGGTTGAAACCGGCGTTCAGTGCGTCCGAGCGGCCGCCGTTCTGCTTGCGCGCGACCCGCAGGCGCGGATCCGTTCGCGAGACGTAGAGCGCCTCGATCTGCTCCGTCTCGAGCTGGAAGCGGTCTCCAACGGGGAGCGGGACCAGGTCGAAGGCCTCGTGCAAGGCCTCGAACGTCCCATCGGTGGAACCGTCGTCGACAACCACCACCTCCAGCGGGTCGTAGTCGGAGGCGAGCAGCGAGCGCACGCTCGAGAGGATGACCGGCCGCTCGTTGTAGGCGGCGGCGAGCACGCTGATCCCTGGCCGGAGCGGGCGCTCGCGCGTGGGGCGGAAGAGGTCGCCGCGCTCTTCCTTCAGCAGCGTCACCTCGTGTGCGGAGAACGCGATCAGTGCGAGCGTGAACAGGTTGTAGATCAGGAAGACGACGAAGATCGCGAGGGAGACGATCGCGAACAGGTCGACGAGCGTCTGGCTCACACCGCCCCCAACGAGTCGAGCGTGCGCGCGCGCTCGAGCGGCCAGTCGTCGCGAGCCGCGATTGCAGACCGCGCCTCAGCGCCGACGTCCGGCAGCCGGCCCAGGCGCAGAAGCGACTCACCTGCGCGGATCACCGTATCGCGGTCCGGGTCACGCAGGACTCCGAGCAGGGTCTCGAGCGCCCGCTCGTCGTCGTAAGCGCCGAGGGAAGTCGCCGCGGCCCGCCGGACCGAGCGTTCCTCGTCACGCGTGAGGCGGGCGAGCTCTGCGGGGACCTCCATGCCGCCGATCCTGCCGAGCGCCGCGAGTGCGGCCGATCGCACAGACGCTGCACGATCGTCGAGCATCGTCGCGAGCAACGTCCTCGCGGGCTCGGGTGCAAGCGCAGCGGCGATTCCGAAGCAGGAGGCGACCCGGATCGTCTCGTCATGCGAGACGAGGCCTTGCCGGAAGACCGGAGCCGCGTCCGCACCGAAGGCGACGAGCGCCTCGTACACGAAGCCCGAGGAGACGTTGCGCTCCGAATCGAGAAAGATCGCCTCGAGGGGGAGCAGGGCGCGGCGGTCGCCGATTCGACCGAGCGCGCGCACCGCTGCTTCGCGCACATAGCGGTTGCGATCAGAGAGGTGGCCGACCACGACCGGCACCGCCTGCTCTTCTCCGAGGAAGCCGAGCGTGCGAACTGCAAGCGCGCGCCGCCACGGTGTTCGTCTGCCGATCCCGCGCAGCAGCAGGTCGAGCGCTCCCGTCCGGCGCAGCACCTCGCAGACCTGCGCCCGCGTCTCGGGGGCGGCCGGCCGGAGCCGGTCGATCAGCATCGTCGCCGCCAACGGCCGCGACAGCTCGTCCAGGTCCGAGACGAACTGCCGCAAGGCCTCGACGAGCTCGGGGGAAGACCCCTCCCCCGTCACCTCGTCGAGTAACGCCTCGAATCGAGCGATGAAGTCCGCGGCGCGACGCGCGCGCAAGCTCTGGCGCACACGGCGCAGGTAGACGAAAGCGATCAGAAGCAGGTTCACGCAGAGCAGCACTCCGACCACGATCACGGTCGCCTCCCAGAACCACGGCTGCTTTGCCGGCGACGAAACGAGTAGAAGAGAGAGAGTGCACATCGCCTTCGCGTGACGGTACTTGCTCCCCGGTTGGAGTGCCCTGCTGGGGTACTGTCCGAAGATCGCACGCGTCGAGATCTACTACTGCCCGGTCTGATCGGGCTACGACACGCGGGCCGTGAGCCTCGCGAAACACCTGAACGGGCAAGGACACACGGCGAGCGCGATCGAAGGCCAGAAGTCGCAGTTCGACGTGATCGTGGACGGGAAGCTCGTCTTCTCGAAGCAGCGCGAGGGCCGCTTCCCCGAGGAAGACGAGATCAGCCGCGAGCTCTAGGTCAGGGGGTCGGCGCGCCGCTGAGCGACGGATACTTCTCGGTTAGCAGCAGGCTGTAGGCCACTGTCTGCGACTCGTAGCGCAACGCGTAGTTGCCGAGGTTCTCGATTCCCGCACTCATCCGCCCCGTCGCGAGCGCGTAGAACCAGCCGATGAACGCGAGGATCGAGATCAGGAACCGGAAGACGTACGCGATCAGGAAGGCGGGGATCGCGAGCAGGATGCGAAAGAAGATCGTCAGTCGGCTCTGATTCTCCGGCGGGGCGATCTCGAGATCGACGACATACGCCGCGTTTCCGGAGAACGACGGAAACGGATCTGCGAGCAGGTGCCAGTACGCATATGCATGCGTGAAGTAACGCGTGTAACTCGCGATGAAGTTGTGAAACGCGTCCGGTAGGCGCCCGGTGAACAACGCGATCAGCCAGCCGAGGGCGGCCACGAAGTAGACGACGAAGCCCCACAGTGCGAGCCAGATGATGTGTGGGATCGCCAGCAGCAGCCGGAAGAAAACGGTTAGGCGTGAGCGCCTGAGATCGTCATTGTTGATCAGACGAATGGGGTGTGTGGCGAGCGCGTGTTGTTCCATGTCGTCGGCAGAATTCGGCCGTGCGCCGCGCAGTCCTCCTTCTCGTGTGCGCGTTCGTCGCCGGCTGTGGCTCCAGCGGTTCGCACCGGCTCACGCGCGAGGAGTATGCGCGGCGCGCCGACGCCATCTGCTCGCGCTATCAGCGCCTGACGACGGCGCTGGCCGTCCCTTCGACCACCCGGCAGTTGGCGGTGGTCGCGGGCCGGACACTGCGTCTGCTCGACAAGGCGAGGTCCGACCTTGTCCGGCTGCGGCCTCCGGAGAACGAGCAGCTGCTTGCAAGGAGATGGCTCGACTCGATCGACCTCCTTCGCAGCGACGTCCTCAGGCTGCGAGACCGGGCGTCGGCGAACGACCTGCTCGGCGTGCGCCGCGTCGTCCGCCCGGCTTCGCGCCATAACCGCGCGACCGACCGGTTAGCAGCCCGCCTCGGAATGACAGTGTGTAGCCGAGGCTAGGCGCCGCGGAACTTCGGCTCGCGCTTCTCGAGGAACGCGTTCACGCCTTCGCGGAAATCCTCGGTCTGCGTGGCGGCGGTCTGCAGCTGCGCTTCGCGCTCGAGCTGTTCGTCGAGCGTCGCGTGCCACGCGTGATCGACGAGACGCTTCGTCATTCCGATTGCTCGCGTCGGCGACGCGGCGAGCCGGGCGGCGAGCTCGGCTGCGCGCCCGGCCAGGTCGTTGGCCTCGACGACCTCGGAGACGAGTCCCCACGCGTGCGCCTCAGCAGCGGTCAACCGGCGTCCCGTTACGAGCCACTCGAAAGCGCGCGCCGGTCCGAGTAATCGCGTGACGAAATAGGTTCCGCCGGAATCGGGGATCAGCCCGATGTTGATGAACGCAGGGATCAACGTCGCCGAGTCGGCGGCGATGCGAATGTCGCACGCACAGGCGAACGACAGGCCTGCGCCGGCCGCCGCGCCGTTGATCGACGCGATCACCGGCTTGTCGAGCGTGCGGATCCCGCGGATGTTCGGGTGGTACGTGGACTCCAGGCGTTCCTTGATGTCGCCCGAGGCCTCCCGAAACTCGGTCAAGTCCTGGCCGACGCAGAAGCCTCGGCCCGCGCCGGTGAGGACGACGGCGCGCACCTCGTCGCTCCGCGCTTCCCTCAGTGCCGCAGCGAGTCCCGCGTGCACCGCGGCGTTGAGGGCATTGAGGACGTCGGGGCGGTTGAGTGTGATCGTAAGGACCGCACCGTCGCGGCTCGTCTCGACCTCGGCCATCAGGCG
Organism: Actinomycetota bacterium; assembly: GCA_046730515.1. Taxonomy (GTDB): domain Bacteria; phylum Actinomycetota; class Thermoleophilia; order Gaiellales; family Gaiellaceae; genus 3-1-20CM-4-69-9. The sequence continues at coordinate 1,325 of JBKPJA010000031.1, read as the reverse complement.
AGACTCTCGCAGATCGCTCGCATGAGGGATGGCAGTCGTTCGTGCGAGCGGCGATGACGGCGTAGACGACAACCTGGCGGCGCGGCCCACGCCGAAGAACCGAAAGGATCTCCATTGCCGCGCACGCTTGCCGCCATCGTCTTCCTCGTCGCCCTCGCGCTTCCGTCCGATTCGCTCGCAACGAGCGGAGGCCTGATCGTCTTTACGAGCAATCGCGACGGCAACGAGGAGATCTATTCGGCTAACGCCGACGGCTCGAATCAGCAGAACCTGACACAGAACGCCGCCGCCGACCGCCAGCCTGCATGGTCGCCGGACGGATCGCGGATCGCGTTCGTCAGCGACCGCGACGGCCGTCAGGACCTCTACGTGATGAACGCGGACGGAAGCAATCCGACACGCCTGACGGACGGCTTTTACCTCAGCGTCGACGCAGAGCCCTCATGGTCGCCCGACGGCAAGCAGATCGCATTCGCGAGTACGCGACCTTTCAACGAGGGTTGGCACATCTGGGCAGTGGATGCAGACGGGACGAACCTTCGCCAGCTCACGCAGGGGCCGGGCGTCGACCCGGCGTGGTCGCCGGACGGAACGACCGTCGCCTACGCATCGGGTTCCGACTACATCTACTTCGTGGGCGCCGACGGCACGGGCGAACATGTCTTCAACATCCCGATGCAGGGCGTCGGGCCAGAGGTAGCGCCCGCCTGGTCGCCGGATGGAACGATGATCGCCTTCGCGGCGTATGCGCCGCCTCAGGTCGGAAACGAAGCGGCGTTGTTCGTCGCGGCAGTGAACGGGACGAGTGTCCAACAGGTCACCGACTGGGGTCCCGGCAACGGCGTCACGCAGGTCGATTCGGAGCCGGCGTGGGCTCCCGACGGGACCACCGTGTTGTTCCAACGGTGGTACGGCGGGAGCAATCCACTCGAGCTCTTCTCGACGACGCTCGACCGGCGCGTCTTCTCGGGCGTGGTCACCGCGCCCGGTGACAACTACCAGCCCAGCTGGGTCGCAGGCCCACCGCCCCCGCCGAAGGACACGACTCCGCCGACAATCGCGCTGAGCCGGCCGAGCGCGACAACGGATCAGTACGACGTCTACACGGTCGGCCAGGTCGTGCTCGCGGACTACTCCTGCGCGGACGAGCCCGGTGGCTCGGGTCTTCGACACTGTTCCGGGACGGTTCCGACTGGGTCACCGATCGACACACGCTTCATCGGGCTCTTCGACTTCTACGTGTTCGCCGCCGACAACGCCGGCAATCCCGTCTACAAGTGGACGAAGTACCGCGTCGTCTACCCGTTCTCCGGTTTCTTTGCGCC
>JBKPJA010000030.1:0-8255 GCA_046730515.1 Actinomycetota bacterium | reverse complement strand
GTGACTTCCAGCTTCACCATCCACTGGGCCCTGCAGTCGGTCAAGCGCGGCAACCGGGCCGGCCTGCAGGCGGGATTGCTGCTGACGTTCCTGATGGGACTGACCTTCCTCTTGACGCAGGCGATCGAGTATTCGCGCGTCGGGTTCAACACGAGCGACGGTGCCTTCGCGACGATCTTCTTCTGCCTGACGGGACTGCACGGCGCGCACGTGTTCGTCGGACTGTCCATCCTGCTGTTCATGACGATCCGCGCCTTCCGCGGACACTTCTCGCCGGAAGCGCACTACGGCGTCGAGATCGGCGGAATCTACTGGCACTTCGTCGACGTAATGTGGATCGTGGTCTACACGACCGTCTACATCATCTGAGGCCGTGATTAATCCGTTTCGCAGCGAGGCGGAGGCGTTTCGAGTCCTAATCGGAGCGATCGTCTACTTCGCTGCGATTGCGATCGCGAGCGTGCTGGGCGGCTGGAAGGCGGGAGTGCCGGTCTTCGTCGTCCTGTCCGCGATCGTCGTCTGGTTGTGGCTGCGCGCACGGCGTGCCGAACGACCCATTCGAACGGCTCCCCGACCACACGCTCCAGGCGAGCGTCGCATCCTCGTCATCGCCAACGAGACGGTCGGCGGCAGGACGTTGCGCGAGATGATCCACGAGCGCAGCGAGGGCGTGCGTGCGGAGATCCTCGTCGTCACTCCCGCGCTGAACTCGCCGCTGCGCCATTGGGCCTCAGACGAGGACGACGCGCGTGCCGCCGCGCAGGAGCGGCTCGACGCGAGCCTGCGGCAGCTTGAGAGCGCGGGCCTAAGGGCGCGCGGCGAGGTAGGGGACGGCGATCCCCTGCAGGCGATCGAGGACGCGTTGCGCACCTTCGGCGCCGACGAGATCATCCTCTCGACACACCCTGAGGGCCGCTCGCACTGGCTGGAGCGCGGGGTCGTCACGAAAGCACGCGAACGCTTCGCCGTCCCGATAACGCACGTCGTCGTAGATCTGGAGGCGGAGCGTGAAGAAGTGCGCGGCTAGGAATGCGAACAAGGGTCAGACCCCTCGGGGTCTGACCCTCTTTTCGACTACCTCATCGCTCGTAGAGGATCAGCTGCGTGCAACGGAAGAGCGCCACCGTCTTCCCATCGTCCCGCGTAACCGTCGCGTCCCAGACCTGCGTCGTCCTGCCGCCGTGAACTAGGCGCGCTTCGCACTCGAACGTTCCATCGAGCGCAGTGGCCAGGAAGTTCGTCTTCAGCTCGATCGTCGTGAAGCCGGACCCGCCTTCCGGTAGCGACGCGATGCAGCCGTACCCGCACGCGGAGTCGGCGAGCCCGACCACGGTCCCCGCGTGGAGGTAACCGTTCGGCGCCAGCAGCTCCTCGCGCAGAGGTAGACGCATTCGCACCAGCCCCGGATCGATCGCGTCGATCTCGATCCCGAGCAGGCCGGGCAGGCGCTTACGCCCGAGCTCGACCAGCTCCGCGGTGTCGCGAATCACTTCTTGCCGGCGTTCTCGGCGACGTACTTCGCTACCGCGGTGATCTGCTGGTCTGTCAGCACGTTCTTGAACGGCGGCATCACCGCGCCGCCGTTGATCACCTGCCTCTTGGCGATCGGGAAGGGCGGCTTCAACTGGTCGAGGTTCGGGCCTTTCGTGCCGGTCGTTCCCGCTGCGGCGAGCGTGTGGCAGCCCCCGCACTTCGTCTTGAAGATCACCTCGCCGTTGGTGCTCGTAAACGGCGCCGGCTGGGTACACGGGTTCGTGCCCGGAGTCGGGACACCGGCGTTCTGCGCCACGTAGGCCGCGACGTCCGCAAGCTCTTTCCCGCGCACGAGGTTCGGCGGCATGTTCGCCTGCAGCCGGTCCTGCCTCTTGCCAGTCGCGTACTGACCCGGCGCGCGAATCTGGCCGGCGACGATGTCCTCGATCGCGCTGTCCTTGTAGCCCTCCGCGCGTGCTTGGCAGAACGCCGCGTCGAGGCTGGGCCCCAGCGTCCCGGTGGTACCCGCAGCGGCAAGCGTGTGGCACGTCCCGCAGGTGTTGACGAAGATCTGCTTGCCGGTGCCCGGATCGCCGTGCTTGACGAGCCCGCCCGTGCCGCAACCGGCGAGCAGGACCGCGACGCCGATGAGCAGAAGGACGCGCCCCAATTACGCGGGCGGCTGGTCGGCCGACACGCGCAGATTCGAGACGGCTTCCTCGCGCGTCGGGTAGATCGTGAAGACGCGGTCGAGGCCCGTGATCTCGAAGATCTTCGTGATGTTGCGATCGCTGCAGACGAGCGACAGCTGTCCGTCGTTCGTGCGCAGGCGCTTGACGCCGCCGACGAGCACGCCGAGGGTCGTGGAGTCGATGAAGGTCGTGTCCGTGAAGTCGACGATGACCTCCTTCCCTCCCTGCCCGATGACCTCCAGCAGCTGCTGCTTGAACTCGGGAGCCGTGTAGAGGTCGACCTCGCCCGCGAGCGCGATCACATACGCGTCCCCACCCAGCTGCTCCGTCTTGATGTCGAAGTTCATCGGCTACCCCGGCGTCGTGATGACAGGGCCTTTCCCGTCCGGGCGGAGTCTAAGCCTAGTGCCTGAGGTGCAGCGACTTGAGCTGAGCTCGGATCTGGGCCCTGACCCGGGGATCCTTCTCGAGCTTCAGCGCCGTCCTGTACGACGCGATCGCCACCGCGGTATTGCCGAACTGCGCGGCGGCCTGTCCGAGCCTCGTGTACGAGAACGAGTCGTGCTGCAGCTTCGCGAGCTTCTGGAGTGTGCCGAGGTAGCGCTGGGAATCCGTCTTGTAGGCCGCGAAGGCCGAGGTCGCCTGACCCGACGCGCGCGAGGACACCGCGCTTTGAATCGGATCGGAGCCGCTCAGCTGCGAGTTGCCGAACGTCGTGCCCGCGCTAGCGGCGCCCTGGTCCGCCGCGGCGATCTGGGCCGTCTGCAGCGCATTGCTGGCCTGCGTCCCTTCGAGCTGTGCAAGCGTCTGGAGCTGCCCGACGTCGTTCGGGCGTAGCGTCATGTACTTCTCGAATGCCACGATCGCCTCGTCGATCCTCCCCTTGGCCTGCAGCGCCGTCGCGAGCTTCTTCCACGCCTGCGGATCGCTCGGATGCTTGCGGGTCTCAGCCTGCGCCTTCGAGACCGACGTGCCGCCGCCGCCGCCCTTCGAGCCGAACACGTCCTGGACGAGCGACTGGAGATCGAGCCCGCCCGAGCCGACGCCGAGGAAGGTGAAGCCGACGACGAACACGATCACCATCAGCGCGAACGCCCACTTCGCCTGCCGGCGCAGCCGGGTGAAGAAGAGGGTGTGCTCTACCGTGCGCGCGGAAGTGGTGCGGCTGCCTCCGCGTGCGCGGCGGGTGCCGCGGGTCTGAGCATGGCGCGCCTCGCGCTGTGCGCGGCGGCGGTCAACTCGTGCCACTCGAGCCCTCCTCTCTCATACACCGGTTTGCCGTCCACGAAGGTAGCGAGGATTCGGTCGGGCGACCCGCCGAAGACGACTGCCGCGGCTGGATCCTCCCAGGGAAGCCAGTGCGAGCCGGTCAGCGAGACGATCTGGAAATCGGCCTGCTTCCCAGGAGCGAGCGACCCGATCTCATCGGCCAGGTTCAGCGCCCGCGCACTTCCCAGCGTCCCCAACTCGAGCGCCTCGGAAGCAGTCAGCGCATCTGGACGGCGCTCGCGGGCGCGGGCGGTCATGACCGCGGCCCGCAGCTCGTCGAAGAAGTCGTGCGACGGCGTCGAGGAAACGCCGTCCGTGCCGATCCCGACTCGCAATCCCGCGTCGCGCAGCTCGCGCAGCGGGGCGATGCCACACCCGACGTAGGCATTGGAGCGCGGGCAGTGTGCGACGGCGACGTCGTGCTGCCCAAGGATGTCGATTTCCTCCTCGTCGACGACGACGCAGTGGGCGGCGAGGACGTTCGGTCCGAGCAAGCCCTCCCGTTCGAGCAGGCGCGTACCCGTCGTCCCGGGTGGTTCCACGAGCCACGGGATCGCCCGCCAGGGACCGCCGCCGTCGTGGAGGTAGCGGACCTCGGATTCACTTTCGGAGACATGCGTCGCAATCGGGACGTCGAGCTCGTTGCACGCGCGGTAAACGGCCTGCGACACGCTGTACGGCGCATGTGGCGACACGCCGAGTGCGACGCGGCCGGACGTGAATGGCTCGACGCGCGCGTGAAGCGACTCGAAATGTGCGATCGCTTCGGCCGGATCTGCACCGAAGACTTCGAGGTAGACGATCGCACGCAACCCGAGCTCGGCTGCGGCCACGGCCGCAGCGCCGCTATAGCTGCAATCGCCGACGGTCGTGACGCCGCTTGCCAGCAGCTGCGCGGCACCGAGTCGTGCAATGTCGACGTATTCAGCCCAGCGGAGCCGCCATTTGCGCTCCGTGTGCAGCCGAATCCACTCCGCGAAATCCGTCAGTCCGTCGCCGAAGCCGGCGTAGACGGCGTATTCCAGGTGCGAATGTGCGTCGACGAAGCCGGGGAGGATTGCCGCCTCCGGGTAGTGCGTGCCCTCACCGAGCTCATCTGCGGTGCCGACGGCGGCGATGCAACCGCCGTCGACAGCGACCGCGCCGCGCTCGATCGGCGCGCCGTCGACCGGCAGCACCCAATCTGCGGAGAGAACCGTCGTCAAGGCTCGGGGATCGTAGCCGGGTGCGCCGCCTCCGCCCGCCAGCGGCGATCGAGCAAGAGCCCGATCCAGATCGTCGCCTCGAAGAGGACGACCAGCGCAACTCCCTCGATCGTCGTCGTAATCGGGTCGACGCCGGGAAGTGCGACGGCAAGCGCGAACATGATCACGTAGCCCGCACGCCGGCTCTTGCGCAGCTTCTCCGCCGGCAGTACGCGGAGGCGGATGAGCCCGAGGATGAACAGCGGCACCTCGAAGACGATCGTGATTGCGAGCAGCGCAACCGAGACGAAGCTGTAGTAGTCGCGTGCACGGATCATCACGTGGAAGTTGTTCCGCCCGAAGTTGGTCAGATAGTGGATCGCCGGCGGCAGGACGACGAAGTAGCCGAATGCCAATCCCGCTACTCCAAGGAGAATCGCCGCGAACACGAGCCATGCGATCGAGCGCTGCGCCGACTCGGAGAATGCAGGCGCGAAGAACGCCCACGCCTGCCAGAGGATCACCGGCAGCGCAAGCAGGAACGCACCCCAGATCGCGACCCAGAACGTCGTCAGGAACGGCTCGGCGACTCCGAACGTCACGGGCGGCCGCACGCGCTCCGGCAGTGGGCGGTTCAGCCAGTGCAGCAGGCGATCGTGAAAGACGTAGGTCACGATCAGCGCCAGCCCGACGGCGACCAGACAGACGATCAGCCGGGTGCGTAGCTCGTCGAGGTGCTCGACGAGCGTCGCCTCCTCGTCATGGCGGAGGCGCCGCGGCAGACGTTTCATCTACGGAACGGAGTCGTGCTCGCGCGGCGCGGCGGTGATCTCCGCAGGCTGCGCTTCGTCCTCGTCCTTGCCGCTGATCGAGTTCTTGAACTCCCGCATTCCCTTGCCGAGCGAGCGGCCGATCTCCGGCACGCGCTTCGGCCCGAAGATGAGGAGGATCACGATCAGGAGCAGGATGAGCTCCGGAATGCTGACCCAGCCGGGCATCGTGGGCTCAGGGTAGCGCGTTTCGACCCGTGGAAGCGGGGAGACCTCTGCTGGGATGGCGAGGAAGAAGCCGCTCTCGGAGCAGGTCGTCGTGATCGCCGGCGGGTCATACGGGCTCGGGCGCGCGATCGCGCGGGCCGTCGCGGATCGCGGTGCGACTGTCGTCGTCGGCGGTCGCGACCGCGAGGCGCTCGAGAACGCGGTCGGCGAGGTCGAGGCCAGAGGCTCGGAAGGGCTTGCGGTCGAGATGGACGTGTCTCGAGCCGACCAGGTGCGACAACTCGTCGACGGTGCCGTCGAGCGTTTCGGCCGCATCGACACGTACGTCGCCGACGCAATGGTCACCGTCTACGCGGAGGCACATCGGCTCGAAGACGAGGAGCTGCGCCGCGTGTTCGACGTCAACTTCTTCGGCGCGGTCTACGGCTACCGGGCCGCGTTGCCGCATCTGCGCGACTCGCAGGGCACCTTCATCCAGATCGCATCTGCCCTCTCGTACCGGGGCATCCCGTTGCAGGCTGCGTACTGCTCGACGAAGGCGGCGCTGCGTACGTTCTTCGAGAGCGCGCGTGTGGAGCAGTGGAAGGAGCGCTCCGGGGTCGACATCTGCGTCGTCCTTCCCGGCGCGATCAACACGCCGCAGTTCGACCGCGCGCGCCAGAAGATGGGTCTGCAGCCCAGGCCCGTGCCGCCGATCTACCAGCCGGAGCCGTTCGCGGAAGCGGTGGCCTATTGCTGCGAGCATCCGATCCGCGAGCTGCCGGTCGGCTGGGGTGCTCAGAGGCTCTTGTGGGGTCAGAAGTTCTCGCCCCGCATCGGCGATCTGATCCTGCTCCGCATCGGCTGGAAGAACCAGCACACGCAGGAGCTGAAGCCGCAGGGCTCTCCTGACAATCTCTTCGAAACGATGCCCGGAGACCCGGGCGCGCACGGCCGCTTCGACGACGAGGCGCGCGAGTCGACAGCGTGGACGTGGCTCCGGCTGCGCGGCGGCAAGCCGGCGTTGATCGCCCTCGGCGCACTCACTGCAGGAGCGGCGCTGTTGGGTACGATGGGGTTACGAACGGAGCGCTGAAGCCCGTTCCCTCCTAGGAAAAGGCCGTTACAAGTGGCACTTCTAGAGCTGAAGAATCTGCACGTCGCGCTCGAGGACGGCACCGAGATCGTCAAGGGCGTCGACCTCGCCGTGAACACCGATCAGGTGCACGCGGTCATGGGGCCGAACGGCTCGGGCAAGTCGACCCTCGCTTATGCCCTGATGGGCCATCCCGCCTACGAGATCACTCAGGGGGACATCCTCTTCGACGGCGAGAGCGTCCTGGAGATGGGCGCCGACGAGCGCGCGCAGCGCGGCCTCTTTCTCGCCTTTCAATACCCGCATGCCGTGCCGGGCGTGACGGTGACCTCGTTCCTGCGCAGCGCGATCAACGCGATCCGCAAGGCGCGCGCCGGGGGCGAGGACGATCCGATCCCGGTACCCGAGTTCCGCAAGGAACTGCTCGCGCAGATGGACCGGCTGAAGGTATCGCGGGAGCTCGCCTCGCGGTACCTCAACGAGGGCTTCTCGGGCGGGGAGAAGAAGCGCGTCGAGATCCTGCAGCTCGCAGTGCTGAGGCCGCGCATCGCGATCCTCGACGAGACCGATTCAGGACTCGATATCGACGCGGTGAGGATCGTCGCCGGCGGGGTAAAGGAGTTGGTGGGGCCTGAGATGGGAGCCGTCGTGATCACGCACTACCAGCGCATCCTCAACTTCATCCAGCCCGATTTCGTGCACGTGATGGTCGGCGGGCGTATCGTTGAAGAAGGCGGCCCTGAGCTCGCACACAAGCTCGAGGCCGAAGGCTACGAGGCGTTCATTCCGGAGGTGGCAACTGTTGGCGACTGAGACCGAAGTCGTTCGTCAGATTCGTGAGGAGTACCGCTACGGCTTCGCCAATCCGGACGAGGCGGAGGCGTATTTCTTCAAGTCGCCGCGCGGACTCTCGCACGAGACCGTCGAGGCGATCGCAGAGCACAAGAACGAGCCGGAGTGGATGCGCAAGTTCCGGCACAAGTCGCTCGATTACTTCCTCGCGCGGCCGCTGCCGCAGTGGGGCGGCAACCTCAACGACATCGACTTCGACAACATCTACTACTACATCAAGCCGACCGAGAAGCAAGCGTCGTCCTGGGAAGAGCTGCCGCCGGACATCAAGGACACCTGGGACAAGCTGGGCATCCCCGAGGCGGAGAAGAAGTACCTCGCGGGCGTCGGAGCGCAGTACGAGTCGGAGGTCGTCTACCACAAGCTCCAGGCCGATCTCGAGGCGAAAGGCGTGCTCTTCCTGGACATGGACTCGGGCCTGCGCGAGCACGAGGACCTCGTCCGCCAGTACTTCGGCACGGTGATCCCGCAGAACGACAACAAGTTCGCGGCGCTGAACTCCGCAGTCTGGTCGGGCGGCTCGTTCATCTACGTGCCGCCGGGCGTGCGCGTCGAGATGCCGTTGCAGGCCTACTTCCGCATCAACGCGGAGAACATGGGCCAGTTCGAGCGGACGCTGATCATCGTCGACGAGGGCGCGTACGTGCACTACGTCGAGGGGTGCACCGCGCCGATCTACTCGACCGATTCGCTCCATTCGGCGGTCGTCGAG
>JBKPJA010000029.1:0-40213 GCA_046730515.1 Actinomycetota bacterium | reverse complement strand
ACCTGCGACGAAGCGCCCGCGGTACGCCTCGAGCGCGTCGTGACTGCGCTTGCGGCTCATCGCACGCCGCAGGCCCTCCGCCTCCCCCACGCTGAAGCCCGCGAGCGCGATCGCAACCTCGAGCACCTGATCCTGGAAGACAACGACGCCGAGCGTCGACCGCAGACATTCCGCGAGCCGCGGATGGTCGACCGGCGGAACGAACGACGGATTCTCTCGTAGCTTCTGCCGGTGCTCGACGTACGGGTGCACGGCCTTCCCCTGAATCGGGCCGGGACGAACGAGCGCCACCTGCACGGTCAGGTCGTCGAGGTTCTCGGGTCGCGTGCGCAGGAGCGATTGCATCTGCGCGCGGCTCTCGATCTGGAAGGCGCCGACGGTGTCAGCGCGCTGGATGTCGCCGTACACGTCCTCGTCGACGAGCGGAATGCGCGAGAGGTCGATCGGCTCGCCGCGGAGCTTTGCGATTTGCTCCACACAGTCCTCGATCGCGGAAAGCATCCCGAGCCCGAGCAGGTCGATCTTCAGGAATCCCGCGTCGGAGCAGGAGTCCTTGTCCCACTGACACATCTGCCGTCCGGCCATCGCCGCGGGCTGCACGGGGACGAGCTCCACCAGCGGCCGCGAGGAGATCACCATTCCGCCCGGATGCTGCGAGATGTGGCGCGGCAGACCCGCGATCTCGTGGCAGAGCTCGGCGAACGCGCGCCAGCGCGGCGAGAGGAGCTTGCGCTGCGCGTCGGGGAGCAGCTGCAGCTCTTCGGCGACGCGCTTCGCGTTCCAGCCCTCACTCACCTTGGCCAGCCGCTCGAGCTCCGCGTACGGCAGGCCGAGCGCCTTGCCGACGTCACGGATCGCGCCCCGGCTCCGATACGTCGCAAACGACGCGACGAGCGCCGCATGCTCGCGTCCGTAGCGTTCCGTGACGGCGACGATCAGCTTCTCGCGGATGTCGCGCGGGAAGTCGAGGTCGATGTCGGGGACGCCCGAGAGGTCGCGGTTGAGGAAGCGTCCGAGCGATAGCTCGCACTCGACGGGATCGACGTGCGAGAGACCGGTCAGGTAGCAGACGAGCGAGCCGACCGACGAGCCACGCCCGCGACCGGGAGGCAACGCGTGCCGGGGCGAGTTGCGTCCACGCACCTCGTTCGCGCACTCGCGCGCGAGCTCGAGCACGTCCCAGTGCAGGAGGAAGAACCCGGCAAGCCCGAGCTCGTCGATCAGCTTCAGCTCGTCGTCGAGCCGCTCGCGTGCGCGTCTTCGCAACCCGCTGGCACCCCGCGGATAGCGCTGCTCGAACGCGCGGTTGCAGACGTTCGCCAGCTGCACGATCGCGGGCTCCGGGCTGTCGGAGAAGTCCGGATAGCGGTACCCGAGCTCTTCGGTGAGGTCGAACTGCAATCGCTCCGCGAGCTCGACCGTGCGAGCGACCGCGTCCGTGTCCTCGGGGAAGCGCTCGACCGCCTCGGCCGGTTGCAGCAGGACGCACTCGTGGTTGCCGCGCCGCTCGGCTTCGCAGCCGTCCAATGACGTTCGGCTGTGAACCGCGACGAGGACGTCCTGCAGCGGCGCGCGGCGCGGATGATGCGCGTGCACGTCGCCGGTCACAACGGTACGAACGCCGAGGCCCTCAGCGAGATCGCGCAGCAGCTTGCGACGCCTCCGGTCGCCGCGCTCGTACGGTCGCTGCAGCTCGACGAAGAACCGATCGCGACCGAATGCATGCGCGAGCCGCGCAGCCGCGTTCGGATTACGGATCGCGAGGCCGTGCCGCGCGCAACCGGAGAGGCAAACGAGCCCTTCGTTCAGTTCCTCCAGGAGCTCCTGCTGCAACGCCGGATCGGCGGGCGGCTGCGATTCGCGTCCCGGGGGTCGCGTATTCGCGTGCGCAGCCGTGATCAGCCGGCAGAGATTCGCGTAGCCGCGCGCGTCCTCGACGAGCAGCGTCACGTGCGAGCCGTCGGCAAGCGTCACCTCCGCGCCGGTGATCGGCCGCACGCCGAAGTGCTTCGCCGCGTACGCGAACTCGAGCGAACCGCACAGACCGTCGTGGTCGGTAAGCGCAAACGCCTCGTAGCCGAGCTCCCCAGCACGCACGGCGAGCTCCTCCGGGAGTGACGCACCGTCCAGGAACGAGTACGCGGAGTGCGCGTGCAGCTCCACGTACGGCGCCGTCGTGCCCCGCAACGCGGAAGGATCGAGCCGCTCCTTTCGACGCGTGCGATGCGGGAACTCGGGTTGAAGCTCGACCGTCATACTCGCGAGACATGGACGGCGTCGTGCTGCAACCCGGAGAAGGCGAAGCGCTCTTCGGGGGAAGAATCGTCATCAAGGCGGGTTTCGACCAGCTCACGATCACGGAATCCCTGTTTCCCGATGCACGCGACGGGGCCGATCCGCACTTCCATCGACACCATGTCGATTCGTTCTACGTGCTCGAGGGCGGTCTCGCCGTGCTCGTCCACGACGAGGAGAAGCTCCTCGAGCCCGGCGCATTCGTCACCGCGCCGCGCGAGGTCGTCCACGGTTTCCGCAGCACGTCGCGGGCACGCTTTCTCAACTTCCACACGCCCGACGGCGGCTTTGCCGACAACCTGCGCGCGCGAGATCGCGGCGAGGAGGGCGGCTTCGACAGCGTCGATGCTCCACCGGGAAGCGGCAAGCCGCCGACGGAGGCCTTGTTCTGGCCGCCCGGCGACGGCGAGCGGCTCGTCGCGAACAGTCGAGTGGCAACGATCAAGGTCGGGCGTGACGAGCTGGCGTTGATCGAGTTCGCGCTCGAGCCCGGCTTCGAAGGGCCCAGCGCACACACGCACGACGACCACGTCGACTCGTTCTACGTGCTCGAGGGTGAGGTCGACTTCCTCGTCGGCGACGAATGGATGCGACTCCCCGCCGGCTCTTTCGTCGCCGCGCCGATCGGTGTTACGCATGCGTTCGCGACCCACGATGGACAGCGCGCGCGGTTACTGAACATCCATGCACCCAGCACCGGCTTCCACGAGCGGCTGCGAGGCGAAAGCTAAGCACCGCGCTGGGTGAACCAGCACCCCTTTTCTTCGTCGCGAAAGACAACGGCGTTCTCCCCTGACTGCAACACGACGTCGAAGTAGCGGCGCGAGATCGGCTCCTCCGTCCACCAGCGGTCGACGACGCGCCACTCCTCGCGCACGAGCGCTACCGCTTGGCGATTCACCGCGGACGGCGTGCCGTCGAAGCTCACTTCCACCACGGCCGCGCGCGGCGCGTTCAGTCGTCCCGCGGAACGAACAGCGCCCGAGACTCGGGAATCCGTGACCACGGTGCGACCTCGACGACCTGATTGACAGAGCCTGTGCCGGTGCTCGCGCGCACCTGGCGCAGGCCTTCACGCAGGCGCACGTCGAGCTCTCCGCCTGCGGCCGGCAGAAGCTCGAGCTGTTGACCCTCGTGCTCTGTTAGCTCGACGAGCTCGAGTCGCAGCTCCAGCACCGGCGCCGGCAGCTCCGCGAGCTTCGGTGCGAGCGCGGCCTTCAACCGCTCCGGCTCGGTCGTCGCGTCGCGCAGCGTCACGCTGCGGCGCCACGAGCCTCCGCTCACCAAGCGTGCGGAAAGCGCGAGCTTGCGGATGAACCGGTCCGCCCGCTCGGGCCGCGCCAGCAGCGCCTCGAGCAGTGCGCCGAATGCACGGCGCAGGGTCAGCTCGTTGCCTACGGCCTCCGGAAACTCGAGCGCCTCGACGATCTCCGCGGGCGGCCGGCGGCCACGCACGCGCGCCGCCTTACCGCCTCTCGCCAGGCCCCAGGCGCGCCGGCCGTCCGGCCCCAAACGTTCGGCCACAGCGCCGCCCGGGAACCCGGCAAGCTGGCCGACCCTCTTGACGCCGAGCTCGTGCAGCTCGGCGCGCCGCCGCGGTTCCATCGGCACGAGCTCGAGCGGGAGCGGGGCGAGGAATTCCGGCAGCCGCTCGTCGTCGACGATCAGCGCCTGTCCGCCGCGCGCGACGCTCGCTGCAGCGAGTGCTGCGAATCGCCGCTCGGCCGCCCCCACGCGTGCGTCCCAGGTCGGCCCGACTGCCGCCAGCGCACGCTTCAACGCCGGCTCGAGCCCGCCGTAGAGGCGCTCGACGCCCCGGGTCTCGAAGTAGACGGTCCCCGGCTCTGCGGGGTTGAGGGCGAAGCCGGAGTCCTCCAGCGCACGGAGGATCTCCTCCCACGCCTGCTCCACCGAGGCCGGGTCCTGCTCGACGAGCACGAGCTCCGGGCAGCTCGCCAGCGCCTCCCCCATCCGCATCCCCGGCCTCACACCCAACCCCTCTGCAGCGGCCGTGACAGGGCCGAGGAGCGGCTCCTTCCCATCGCCCGGGGACAGAGCCGCAGGGCGTAGAGCGAGCCCGGGCCGGCGCCTGAGCGCCGCTCTCAGCTCGAAGCCCGGGATGAGCAGGCAGGCGATCATGGGAACGTATGTTCTATACGAACGTATGTTCCTAGTCAAGGGTTCCGCGAAACCGAAACGAATCAGCGACTCATGCAGAGGAGGCTCGTGCTTGCTCTGCCTCTCCTGGCTGCTGCGCTTGCCGCTCCTGCGTCCGGGGCCGCCGCTCCTGCGCTGAGGCCGACGGCCCCCAGTCCGAGCATCGCCGCGTTGCAGGTCGCGCTGCGCGCACACGGGCTCTACCACGGGGCGATCGACGGGATCGCCGGACCGCTGACGAGACGCGCGGTACGCCGGTTGCAGCGGCGCGCGCGCATCACCGTCGACGGCGTGCCCGGGCCGCAGACTCGCCATGCGCTCGGACGGTTCGCACGCCACCGGCTCGGCTCACGGTCACTGAAGTTCGGACGCGCCGGCTGGGACGTTGCCGTGCTGCAGTTCGAGCTGGCGGAGCACGGCTTTCCATCGGGGAAGTTCGACGGCATCTTCGGCCCGCACGTGCACCTTGCGTTGCAGCGGTTCCAGCGCTGGGCGCGACTGCACGCAGACGGGATCGCCGGCCCGGCGACGTTCGCCGCATTGCGGGCTCCGCCGCCTTCGATCCCGCTTGCGCTCGCATGGCCGTTGACGAAGCCGAGGCTCGCGGATCCCTTCGGGCCGCGCGGCGACCGCTTTCACGCCGGGATCGATCTGCCTGCGCCGAGCGGAACACCGGTGTACGCCGCGCGCGCGGGGAGGGTCGTGTACGCGGACTGGGCGGACGGCGGCTGGGGTTTCCTCGTCGTGGTCGATCACGGACATCACGAGCGGACGTTCTATGCGCACCTCTCGCGGATCGACGTGCGCCGCGGCGTCTGGATCGGGGAGGGCGTGCGGGTCGGCGCCGTCGGCGCAACCGGCGACGCGAGCGGGCCGCACCTCCACTTCGAGGTGCGCATGCGCGGGGCCGCGGTGGATCCTTTGCGCGCTCTGCCTAGAGGGTGATCTCCGCCGCGGGTCCGTGCATGCCCGCGACGCGCGGAACGACGTCGAGCACATCCTCGCGCGAGCAGAACGCGATGTCCTCCTCGAGCCCGGGCGGACCGTAGGTGCGCGCGTTCAATCCCGCGGCCGCGTCGGGAAACGCGCGCGCGACGAGCTCGGCCGCGATCGCCGCGTCTGTGCGATCGCCGCCGAGCAACTGCACGAACCTGCCTGCGCAATACGCGTCGTCGAGCGCGAACGCACCTTTGAACCCTGCGCACACGATCGCCGTGTCGCGGCCTCTTACCGTCGCCGCGACCGCGCTGAGATTGAGCAGGCTCCCGAGCAGCACTTCCTCTGCGTGCGCGGTCGCCGCGAGAATCGCGCGCGTCCCGTTCGTCGTCGAGAGGATCAGCGTCTCCGCGCGAGGCTGGAGGAACTCCCGCGGCGACGCGCCGACGTCGAAGCCCTCGATGCGCACAGCGTTCCGCTCGCCCCCGACGAGTGCGTTCGGAATCTCTGCCCGGAGCCTTTGCGCCTGCTCGATGTCCGCGCAGCAGAGCACCCGACGGTAGCCGGACGCGAGCGCTTGAGCGATCGTCGAGGTCGCGCGAAGTACGTCGACGACGATCCCGACCGTTGCGGAAGCTCCCTCCTCCGGTGTGAAAGCCACGTGAACCTGCACCACGAGTACGCTAGTTGCGATGTCCGCCGAGCAAACCTGTTACCGCCACCCCGACCGCGTGACGGGACTCTCCTGCTCAGAGTGCGGCCGCCCGATCTGCACGGAGTGCATGACCATGGCCCCAGTCGGGATCCGTTGTCCGGAGCATTCGGGTCAGGCGCAGGGTGTCGCCCGGATGACGCGCGGTGTTCGACGAGCCGCTTACGAAGGTGTCACAGCCAAGGTGACACGTGCGCTGATCGCGATCAACATCGGGGTCTATCTCGCGGAGCTCGCCCAGGGCGCCGGGGTGAACGGAACGGCGGGATCGATCTTCATAAAGGGAGTGCTCTACGGGCCTGCCGTCGCCAACGGGGGCTGGTACCGGCTGATCACCAACATGTTCCTGCACTACGGACCTTTCCATCTGCTCCTCAACATGTACTTCCTCTGGATCATCGGCCCGCCGCTTGAAAGGGTCCTCGGTAGCGGGCGCTTCCTCATCCTCTACCTCGTCTCGGGACTGGCGGGCTCTGCGGGATCATTGGTCGATCAGCCGCTCGCGCTCACGGTTGGAGCGAGCGGGGCGATTTTCGGCCTTCTCGGAGCGGCGTTCGTGCTCGAACGGCAGCATGTGATCTCGACGAACGGCACCATCGTCGGCTTGATCGTCATCAACCTCGTCTTTTCGTTCGTCTTTCCCCACATCGCAATCGGCGGTCACATCGGCGGCTTGATCGGCGGAGCGCTCGCGACGCTTGCGATGTCGCAATTCGGCCGAGTTCACGCCGCGTACGGAAGACTCGGGATCGCCGGAATCGCCGGGATGCTCGCCGTCGGTGTTGGAGCCGTCGCGATCGCCTACTTCCGAGTCCGCGGCTACGCGTAGTTGGCGACCGTCCTCGTCGACGCCGAGAACGTCCGGCGGTCGCTCTGGCCGAACATCGCCGAGGACGAGCTCGAGCCGCTCTGCGAACAGTGGGCCGAAGCGAACGGTCACGACGTGATCGTCGTCTGGGAAGCAAAGGAGAGCGCGGACGATCGCATCGCGCGCGAAGTTCGCGAGCTCGACCCCCCGCTTTGGGTCGTCACGTCGGATCGCGAGTTGCGCGAGCGCGTCCGCGACTACGCGGAACGCATCGTCGGCGGCGGCACGTTCGCACGCGAGCTGGTCGGCTAGCGGCCGAAGAGGCCGACGAGCCGCGCGCTCGCGACCACGTGACCGCGCAGTGCAGCGCCGAATTGCGTGGCGGTCGCGCCGCGACTCAACGTCAGTCGCGCGGTGAGCGCGTAGAGCCGAAAGAC
Source organism: Actinomycetota bacterium (assembly GCA_046730515.1). Classification (GTDB taxonomy): domain Bacteria; phylum Actinomycetota; class Thermoleophilia; order Gaiellales; family Gaiellaceae; genus 3-1-20CM-4-69-9. The sequence continues at coordinate 32,868 of JBKPJA010000029.1, read as the reverse complement.
GTAGTGGTGTCGTGATCCAGGCGGCGGACAGGGTCCCCCATAGCCGATCCGGCCGAACGAGTTCGTTCCTTGGAACAACCACTTCGCACCCGGCGCGATCCCGGTCGTGTTCGCCGGCAGGTTCCAGATCGTCCAGTGCGTAAACGCGCCGTCGGGCGCGTCGGGATCGTCGACTCGGAGCGCGACCGCTCGCGCCCGTGCCGGCACGTGCGACCAGCGCAACGGCGGTGAGAAGTCCTTCCCGTCACACGTGTAGCGCGTAGGGATCGTGCCACCGCCGTGAAAGGCGGGACTGGTCAGCGCAAGCGCGGCTGCGACTGCGGCAAGCACCAACGGGGAATGTAGCCTGACACCGTGGCAACGAGAGAGACGACCTACGAGCCGATCCCGCTCGAGTTCACACGGCTCGACGCGGATGAAGCGCTGCGTCGCTCGCGCGAGTTCTTCGAGCTGATGCAGACGCGCCGCTCGGTGCGACACTTCTCGCCCGAGCCGGTGGCGTGGGAGCTGATCGAGAACGCGCTGCGCACCGCCGGCTCAGCGCCGTCCGGCGCGAACCAGCAACCGTGGACCTTCGTCGTCGTGTCCGACCCCGCGGTCAAGACCGAGATCCGCGAAGCCGCGGAACACGAGGAGCGACTCTTCTACGAGCAGCGCGCCCCGGAGCCGTACCTCGACGCCGTCGAGCCGATCGGCACGGACTGGATCAAGACCCACATCACCGACGCGCCCTACGTGATCGTCGTGTTCGAGCAGGTCTACGGCTTCGAGCCGGACGGCTCCAAGAAGAAGCACTACTACGTGCGCGAGTCCGTCGGGATCGCCGTCGGCTTCTTGCTCGCGTCCCTCCACGCAGCGGGGCTCGCCACGCTCACCCACTCGCCCGCGCCGATGGGGTTCCTCGCGCGGATTCTGGGGCGGCCCGAAAACGAGCGGCCGTCCGTGCTGATTCCGGTCGGCTACCCGGCTCCAGAAGCAGAGGTCCCGAAGCTCGAGAAGAAGCCGCTCGAGGAGATCACCGAGCTCCGGTAAGCGTCTCGTAAGACTTTCGCGTCTCCCCCTTTCGGGGGACAACAAATGGCGGGATCGGGACTACGCTGGCCCGCGACTTGGGTCGGGGACTCCTCGCAGCACTGCTGCTCGCGGTCGTCTGCTCGCTCGCGCCGGCGACTTCGGGCGCGCACCTCAGCGGTAAGGCGACGCGCCGCGCGGCCGCGCCTGAGCACCTGATCGCATACGTGCGGTCGAAGGTGGCCGTCCACGGTCGGCCGTTCGGTCGCGTGATCGAACGGCTCGGACGACACACGCCGTTCGGCTCTCGGCGCGCCCTCGCCGTCGTCAGAGTCCGCGACGATCGCTGGCTCGGCGTGACCGATCCGGACCTCGGCAACCACCGCCTCGGCTGGATCGACGCGCGGGCCGGCGGGTTTCGCTACGCCAGCACACGGCTCGAGCTCGAGGTCGACCTCTCCCGTCGTACGATCGTGGTACGGCGCGGAAGCGACGTGCTCCGGAGGATGCTCGTTGGCATCGGCCGTCCGGGATCGCCGACTCCGACCGGCTACTACGCGGTGACCGACAAGCTCTCCGGTGCGTCGTACAGCGCGTACTACGGGTGTTGCATCCTCGCTCTGTCGGCGACGCAGCCGAACCTTCCGTCCGGTTGGACCGGCGGCAACCGGGTCGCAATCCACGGAACGCCGAACGCGGGGGACTTCGGGCACGCGGTCTCCGCGGGATGCCTTCACGCGCGTGACGCCGACCTGCAGTACCTGATGCGCGTCGTCGCGCTCGGCACGCCGGTCATCATTCACGCGTAACCCACTCGCACCGGCACACACACGAGCACGGACACTCGCACGGGTTGGTCGACCCGTCGATCCTGCGTTCCCGCGCCGGCATCCGCACGGTCGCAATCAGCCTCGCCGTGCTCGGCGCGGCGGCTGCGGCTCAGGTCGCCGTCTTCGTGCTCTCGAACTCGGTCGCGCTGCTCGCCGACCTGATCCACAACTTCGGCGACGCACTGACCGCGGTCCCGCTTGGCGTCGCGTTCTTCCTCCGCTCGGTGCGCGGCGAGAAGATCGCGGGTCTCTTCGTCGTGCTCGCCATCTTCGTCTCCGCATGCGTCGCGCTCGTGGAAACGATTCTGCGCTTCATTCATCCGCAGACGCTCACGCACCTGTGGGCGCTCGCCGCCGCGGGAGTGATCGGCTTCGTCGGCAACGAGCTCGCCGCTCAGGTACGGCTCTCGGGTGGACGGCGCCTGCAGAGCCCCGCGCTGATCGCCGACGGCAATCACGCACGGGTTGACGGCTTCGTGTCCCTCGGCGTCGTCGTCAGTGCAGGGCTCGTCGCGCTCGGGGCGCCTCGCGCCGACCCGGTCGTCGGCCTGGTGATCACACTCGTGATCTTGCGGATCACGTGGCAGTCATGGCGCACCGTCACTCGAGCTTGACGACCGGCTCGAGTCCGAGAAACCTGCCGATCCTTTCGCCCTCTTCTTGGAGGGCAGCTTGCTGTCGGCGTGTCAACTTGCGGGCGGCGCGGACGGTCAGTTGAACCTGCTTCGTGGTTTTCTTCCGCTCCCACAAACCGGCAGCCACGCCGTCGACGGCGAGGAAGCGCACGCCGGCAGGCCCCTCGTAGCGGCCGCGGCCGTGCGCTGCCACCTGCGAGCGAACAGGTTCGGGAACGAGGTGCTCGCGCTCGCGGAAGCCCATCACGTAGACGTCGTACTCGGGCAGCAGGCGAACAACGTTGCTCTCTTCCGGGAACTCCGTATCGCCTGCGAGGACGAACGCGGGACGGCCCTCGATGTCGACCTCGTCGAGAGCGAGGCCGTCGAACGACACGTCGGCCCGAAACCACTCGCGGAAGTCCTGCGGAACAGCCGGTCCGTACGCATGCAGGAACCGGCGCACGACTTCGCGCAGTGCCCCGCGCTCGTCGACTTCGCGCCAACTCGAGAGCCACTGGTCGGGCCGCGCGAGCGTAATCTTGTTCCCTTGCGGCGGTCCTTGACAGAGCTCGGAGGTGAAGAATGCGAACCCCGAACGCAGGCGTCCCTCGTGCTTCGGGCCGACGCGTTCGATGACGGCGGTCGCAAGGTCCTCCCGGAGGAGCGGCCGGCCCTCGCATGCTTCCGAGACCGCCGCCCGCAGCTCGGCGAGCTCGTCTGGCGTAACCGGCGGATGCACGACTCCTTTCGGGTCGGGCCACGCTGGTAGCTCCTTTTCCTCCTCCGACACGACGCGTCGCGCGGCGAACCAGAGCGGAAGCTCGTCCGCCGGATGGAGGTGCAGCGTGCCGCGCAGCGTCCACGCTTTGACGAGGGAACGCTCTTCCCAAAGTGCGCGGCGAACGTCCGCCTGCACGATGCCGTCGACGCGTGCCGCCAGCTGCAGCTCGGCCGAGGCCTGGACCTGCGCGTGGATGCCGCAAGTCGCGCTCGCGACTGCCAGCGGATCGTTGCTTCGCGACAGCAGCGATTGCCGGGCGAGCCGACGAGCACGAACGTCGTTCCAGGTGACCGCGGCCAGTTAGAAGAACCGCTCGCGCTCGATGAGCCGGCCGCCGGTGAGGAACGCGAGCGGCGTCCGCTCGAGGACGAGCACATGCGTCGCACTCGGATCGTCGTAGCTGTGCTCCTCGCGATAGTTCACGAGCCAGTCGCGGACCTCCTGCTCCGTCGCGACACGTGCGACACGTCCGCCGTCGACGAGCAGATCGAACTTCGACATCAGCCGCCCGCCGCGACGTATTGCGCCGAGCCGTTTTCCGCGAGCGTAGCCTGTGCCGCGGCGAGACGCGCAAGCGGCACTCGGTAGGGCGAGCACGAAACGTAGTCGAGCCCGAGCTGGTGGCAGAACGCAACGCTCTTCGGTTCGCCTCCGTGCTCGCCGCAGATGCCGAGCTTCAGATTCGGCGTCACGGACCGGCCCCCCTCGACCGCGATCCGCATCAGCTCCCCCACGCCGCGCTGGTCGAGCGACTCGAACGGATTGCTCTGGAGGACGCCGTCCTCGAGATAGACCGTCAGAAACTTTCCCTCCGCATCGTCGCGGGAGAAGCCGAGCGCCGTCTGCGTGAGGTCGTTCGTGCCGAAGGAGAAGAAGTCAGCCTGCTCTGCGATCTCGTCGGCGCGGATGCACGCGCGCGGCAACTCGATCATCGTCCCGCAGAGATACTCTCCCGCGTTCTCTTCGTCCGCGACGAGCACCGTCAGCTCGCGCAGGCGACGCAGCTCCTCCTCGAAGCCGACGAGCGGATGCATGATCTCGACGAGCGGAGCCTCACCGGTGCGTTCTTCGACGGCCCGCGCGGCGCGGACGATCGCGCGCACCTGCATCTCGTAGATCTCCGGCCACTGCAGGCCGAGCCGGCAGCCACGCGTGCCGAGCATCGGGTTCGCCTCGCGGAGAGCGCGGATGCGCCGGCGCATCCGGTCGTCCTTCGCGTGCTCTTCGTCGGGGAGGAACTCGTGGAGCGGCGGATCGAGCAGCCGGATCGTCACCGGCAGCGACGCCATCGCTTCGAAGATCCCTTCGAAGTCGCCCTGCTGCATCGGCAGCAGCTTGTCGAGCGCGGCGCGTCTCCCCTTCTCGTCCTCCGCCATGATCATCTCCTGCATCACGGGCAGCCGGTCTTGCGCCATGAACATGTGCTCGGTGCGGCAGAGACCGATGCCCTGGGCACCGAACTCGCGTGCCTTTGCAGCGTCTTCGGGTGTGTCGGCGTTCGCACGCACCTGAAGCCGCCGGTGCTCGTCGCCCCAGCCGAGGATCGTCTCGAGGTCGTCGTTCACCTGCGGTGCGACGAGCGGTACCTCGCCGACGATCACGGAGCCCGTGCCGCCGTCGATCGTGAGCGTGTCGTCCTCGCCGAGCTCGTTGCCGGCGAGCGTGATCGTCCGCTTGTTCATGTCGATCGAAAGCGCCTCGCAGCCCGCCACGCATGGCTTGCCCATCCCGCGTGCGACGACCGCCGCGTGTGACGTCATGCCGCCGTGCGCCGTGAGCACGCCCTTCGCCTGCACGAGCCCGTGGATGTCGTCGGGAGTCGTCTCCCAGCGGACGAGGATGACGCTTTCCCCGGCCTTCCCACGCTGTTCTGCGCTGTCGGCGTCGAGCGCGATCTTTCCCGAGGCGGCGCCCGGCGATGCGTTCAGCCCTTTCGCCGCGACGTCCCACTTCGCCATTGGGTCGAGCATCGGATGCAGTAGCTGGTCGAGCTGCGCCGGATCGATGCGCGCGATCGCCTCTTCGCGCGTGATCAGTTCCTCCCCGACCATGTCGACAGCGGCCTTGACCGCGGCCGCCGCGGTGCGCTTCGCGGAGCGCGTCTGCAGGAGGTAGAGGTTCTCGTCCTCGACCGTGAATTCGATGTCCTGCATGTCGCGGTAGTGCTGTTCGAGGCGGCGCATCGTCTCCAGCAGCTGCTCGAACGCCCGCGGCAGCTTGTGCTCCATCTCCGCGAGCGGCTTGGGCGTGCGGATTCCCGCGACGACGTCCTCTCCCTGCGCGTTGGGGAGGAACTCGCCGTACAAGCCCTGCTCGCCCGTCGACGGATCGCGTGTGAACGCGACGCCGGTCCCGGACTCCTCGCCCTTGTTCCCGAAGACCATTTCCACGACGTTCACCGCGGTGCCGAGGTCGTCAGGGATCCCGTACATCCGCCGATACGTCTGCGCGCGAGGTGAGCCCCACGATTCGAACACGGCGACGATCGCCCGCCGCAGCTGCTCCTGCGAGTCCTGCGGAAACTCTCGTCCCGTTCGCTCGTGATACGTCGCCCTCAGCCGCTCGGCAACTTCCTTCGGGTTGTCGCGATCGAGCTTGAAGCGGTCGTACTCGACGCGGTCGACCGTCTCCCCGAACATCTCGATCAAGCGCCGGTAGCAGTCGTACGCGAACCACTCGTTGCCGGTCCTGCGTGCGAGCGCTTCCACCGACTGGTCGTTGAGACCGACGTTGAGGATCGTGTCCATCATCCCCGGCATCGAGACGGCGGCTCCTGAACGCACGGACACGAGCAGCGGCTCGTCCGCGTCGCCGAAGCGCTTGCCCGTCTTCTGCTCGAGCACACGCAGGTGGTCTTCGATCTCGGCCTCGAGCCCCCCGGGAAGCGTCTTGCCGTTCGACATGTAGGCGCGAAATGCGTCCGTCGTGATCGTGAACCCGGCCGGCACCGGTACCCCGAGCTGCGTCATCTCGGCGAGGCCGAGCCCTTTTCCACCGAGCAGCTCGCGGCCGCCGTCGGACGGCTGGTCGAAGTCGTAGATGAAGCGAGGGGCTGACAAGGCGCCGAATCCTTTCACAACTTCCCTGCATACTCCCTGGTTATGCCGATCGTGGCGATGGGAGGCTGGGCGAACGAGATCCTGCTCGGCTACGCGCTCGAACTGGCCCGCGGGCCGCGTGTCCTCTATGTACCGACGGCGTCGATGGAGAACGCGGCGGGGACGGTCGAGTGGTACGAGCGCCTCCGCGGCCGTGCGGAGATGCGGCATCTGCACTTCGATCCGTCACCGCCGCGCGACCTGCGCGAGGTCGCACTTGCGCACGACATCGTGATCGTTCCCGGCGGCAACACGGCGAACATGCTTGCGATCTGGCGCGTGCACGGGTTCGACAGGGTGCTGCGGGAAGCCTGGGAGCAAGGAGTCGTGCTCGCCGGTTGGAGCGCCGGTGCGATCTGTTGGTTCGAGGCAAGCGTGACCGACTCGTTCGGTCCGCAGCTGGAGGGGATGCGCGACGGCCTTGGGTTCTTGGCCGGAAGCGCGTGCCCGCACTACGACGGCGAGGCGCTCCGCCGGCCGCGTTACGCGGAGTTGCTGCGTGAGGGGTTCCCTGCCGGTATCGCGATCGACGACGACGTCGCGGTGCTGTACGAAGGGACCAATCTCGTCGAGGTCGTCTCGTCCCGAGAGGGCGCGACCGCATACCGCGTCGGCGCAGAGGGCGAGGAAACGTTGGAGGCGCGATTGCTCTCGTGAGCCTGCGCGAGCTTTGGGACGAGCAGGCGGAGTCGTGGGCCGCCTTCACCCGCACACCCGGCCACGATGTTTCGCACGAGCAGACGAATTTTCCTCCGTTCCTCGAGCTGCTTCCGGCACCGGGTCGCGCGACGCTCGACGTCGGCTGCGGTGAGGGTCGCGTCGGCGGCGAGCTGCAGCGGCGTGGTCACAACGTCGTCGGCGTGGATTCGTCGCCACGCCTGGTCGAGCTCGCGCAGGAGCACCACGAGGCGATCGTCGCGGACGCAGCCGCGTTGCCTTTCGCCGACGCGACCTTCGACCTCGTGATCGCCTACATGTCGCTGATGAACCTCGACGACATGGAAGGCGGCGTCCGTGAATCGGCGCGAGTACTCGAGCGCGGCGGCCGGTTCTGCTTTGCCGTCCTCCACCCGGTGTTCGCCGCCGGCGAATTGTCGGATCCCGCCGATCCCGCAAGCTCGTTCGTTGTTCCCGCGTACTTCGACGCGCCGACGAAGGTCTGGACGAGCGAACGCAACGGCATCACGATGACGTTCCACGATCGCTGCATCCCGCTCAGCGTGTACGCAAGCGCGCTCGAGAGCGCTGGATTCCTCATCGAAGCGATCCGCGAGATCCCTTCACGACGCATGCCGCGGCTGCCGCTCTACCTGCACGTGCGCGCGGTGAAGGCATGAGTTTCCTGCTCATCGGCGCGGTGAAGGCGTAGCGCCGCGACGGCGGGCGCGGAACTCCGCCACCCAGGCCAGTCCGCGCAATCCCATCCAGATCGGCGTCAGTAGGACGTAGAAGATGACGAGCGCGACAGCGAGGACGACCGACCACAAAGCCCAGCGCCACAACGGCACCGGCGGCTTCGGTTTCACGCGCGCGCGCGCTCGGCCGCCGCCTCGGCGCGGCGTGACTCGACGATTCGGATGATGCGCATGGCAGTCTCCTCGATCGACAGCTCGGAGATGTCGATCACCGGGCAGCCGAGCCGGCGATGGAGAGCCGATGCCTGCTCGAGCTCGTCGTAGATCTGGGCGAGCGCGGCGTAGGCGCGGGTGCCGCCGCCGAGGTTCCGCACCCGTTCCCGGCGGATGTCGGCGAGGCGATGCGGCTCGATCGTCAGGCCGACGATCTTCGCGGGATCGAGCTCGAAGAGCTCGTTCGGCGTCTCGATCCCCTTGACAATCGGAACGTTCGCGACCTTGTGGCCGAGGTAGCCGAGGTAGATCGACAGCGGCGTCTTCGACGTGCGCGAGACACCGACGAGCACGATGTCCGCCTCGTCGAGCCCGGGACGGAAGCCGTCGTCGTACTTGACGGCGAACTCCATCGCCTCGATGCGCCGGAAGTACGCCGGGTTCAAGGGCGCGCGAGTCCCCGGAGTCATCCGCGCCGCCTGGCCGGACACGCGCGCGACTGCGTCGATCGGGTGACCAAGGAGGTCGCAGTAGTGGACGCGCGCGCGGCGGCAGAGGCGACGCATCGCGTCGCGCATCTCTGGCTCCACGAGCGTGTAGACGACCACGGCGGGCCTGCCACGGGCGCTGCGAACGGCGAGCTCGAGGTCCTCGACCGACTCCACGCGTGGATGCCGCACCTCCTCGAACTCCTGGTCGGGGAACTGGGCTTCGAGCGCCTGCACGAGACGGGCGGCGGTCTCGCCGGTCGAGTCCGAGACGATGTGCAGCTCGACAGGTGGATGCTCTGCCACGGAGGCATTTTCGCGGATAACGTCCCCGGTCAATGGCCGAGACCCATCCCAGCGCCGCGGACGTCGTGACGATGGACAAGATCGTGTCGCTCTGCCGGCGGCGGGGCTTCGTCTTCCCGTCGTCGGAGATTTACGGCGGACTCGGCTCGACCTACGACTACGGGCACTACGGTGTGCTGTTGAAGAACAACATCCGCTCCCGCTGGCTCGAGGCGATGGTGCAGAAGCGAGACGACATCGTCGCGCTCGACTCGGCCGTAATCCTGAACCCTCGCGTCTGGGAGGCATCCGGGCATGTCGAGGGGTTCACCGACCCGCTCGTCGACTGTCGTGCGTGCAAGTTGCGTTTCCGCGCTGACAAGCTCGAGGAGGAGCACTGCGGTTTGAAGCCGAGCGTGCATCCGGGCGAGTTCAGCAAATGCGATCTGACCGAGCCGCGCCAGTTCAACTTGATGTTCGAGACGACCGTCGGGCCGGTGAAGGAGGCAGGCGCCCGCGCGTTCCTGCGCCCGGAGACGGCGCAGGGCATCTTCATCAACTTCAAGAACGTCCTGCAGCTCGCGCGCCGACGGCCACCGTTCGGCATCGCGCAGGTGGGCAAGTCGTTCCGGAACGAGATCACTCCGGGGAACTTCCTCTTTCGCGTGCGCGAGTTCGAGCAGATGGAGATGGAGTTCTTCGTCCCGCCGAACGACGCCGACGATTGGTACCAGTACTGGGTCGAGGAGCGCATGCGTTGGTATCTCCAGTACGGACTGCGTGAGAGCCGGCTCCGTGTTCGCGAGCACGGCGAGGAAGAACGCTCGCACTACTCGCGGGCCACGAGCGACATCGAGTACCTCTACCCGATCGGCTGGGGCGAGCTCGAGGGAATCGCGAACCGAGGCGATTACGACCTGAAGCGCCACAGTGAGTTTTCGAACACGAAGCTCGAGTACGTGGGGCCTGACGGCGAGCGCTACATCCCCTACGTGATCGAGCCCGCCGTCAGCATCGAGCGCATCTTCGTCGCCATGCTCGTCGATGCATACGACGAGGAGGAGGTCGCAGGTCGGCAGCGGACCGTGCTCCGCCTGCATCCCGAGATGGCACCCGTGACGGCGAGTGTCCTACCCCTGATTGCGAAGAGCGAAGGAATGGTCGCGAAGGCGCGCGCACTGTTTGAGAGCCTGCGTGGCGACTTTCGCGTCGAGTACGACGACAACGGCGCGATCGGCCGCCGCTATCGCCGTCAGGACGAGATCGGAACGCCGTGGGCCTTCACGATCGACGAGCAGACCCTGGAAGACGACACGGTCACCGTTCGCGATCGTGACTCGCTGGCTCAGGAGCGGCTCGCTCTGGCTGCGGTACCCGGCTACCTACGCGACGCGCTCGCGAAGGAGTGGCGGACTCCCAAAGGCGCCTAGCCCGGGGGTCGCTCCATGAGCCGTTCCGTCGGCTTGCCGAATCCGAACCGGCGGTAGAGCTCGTGCGCATCGCGCGTATGGAGCATCCAGCGCCGCCGCGCGTACGGTCCGTGTTCGATTGCTTCGCGGACAAGCTCGACCCCGAGCCCCAGGCCGCGATACTCGGGTAAGACGTACACGTCTGCGAGGTACGCGAGCGACGCATCGTCGCTCACGACACGCGCAAATCCGATCTGCCGACCGCCGTCGTAGAGCCCGACGACGCGCTGCGCAGTTCGGACGAGACGCACGACCGTTTCCCGGTCGCGCCCCTCAGCCCAGTAGGAATGGTTCGAGAGGAAGTCGTGGACAGCGTCGACGTCGACGCGCGCCGGGTCATCGTCGAGCTCGATCCCGCTGGCGAGCGCTCTCCGCATTGCGCCGATCTTTACAGCTGCCAGTGGGCGTGCGGCTCGAGGTCGTTCGTAGGTGAAAGTCGTGACGAATTTGGCACAGACAGGTAGGGCTTGCTCGGGTATCGTCGAAGCCGGGTGGCGGGCGGCGGCGGTCCCCACCCGGGTGGGGCGCGCGCGTGTACATAAAACACGGCCGAGCCGCACCAGGGAACCCGCAGGCGTGACCCGGACGGTCCGCGTGACGCAGGGATCAGGCGCTTCGCAGCGTGCGCAGACGGAAATTTCCGAAGTACTCGTAGGCAGCGGTGATCACCGCAAGCGCGTCGCGCGCGGCCCGTTCCGAGAGGCCGACATCGCTCGCTTCGGCCAGCGGGGACGCAAGCAACGCCTCGACTCCGGCGATACCCGCCTGAGAGAGGGCAATTTCCCCCTGCGCACAATTGCGACAAACCGCTCCGCCGGCGCGCGGCGAGTAGCCGACGAGCGGTTCATTCTCGGCTCCACAGTCCGCGCAGCTCGTGAGGTGAGGCAGATACCCCGACAGCCAGAGCAACTTCAACTGGAATGCAAGCGCGAGCGGATCCAGCGCGGGCCGCGTCGATCGCGGCTCGAGCTCGTCAACGAGATCGAGGAATCGCGTCAATGCCGCAAACGCCCGGGGATTCCCTTCCTGCTCTGTGAACAGGCGCAACATCGCCTCCGCCCCGACGAGCCCAACCCCGAGCCGGTATTGCTGCTCTCGAACTGCGCGATGAGAGTGCAACAGCTCGACTCCCGTGACGGTCTGAAGCTCTCCCGACCCTTGGTGCAGCAGCACCTCGACGTGAGAAAGCGGCTCGAGACGCGCGCCGAAGCGGGACTTCGTCTTGCGGATTCCCTTTGCGACAGCGCCGATACGGCCTCGGTCGAGCGTGTAGAGGTGAAGGACACGATCCGCTTCCCCCAGCCGGAAGGAACGAAGGACGACCGCCTCAGTCCTGTACGCGCGTTCACCGGCCATGGCGTTTTCAGTCTAGAACGGTGAGTGGCGGGAACTGCTGGCGCGGCTTTTCCGTTACATCACCGGCGTGGCCAGAGTTCAGATCTATACGACTCGGTGGTGCGGCTACTGCACACGAGCGAAGGCGCTGCTCCAGAACAAAGGCGTCGAGTTCGACGAGATCGTGCTCGATGGGGATCCAGCCTTTCGCCGCAGGTTGTACGAGCTGACCGGCGGCTGGACGGTTCCGCAGATCGTGATCGACGGACGGCCCGTTGGCGGATACACCGAGCTCCACCGCCTCGACCGTGAGGGTCGGCTCGACGAGCAGCTTGCCGCCTAGCGATCCGTCCGGATCTGGCACCGAGGACAGAACCAGGTGCCTCGACCCGCAACGCGCGTCTTCTCGATCGGCGTTCCGCAGCGGTCGCACGGTTCACCAATACGACCGTAGACCTTGAACTCTTTCTGCATTCGCCCGCTCTCCCCGTCAGGTTGTGCGTAGTCACGGAGCGTTGCACCCCGCCGAGCGATCCCCGCGCGCAACGCGTCCTTGACGCCACGGGTAAGTCGCTTCACCTCTTCGAGCTCGAGGCTTCCGGCTGCGCGCAGCGGGTGGATCGACGCGCGCCAGAGCGCTTCGTCCGCATAGATGTTGCCCAAGCCGGCGACGGTGCGCTGATCCAGCAGCAGAGCTTTGATCGGCGCGCGCCGGTTCGCGAGCCTCGCGCCGAGCGTACGCGCGGTAAACGTTCGTTCGAGAGGCTCGCCGCCGAGACGCTGTGTGAGGTACGGATCGAGCTCGTCGGGCTCGACAAGGAGCCACGTGCCGAAGCGGCGAACATCGCGATACAAGATGTCCGACCCGTCGTCTAGTCTGACAACAGCACGACAGTAAGGGTCGTCGACTGACATTCCCGGCTGCACGTGCCGAACGCTCCCCGTCATCCGGAGGTGAATCAGGAGAGCACGACCTGAGTCGAACCGAAAAACCAAATACTTCCCGCGCCGCTCGACCGCCGCGATTCGCTCGCCTTCGAGCTCGGCGGCGACGGCCGCCGGCTCGAACGGCCGCACGAGTCGCCGATCGCGGATCTCGACGCGCTCGATGCGCCTGCCAGCCAAGACCGGAGCGAGACCCGTCCGCACCGTCTCAACCTCGGGCAGTTCGGGCATCCGACCAGCGTAGCCACGCCGAGCGCCCCGCTTCGGTGGCGGTCAGGCGATGGTCTCGAGCACGATCGGCCGCCGGGCCGGAGCGCCGTCCTCGAGTGTGTACGCGCCTAGCACCTCGGTGACGGCCTGTTCCGCAGCGGCCCGATCGTGTGCGTGCACTTCTGCGAGCGTGTCGCCTGCTTCGATCTTGTCGCCGCGCTTTTTCAAGCAGCGCACGCCGACGCTGTGGTCGATCGGATCGTCCTTCGTGCGACGTCCCGCGCCGAGGCGGAGCGCGGCCAAGCCGATCTCGGCGGCGCTCAGTCGGGTGACGTAACCGCCGCGCGGCGCGACGACCCTATGCACCTCCGTGGCGTTCGGCAAGAGCTCCTCTCGGGGGTCGCCGCTCTGGGCGCGGATCCAGCGCTCGTACATCGCGAGCCCCGACCCGTCCTTCATCGCTGCGCCGGCGCGGTCTCGCCCCTCGCGTCCGTCGACTCCGAGATCCGACAGGGCGAGCAAATCCGCAGAAGCGGCGAGGACGAGTTCCGTGAAGTCCGCCGGGCCTTCACCGCGAAGCGTCTCGAGGGTCTCGCGAATCTCGAGTGCGTTTCCGACCGCGTGACCCAGAGGCTGGTCCATGTCGGTCAAGACGCAGCTCATGCGGCGGCCGGCCCGTTGCCCGAGCTCGACCATCGTCTCGGCGAGGACGCGTGCATCTTCGATCGTCTTCATGAATGCGCCGTCCCCTACCTTGACGTCGAGAACGATCGCGTCGGCCCCTGCGGCGATCTTCTTCGACATGATGCTCGAGGCGATCAAGGAGACGTTGTCGACCGTCGCGGTCACGTCACGGAGCGCGTAGAGGAGCTTGTCGGCCGGAACGAGGTCTGCTGTCTGGCCGATGATCGCGAGCCCGACGTCCCGCACCTGGGCGACGAACTCGTCTGTGCCGAGCTCCACACGGAAGCCCGGAATCGATTCCAACTTGTCGAGCGTGCCTCCCGTGTGGCCAAGCCCGCGTCCGCTTATCTTCCCGAAAGGCACGCCGCAGGCTGCGACGATGGGGCCGACCGCGAGGGAGGTCTTGTCCCCCACACCTCCAGTCGAGTGCTTGTCGACCACGGCCTTGCCGACCGCCGCATGCAGGTCGATCGATTCGCCGCTGTCGATCAGTGCCTCCGTCAACGCGAAGGTCTCAGCGTCCGACATGCCGCGGAAGTAAACGGCCATACAGAACGCGGCCATCTGATAATCCGGCACCTCCCCGCGGGCATAAGCCAGGACCAGCTCCCGCAGCTCGGTGGGCGACAACTCGACGCCGTCGCGCTTGCGCCGGATGACTTCCGCCGCGTGAACCACTACTCGATGATCGGCTGACCGGGGAGGCCACGCGTCACGGCCCTACCGCCGAGCCACGCGTTCACCGTCGCACCGACGTCGGCGAACTCACCTTCGTACACGCGTCCAGCCGCGTTCTTTCCGTCGACGTATGCGAGCAACAGCGCGTGCTCCCGCGAATGATCGGTCGACGGCGTGGTCGGGTCGCAACCGTGGTCGGAGGTCAGGATCAACAGGTCACCGGAACGCAGCGCGTCGAGCAGATCGGGAAGACGGCGATCAAAATCCTGTAGGCAGCGATGGAAGTTGACGGGATCGTTCCTGTGTCCCCAGAGCATGTCCGTCTCAACGAGATTGGTGAAGATCAAACCGTCGTCGAGCTCGCGCAAGAGCTGTTCGGTCTGCGTTATGCCCTCGACGTTCGACTTGGTCGGATGAGACTGGTCGATGTCGAGCCCGGCAAAGACCTCGCCGATCTTGCCGACCCCGTAGACGCCCTTGCCGGCGTCGCGGACGAGTGTCAGGTAGTTGGGCCGCTTCGGCTCCAGCGAAAAGTCCCGACGGTTGGCAGTCCGTTCGTACGACCCCGGTTCGCCGGTGAACGGGCGTGCGATCACACGACCGACCGCGTGCTTGCCGGTGAGAATCTCGCGCGCGATCTTGCAAGCGTCGTACAGCTCGTTGAGCGGAATCGTCTCTTCGTGCGCGGCGACCTGGAAGACGGAGTCGGCTGACGTGTAGACGATCCACTTGCCGGTGCGCTGATGCTGCTCGCCAAGCTCTTGGATGATTTCCGTGCCCGAAGCAGGCTTGTTGCCGAGCACCCCGCGACCGGTGCGGTGCATGAAGGGATCGATGACGTCGTGCGGGAATCCATGAGGATAGGTGGGCATCGGCTGAGGGGTGACGACGCCCATCAGCTCCCAGTGACCGGTTGTCGTGTCCTTGCCCTTCGAGCGCTCGATCAGGCGACCCGCCACCGCCGGCGCGCCTGCCTGGGGAGGGCATCCCTCGAGCGGCTCGACGTTTCCGAGGCCGAGCGCCTCGAGATTCGGCAGGTCGAGGCCGCCGACGGCACGCGCGACGTTCGCGAGCGTGTTCGAGCCTTCGTCGCCGTACTCGGCGGCGTCAGGCAGTTCGCCCGCGCCCACGGCGTCGAGCACGATGACGCACGCTCGCGGCATGCGACTATTCTAGGTCTGGTATGGCCAACGTCCTCGGACTCCTCGGCATGGTGGTCTTCATCGTCGTGATCGTCGCGCTCGCGGCAGCCGTGACGTGGCTCGTCGTCAAAGTCTCGCCCGCGCAGAAGAGTTAGCCGCTAGACGGTCGACAGGCGGAGGACGTCTTCGAGCGGCGTGTAGTCGAGGCCATGAGCTTCTGCGACGGCTTCGTACGTCACGCTGCCGTCGATGACGTTGACCCCGCGTGCGAGGGCATCGTCGCGCGCCACCGCCTCCGCAAGGCCGTGATCGGCGATCGCCTCGACAAAGGGAAGCGTGGCGTTCGTCAGAGCCTTCGTCGACGTGATCGGGACCGCACCCGGCATGTTCGTGACGCAATAGTGAGTGACGCCGTTGACCGAGTAAACGGGCTCGCTGTGCGTCGTCGGTCTCGATGTCTCCGCGCACCCTCCCTGATCAATCGCCACGTCCACGAGCACTGCGCCGTCCTTCATGCCAGACACCATCGAGCGCGTGATCAACTTCGGCGCGCGCGCACCCGGGATGAGAATCGCGCCGATCACCACGTCCGCCTCCGTCAGCGACTCTTCGATCTGAAGCGTCGACGACATGACGAGGCTGACGCGCCCCGAGAGAATCTCCTCGAGATGACGCATGCGGTCGATCGACCGCTCGAGAATCGTGACGTTCGCACCCAGGCCGAGCGCGATCACCGCGGCGTTGTAGCCGACGATGCCGCCCCCGATGACGACGACCTTGCCGGCCGCGACGCCGGGCACTCCGCCGAGGAGAAGTCCCCGCCCGCCGAGCGGCTTCTCGAGGAAGTACGCGCCCGCCTGGGCCGCGATGCGTCCCGCGATCTCGCTCATCGGTGCAAGCAGCGGCAGCGCCCCCCTGTCAGTCTCGACCGTCTCGTAGGCAACGGCGGTGATGCCGCTGTCGATCAGCGCGCGCGTCAACGGCTCGTCGGCCGCGATGTGCAGATAGGTGAACAGGACGAGGCCCCCGCGCAGGCGCCCGTATTCCGACTCGATCGGCTCCTTGACCTTGAGGAGGAGCTCGGAGTCGCGCCACACCTCGTCGACCGTTGCGATCGTCGCGCCCGCTGCCTCGTATGCGGCGTCGCCGAAGGCACTCCCCGTCCCCGCGTCCGCCTCGACCACGACCTCGTGACCGTTCTGGACGAGCTCACGCGTGCCCGCCGGTGTCAGCGCGACGCGGTATTCGTCGCTCTTGATCTCTTTTGGAACGCCGATACGCACAGCGCGCAACCCTACCGTTTCGGCCGCTCAGCGCGGCTTTTTGACACGGAAACGGCACAGATGCGTACGGACTTTCGAGGTATCGTCGATCACAGTGGGTGGCGGGTGAGTTCCCCCCACCCTTGGGTGGGGTTGCGCTTTTGGACCTGGCGGGTTTGGTCACTGGTGCGTGCGCACGAAGAGGAGAAGGCCTGCGATTGTCTTCGCGTCCTCGAGCTCGTCCAGCCGGTGCTCGAGCTCTGCGACCGGCCACCGCACGAGCTCGAAGCCCTCGTCGCTTTCGGGGCGCGCAGGGCCGCGCTCGACGTGCTCCGCTAGGAAGACGTCCATCCGCTCGTCGCAGAAGCCCGGCGTCGTGAAGAACGCGCCGAGCTTCGACCACCGTCCGCCGTGAAGCCCGGTCTCTTCAGCGAGCTCCCGCTTCGCCGCCCCGACCGCCTCTTCGCCCGGCTCCAGAGTTCCCGCCGGCAGCTCGAGCAACTCCCTTCGCACCGGCTCGCGCAATTGACGCACGAGCGTCACGCAGTGCTCGTCGTCGACGGCCACGATCGCAACCGAGCCGGGATGAACGACGATCTCGCGCTCGTGTCCGTCCCATTCCTCGACGACGAGATCGAGCACTCTGCCTCGGTAGACCGTCGTCGAGCTCACCGGGCCCCTGCTCACGCGAGGGCGAGACCACGCGCGAGGCGACCGGCCGCATATGCCGCCGCGAAGAACCACGGGTCTTCGTCCGGCCCACGCCCCATGTGCTCGAGCGGCAGGCCCTCACACGCCGTCCGCCAGTCCGCCACGTCGATGTCCTCCGTCGCGGCGGCATCGACCACATCGAAGGGACAACCACGCGGCCACGCGATCCGAAACGAGCCGGCCGCCACGGCGACCACCGCTTTGGCGTGATGCGAAACCCCGCGATGCCTCCCGCGCGCGTCGCCCCCGGACATCCGCAATGCCAGCACGCCGCGACCGCCGAGCGCAGACGTCGCGGTGAGCGCGTGGGCGGCGGCCATCGCCCCGTGTCCGAGCCGCGTTTCCGTGCCGACGATGCCCGGGCCGATCGCGCAGACCGCGACGTCGACATCGTGTGCGCGCGCGAGCGAGAGCGCGGAGTAGACGTTCACGGCGTCGGTGTCGCCGCCGAAGCACGCGTCGGCTCCGATCGTCAGGTGCAGCAGCTCACGTGCTCGCAGGTCCCGCACCGCATCAGAAAGCGCGACGGGCAACGCGCCGCCCGGCAACTGCACGTACGCGACGTTCAGACCGGTCAGAGCGGCGCAGGCGGGGGCCACCTGACTGTGGAGGGAGCAGGCGATGACCGGCAAACCGTCCAGCTGCTCAGGCAGCGCCGACGCCTCTTCCCCGTGACGCACCGCAAACTGCAGCGGCGTGTAGGGCAGCTTCATCACGTGCGCGACGTCCTCGGCAGGAAGCTCGAGGCCGCGCGTCAAATTCGCGTAGAGGACGTCGAACCCGCCTGAGCCGAGCGCGAGCTCGCGGGCCTGAACGTTGACGAGTACCTCGTCGCCGAGGGCAACCGGACCGGTGAGCCGTGGATAGGCGACGCAGGGCGTCCCGTCCACTTCGAGTCGCGCGAGCCCCTCGTGCCGCTCGACCACCGCAGTAACGTGACCGCGTCTCAGGCTAAGCATCCGTCTCGCGCGCGACGTCGACGAGTGCGAGCGTGACGTCGACCATGCGCTCGAGGTCCTCGACGGCGATGTGCTCGTCCGGGGTGTGGATCTCCTGCATGCCATTGGCCAGGTTCAGGCAGCGGAGCCCCCGCTCGTTGAACACATTTGCGTCGGCGGCGCCGCCGCTCAGGCCGTAGCTCGGCGCGAACCCGGTTCGCTCGAGCGCGGAGTGGGCGATACGCACAACGTCGTCGGAGCGCTTGAAGCGGTAACCGCGGTAGCTCTTGTGCACCTCGGTCTCGACCTCGCAGTCCGTGAGCCCCGCGGCAAATGAGATCGCGTCGAGCATCTCCTGCACCGTGTCCTGGAGCTTTCGCTCGTCATGCGAGCGTGCCTCCGCGAGGAACGTGCACCACTCGGGCACGATGTTGGCGGCGGTGCCCCCATGGATAATCCCGACGTTCGCCGTCGTGTCCTCGTCGATCCGGCCGAGGCGGAGATCTGCGATCGCGCGCGCCGCCGCAGCGATCGCGGAGCGCCCCTCCTCGGGATACATGCCCGAGTGTGCAGCGCGCCCGTGGAAGCGCACCTCCATTGAGTGAGAGTACGGAGCGCCGAGGATCACGTCGCCGATCGGCGCGGCCTGGTCGTATACGTAGCCGACCCGCGCGCGCAGCCGAGAGTGGTCGAACGCGGCGGCGCCGAGCAGCCCCACCTCCTCCTTGGGCGTGAACAGCAGCTCGATGCCCGCGTGCGGGCGGCTTTCGGCGAGGACGCGCCGGGTTGCGTCGAGCATCACGGCGACCGCCGCCTTGTTGTCCGCGCCGAGGATCGTGTCTGCGCCGTTGCGGATGACCCCGTCGTCGATCTCCGGCTCGATCGGTGCCGTCGGCGGAACCGTGTCGAGGTGCGCGCAGAAGAAGAGCGGCGTGCCACCCTCGGCCGTCGGCTCGGCGCGCGCGTAGACGTTGCCCATCGTCGAGCCGACGCGCGTGCCGGCGTCGTCCTCGTCCGCTGCGAGACCGAGATCGCGGAGGTAGCCGGTCACGACATCCGCGACCGCGCGCTCCTCTCCCGGCGGGCTCGGGAGCGCGGCCAGCTCGACAAAGAGGTCGACTACGTCGGACGCCATCGGCGCCCGATCTTACGTTCAGGCCGTCGCTGCCGGGACGGCCGCGCGCTCGCGCGCACGCACGAGGGCCGCGCCGACGAAGTCGCGGAAGAGCGGCGCAGGGCGTGTCGGCCGGGACTTGAACTCGGGATGGAACTGGCTTGCGACGAACCACGGATGGTCCGCGAGCTCGACGACCTCCACGAGACGCCCCTCCTGGAACGTCCCGGAAACGGCGAGCCCCGCGTCGATCAGCGCAGGCCGGTAGTGGTTGTTCACCTCATACCGGTGGCGGTGCCGCTCGTGGACGACAGGCTCGCCGTACGCATCGAAGACGCGAGTGCCCGGTAGGAGCTCCACCGCCTGCGCGCCGAGCCGCATCGTGCCGCCGAGGTCCTCGACCTCCTTCTGCTCGGGGAGCAGGTCGATTACCGGGTGCGGCGTCTCGGGATCCATCTCCGTGGAATTCGCCCCCTCGAGGCCGAGCATGTGGCGCGAGAATTCCGAGACCGCGACGTGCATGCCGAGACAGATGCCGAGGTAGGGGATCTCGCGCTCGCGCGCGACGCGGCAGGCGAGGATCTTCCCTTCCCAGCCGCGCGACCCGAAGCCGCCCGGAACGAGCACGCCGTCCACCTGCTCGAGGAGCCCTGCGGCTTCGTCGTACGACATGTTCTCCGCGTCGACCCAGCGCACCCGGACGCGGCAGCCGTGATGCGCGCCGGCATGCTTGAGCGCCTCGTGCACCGAGAGGTACGCGTCCTGCAGCTTCACGTACTTGCCGACCAGCGCGATCTCGACCACGTCCTCCGCGCGCTGCAGCCTGTCCGTCAGGTCGAGCCAGTCCCCGAGGTCGGCGCGGTCGGTGACCAGGCCAAGCTTCTCGCAGACGAGCTCGTCCAACCCCTCGGCCTGCAGCCGGGACGGCACGAGATAGACGTCGGGGACGTCGGGGCTTGCGATCACGGCACGGAGGTCGACGTCTGCGAAGAGGGCGATCTTGTCGCGGATGTCGGCGGAGAGCTCTTCGTGCGAGCGGCAGACGACGATGTCCGGGTGGATACCGATGCGTCGCAGCTCGTTCACCGAGTGCTGCGTGGGCTTCGTCTTCAGCTCGCCGGCGGCCTCGATGAAGGGCACGAGGGTGACGTGCAGGTAGAGGACGTTCTCCGGGCCGACCTCGCGGCGAAACGGACGGATCGCCTCGAGGAACGGCAGCGACTCGATGTCGCCGACGGTGCCGCCGATCTCGCTGATGACGACGTCGGCGGGCGTCGAGGCCGCGGCGGAGCGGATGCGCGTCTTGATCTCGTTCGTGATGTGCGGGATCACCTGGACGGTCGCGCCGAGGAACTCACCCTTGCGCTCCTTGCGCAGCACCGCGTCCCAGATTGCGCCCGCGGTATGAGAGGCCGCGCGCGTGAGGTTCTCGTCGATGAACCGCTCGTAATGGCCGATGTCGAGATCCGTCTCCGCTCCGTCCTCGGTGACGAAGACCTCGCCGTGCTGGAACGGGCTCATCGTGCCCGGATCGACGTTGAGGTAGGGGTCGAACTTCTGCGCCTGCACCTGGAGCCCGCGCGCCTTCAGCAACCGACCGAGCGACGCTGCGACGATTCCCTTCCCGAGTGCCGACACCACCCCGCCCGTGACGAAGACGTACTTCGTCTGCGGGGCTCTGCTCACCCGCCGCGCCGCCCGAGCCGATCGAGGCCGGAGAGCCCGGGCGTGCGCTCGATCAGATCGCCGAGTGACGTCCGTTCACCGAGGAGTGTGAGGCCGGCAAGAGCGCCGATTGCAGCCCAACGACCTCGTCCCGTGAATCGATCCACGGAATTCAAGCCTAGCAGCGCACCCAGACCGTTCGCGCCCGCGTCACCGAGCATCCCCATCTCGCGGAGATCGTAGGGGAGTAGTAGGACGGCGAGTTTGAGCGGCGAGTCGACGGCGAGCGCGCCGAGAAGGTACGCCTTCAGGGCGCGGCCGGGACGTGTGTCGAGCTGGTTGAGAACGTTCGCGGCGAGACCGACGAGCAGCGTCCCGGACACGCTGCGCGTGCGCAGGAGCGCGTACGCCGGAATGCCGATCAGCTTCAGCATTCCCGTCGTGGTGCGCGCGCGGACGTGTTGACGGAAGCCGCGTTCCGGCCCCGACCAAAGATCGTCGACGAGACCGATTGCGGTCACTACGGGCTCGTGCAGTGCGACCGTCCAGCCGACGAGCGGGACTCGGCGCCCGCGGTAGTTGACTCGCAGGGGTCCCGCGGCTACCAGCGTCTCGGCGAGCTGGCGTCCTCGGTGGACGAACCCACCGAGGTCGCGGCGCGTCGCACGGTGCCGAAGCGGCAGCTCGACCTCCTCGACCCGCAGCCCTGCGGAGACGGCGTCGATCGTCATACGCACTTCACAGCCGAATCCCGGCGCGAGCGGAAAGGTCGCCGCACGCGCGCGCGGGGAGAGCGCCCGCTGGCCGGAAAGCGGCTCGCGCGGCTCGAGACCTGTACGCAAGCGAACAATCGCCCCCGCAACTACCTTCGCGATCCCGAAGCCGCCGCCGGTCCGCTCGCTGAAAGCGGCGACCGCGAGATCGCGCCGTCCGTCGAGCAGCGGAGTCAGATCGCCTTCGAGCTCGGCATCGCACAGGACGAGCGCGCCGGGCGGCGCGGCGCGCTCGGCAGCAGACAGCGCCTGCCCCTTTCCGAGCCGCGGCAGCCGGAAGACGGTTGCTCCGGCCTCCTCCGCTTGCTCTGCGGTCGCGTCGCGCGATCCGTCGTCGGCGACGATCACCTCGGCATCCGGAAACGCCCGCCGTAACGCGGAGACCGTGCGAGCGATCGACGCTTCCTCGTCGCGCGCCGCGACGAGGACGGTCAGCGGCTCATCCACCCGCTGGGGTCGTCGGCGTCACCGGCGGGATCTGCGGCAGGACTGCGTCGTCGATCCCCCCCTGCAGGCCGTAGTGGCCGTTCACGTTGTCCGAGGAGAGGAGCACGGCGAGCGCGACGCGCCCGATGGATATGTCGAGATCGTCGACACTCGAAAGCCCGTAGTGCTTGTACGTCTGCACCGCAGACGGATATGTGCCCCGGAACTCAACGCCCACAACCGGAGTCGGCCCGTCGGCCAGGCCCCCGTACAGGCTGCCGAGGACCTGCGCTGTTGCCCGGCCGACCTGGGGCGGCGCGGTGCGCACGATCACGACCGCGTCGGCCGGCCGGCGCCCCCCACTCCGTACCTCGACCAGTTGATCTTCCAATGCGTCCCACGCCGGGGTCGGTCCGCCTGTGACGAACTCGTTCGCAAGCTCGCGGCCGAGGTTGACGAAACGTTTCGGGCCAACCGTGAAGGCAGCGAGGGCGGAACGCTTGGCCAATGCGTTCTCGACCGCATGGGCGTTGATCGGAACGGAGATCGCACGCATACGGGTCATCGTCGCGCCCGAGTCCTCCAGCGTCCTGCGGATGGCATCGCCGACCCCGTTGTCGACGCGCCCGACGTAAAGGACCGCGATGCGCTTGCCGCGAAGCCTGTTCGTCATCACGGCACCGTACGCGCTGCTCACGAACTTCGAATCGTTCGTGTACTCCTGCGCAGTCCCCCTGAGCCCGGAGATCTCGTTGTTGGCGTTCTTGAGCTCGTCCTCGAGCTTGTTGCGCTCGGCCGATCCGAGCCCGTGCGACGCGAGCGCGACGCCGACGAGGATCCCGATTACGAGGGCGAAGAAAACCGCTGCAAGCGAGGCGACGTGGTAGCGAAGATCGAACACGGTTACTCGACCGTGGCGGTCGTCTGGCACAGGTTGTAAAGACGAGTAAGCGCGCGACGGGCGAGCGAGCGAGGCAGCGGAACGAGCCACCCCGCCGTCACCTCCAGCGTCACCGTCGTCCGTTCAGGCCCGAGAGGTTCGAGCCGCAGTTCGACATCCCACCGGTCACCGGTGAGCGTCCATTTCAGCCGCTCGTAGGAATGCACCTCGCGAACGACCATGACGCCGCTGTAGCCGGAGCTCTTCAGCAGGGTCGGCCGCACGTCCGCTCGCACGATCCACCGCGCGCCGAGAGCAAGGCCGCGGCGATCCGGCTCGACAGCGGCGATCCCGGGCCACCAATCGGCGAAATGGCCGGGATCGGCGACGAAATTCCAGACGTCCTCGCGCGAGGCCAGCAGCTCGAGCGAAGCGGTTGCACGGCGCATGGGCCGAAGGGTACGTCTAAGAGATGCCGAGTAGGTCTCTGAGGCGCAACGCCAGGAACTCGATCACGTGGCGGAGCGCCGGCGAGACACCGATCGCGACGCCGATCGCGGCGAACCCGCCCAGCATGACCGCAACGAGGGGCCAGAGGTCGACCTTTCGGCTCGCGAGGCGGGAAACGCCCTTTGCGTCGATGAGGATCTCCCCCACCTTCAGCCGGGTGAAGAACGTCGACGACATGCCGGCGCGGTCGCGCTCGAGGAACTCGAGGAGGTTGAAGTGCGTCCCGACGGCGACGATCAGCTCCGAGCCCTTCTCGAAGGCGAGCAGCAGAGCGACGTCCTCGCTGATGCCGGGGGTGGGAACGACGTCGTACTGCACGCCGAGGCGCTCAGCACGTTCGGCCCCGGGAGCGGGACCGTTCCGGTACGCGTGGACGAGGAGCTCGGCCCCGCAGCGCAGTGCCCGATCCGAGACCGAGTCCATGTCGCCGACGATCACGTCGGGCTTGTAGCCGGCTTCGAGCAGTGCGTCGGCGCCGCCGTCGACCGCGATCAAGACGGGTTTGAAGTCACGGATGTAAGGAGCCACCATCCGGAGATCGTGCTTGTAGCCAGGCCCGCGCGCGACGACGAGCGCATGCCGTTCCCGGAATCGCGTCTCGAGCGGGGGAAACTCGATGCCTTCGGCAAGCAGCTTGCCCTCGTCGCGGAGGTAGCGCAGCGTGTTGTCGGCGAAGGCCTCGAGCGACTCCGTGACTCGGCTGCGCTGTTCCGCGAGCACCCGCTCCAGCTCCAACGGTTGGAGTAACTGACCGGTCGCGAGGCAGGTGCCGTTGCGGAAGACGCTCGAACCGCGCACGGTCAGGAGCTCGCCCTCGTTCACGGTTTCGAACAGATCGGCTCCCGTAGCGTCGATCAGGCGAACGCCGCCGCGCACGAGAGTGAGCGGACCAGGATTTGGAAACCGTCCGGACTGTGAGCGGCCGACATTGACGACGACGCGCACGCCCGACTCGATGAGCTCCTCCGCCGAGACGCGATCGATGTCGGTGTGGTCGATGATCGCGATGTCGTCCGGCGCAAG
Organism: Actinomycetota bacterium; assembly: GCA_046730515.1. Lineage (GTDB taxonomy): Bacteria > Actinomycetota > Thermoleophilia > Gaiellales > Gaiellaceae > 3-1-20CM-4-69-9. The sequence continues at coordinate 8,425 of JBKPJA010000029.1, read as the reverse complement.
GCGCTTGACGAGATCCTTCGTGCGACGGTCGAGCTTTGCGCGGCCGATCAGCTCGACGAAACTCATTTCGCGACCGTCGACAGAAACTCTTGACCGCCGAGCATGCGTTGCAGCTCGCTGCTGCGCGCGTCTTCAGGGAGCTCTTCGATGCGCGTGTGCGTCGGATCGCCGGGGATCTTCTCCACGCAGAAGTGCCGGTCGGCGACGCTTGCGATCTGCGGCAGGTGCGTGATCGTCAACACCTGCGCGCGCTTCGACAACCGGCGCAACGTGTCGGCGACGCGATGCGCGGTCTCGCCGCCGATGCCCGCGTCGATCTCGTCAAAGACGATCGTGTCTCCCCCACCCACGGCCGCGATCGCGAGCGCGATTCGCGAAAGCTCCCCGCCTGACGCCGTCTCCGCCACCGGCGCGAACGGCAGACCTTGATTCGCACGAATGAGGAACGCGACTTCGTCGGCACCAGTTGCGCCAAGCTCGCGCTCGCGCAGCTCTGTGATGAACTCGCCGTCGCCGAGACCGATGCCGGCGAGCTCTTCGGCGACCGCACCCGCGAAGCGCGGCGCTGCCTCCTGCCTCGCCGCGCGCAGCTCGGCGCAGAGGCGCTCCACCTCACGCTCGGCCCCCGCGACCGCTTCCGCGGCTGCGCGAGCAGGATCGTGGCCTTCGGCGATCGCCGCCAACTCCGTCCGCGCTTCCGCCCCGCGGGCGAGCAGCTCCTCGTAGGTCTGCGCCCGGAACCGTCGTTTCGCCTCCGCGATGCGGTCGAGCTCTGCCTCGATCTGTTCGAGGCGGCCGGGATCCGCTTCGAGCGTGGCGAGAAAGGCGCGGAGCTCGGTCGCGGTTTCCCGTAGCCGGAGCTCGAGGTCGCGGAGCTCGTCGCCGGCCCGTGCGAGCTCTGGAGCGAGGCGCTCGACGGGAGCGACGGCCCGCTCCGCAAGTGCTGCAAGTCCGGCCGCGCCGTCACCCTCCTCGGGCGCGAGCGCCGCCGCCGCGGTTGCCGCCGCTTCGGCAAGGTCGGTCACGTGGCGAAGGCGCTCGCGATCGGCGCGCAGGCCCTCTTCGTCCTCCGGCTCCATACCTTCCGTGTCCTCGGCCAGCGCGCGCAGCTCGGCGAGCCGCGCCTCCGCTACCGCAGCGTCGGCCTGGAGTTCGTCGTGTCGCCGCCGTGCCGCGGCGAGCTCGCGCCAGGCTAGCCGAGCGGCCGCGCGTCGACGTTGCTGCTCGTCGCCGATGAAGGTGTCGAGGATGCCGAGCTGGTACGACGGTCGTGCCAGGCGACGCTGCTCGAACTGACCGGACATCGCGACGAGTCGTTCGGCCGCGACGGCTAGGTCTTCCCGCGCCGCGGAGCGTCCCCACGCGTACGCGCGTGTGCGGCCGTCGCCGAAGATCCGGCGGGCGAGCACGAGCCCGTCCTCGTCCTCGGGACGAAGCTCTCCGAGCGACTCGAGCCCGTCTTCCTCGAGCAGGGAGGGTGGGAGGTCGAGCTCCGCCTCGACGTAGGCCTCCTCCCCGTCGGCGCCGATGAACGCCGCGTCGCCCTTCGCTCCGAGCAGGAGGCCGATCGCCTGCGCCAGGATCGTCTTGCCCGCACCGGTCTCGCCGGTAATCGCGTTCAGGCCGGGGGCGAAGGCGAGGTCGGCTTCGCGGATGAGGACGAGGTTCTCGATGCGGAGGCGGCGCAGCACTGGCGAGATCGTAAGCAGCGCGGGCGCCGGAAACCATCGTCTCGTCGGGTCACGTGGCCCCGCACCCGTTCCCCAGCGACCGTAAGACGTTCCCCAGCGACCGTAAGAGGTACACGCGCGCGCGCGGCCCCACCTGGGTGGGGGAACTACCCACCACCCACTGCGTTCGACGATATCGACAAAAGTCGTATGCGTCTGTGCCGATTTCGGGTCGGAAGTGTGTCTGCTACGGGCCGAACGTCTCGCGATAGCGCCGGAAGAAGGTCGCCTCGGGAAGCATCGCAAGCAGTGCGCGCCGGTCGCCGAGTCGAACATCGATCGGCGCGTACGAGCCGGCTCCGAGGTCCGCGAGGACATGGCCGTCCACGAGCACGGTCACGCCGACGTCCGGCGTCTGGTTTCGGATCTCGAGCTCGAGACCCCGCGGCGCCACGATCGGACGCACATGCAGCGAATGCGCCGCGATGAACGTGATCGCCATCGCATCGAGGCCGCGAACGAGGACAGGTCCGCCGTTCGACAGGTTGTACGCCGTCGAACCGGCAGGGGTCGAGCAGATCATTCCGTCGCAGGGCTGCTCGCCGAGCGCCTCGCCGCCGAGCGCCCACGAGAGCTCGACCATCCGCCCCCGCTTCGCGGTCAAGACAACGACGTCGTTCACAGCGGCCGCGCGGTCACCGTCGACATCGACGTCCAGAGTCGTCAGCTCGACGACGCGGTAGTCCCCTCCGAACACGCGCCCGAGCCCGGTCTCGAGATCCTCCTCCCCCATCGACGCGAGAAAGCCGACGCGGCCGAAGTTAACGCCGATGACGGGGACGCTCGTCCCGAGAAAGCGCTGCAGCGCACGGAGCATCGTTCCATCACCGCCGAGCACGACCGCGATGTCCGCGGATTCCAAGTGCTCCTCGGGCTCGCCGTGGCCGTGCTTCTCCACCTCCTCGCCCGGCAGCAGCAGCTCGACGCCCGCCTGCCGTGCGACTCGCTCGAGCCGCTCGAGCGCAGGTCCGATCGTCGCCGGCTTGCCGTGCGTCATCACCGCGGCGCGGCGGACCGCCTCAGCGGATCTCGGCTGCGATTCGCTCGTCGAAGTCATCGGCAAGCCCGGGACGCTCACGGTGGACGAGATGGAGGAAAACCTCCCTGTTTCCCTTCGGTCCGGGCAGGCCTGAGTCTACGACGCCGGCCGCCTCCCCTCCCCACGCCTGCGCCGCCTCGGCGATCTCGCGCACCACCCGGCGGCGCACGGCCACGTCGCGCACGACCCCGCCCTTCGCCACCTCGTCCCGCCTCGCCTCGAACTGCGGCTTGACGAGGACGATCGCCTCCCAACCGGGCCGAGCGAGCGCAAGCACCGGCGGCAGGACGAGCCGCACGCTGATGAACGACACGTCACAGACGACGAGCTCGGGCGCAAAGGGCAGCTCGTGCACGTCACGCGCGTTCGTCCGCTCGAGCACGACCACGCGCTGATCGCGCCGCAGCTTCTCGTGCAGCTGCCCGTAGCCGACATCGAGCGCGATCACACGCGCGGCACCACGTTGTAGGAGAACGTCAGTGAAGCCGCCGGTGGACGCGCCCACGTCGATGCAGTCGCGGGCGATCACGTCAATGCCGAATACGTCGAATGCATGCGCGAGCTTCTCCCCGCCGCGTGAGACGAACGGCGGCCGCGGCTCGAGCTCGACCTCCGCGTCGTCGTCGACCTGCATGCCGGGCTTGTCGTAGCCGCGCACGCGCCCGGCGAGGACGAGAGCCTGCGCTTGCGTTTGCGATTCGGCGAGGCCGCGCTCGACAAGGAGGACGTCGAGCCGCTTCTTCACGCGGACTTTTGCGCGAGCAGGATCGTGCGCGTGCCCTTGCCGACGCCGAGCTCGATGCCGTCGATGCTTGACCACGCTCCTTCCACGACGAGGCCCGCACGTTCGAGCGCGAGCCTCAGCTCCCACGGCGCGTAGAAGCGGACCGAGTGGTCGAGCACCGACCGAGTACCGTCGGGCCGGATGAACGTCCAGGTGGCACCGCCGCGCCCCGTCAGCTGGTTCTGCCAGCGATGCTCCGTGAAGACCGTGCCGTCGTCGAACTCTTGCCAATCGCGTTCCTGGAAGACACGAGCGAGCGCAATTGGATTGATCGTGTCGATCACAAAGCGCCCGCCGAGTCGGAGCGCACGCGCGATCCCTTGCAGGACGCGTTCGTTCTCATCGTCCGTCTCGAAGTAGCCGAACGACGTGAAGACGTTGATCGCGCCGTCGAAGACGCAGTCGTAGTCGAGCTCCCGCATGTCGAGACGCCGGAAGTCGACGTCGACCCCTGCTTCCGCCGCTGCGGCTCGCGCAAGCTCGAGTGCGCGCGGGCTCAGGTCGATTCCCGTAACGCGGAAGCCACGCCGCGCGAGCTCGACGCTATGACGGCCGCGCCCACAGGCGACGTCGAGCAGCGAAGCTCCCGGATCGAGCGCGAGCCGTTCAACGAGAAACTCGACACCACGCACGGTGGCCTCCGGATCGGTCGGCAGCGAGAGGTAGTCGAGCCACTCGGCCTCGAAGAAGCCGTCGAACCAACGCGGATCGACGTCGGTCACGCCGTCCGCGTCGCGAGACCGGAGACGATGTCGACCAGCACCGAGGTGTCCGCATCGATGTCGTCGAGCCTCGCGTGTGCACGCTCGGCGGCTTCGTCGGCGAGCGCGCGGGCACCGTTCTCGCCGTGCGTCAGCACGAAGCCGTCGCCGTCGAGGATGTCGTCCACGATCTGAAAGAGCAGTCCGAGTTCGTCGCCGAACGCACGCCACGGCCTCTGCTCGCTCTCGGGCACCTCGGCGACCCAAAGCGCGAGGGCGACCGACGCGCCAAAGAGGCAGCCCGTCTTCAGCCGGTGCAGTGTCGCTTCGTCGGGCGCGGTTGCGGTGATGTCGAGGTACTGTCCGCCGATCATCCCGAGCGTCGCCTGCGCGAGCTCGCGTCCGACGTTCGGCGTCGGATACGAAAGCGCAAGGCGAAACGCCTCCGCGAGCAGAGCATCACCCGCGAGAATCGCGACCGCCTCGCCGTAGCGCGCCCATACCGATTGATTGCCGCGGCGTACCTCGTCGTTGTCGAGTGCGGGAAGGTCGTCGTGCGTGAGCGAGAACGTGTGCACGAGCTCGAGCGCCGCGGCCGCAGGGAGCGCACGTTCGGGCTCGACGCCGACCGCCTCGGTGGTCGCGAGGCAGATAACGGGACGAACCCGCTTGCCGCCGACCATCACGGCGTAACGCACGGACTCGGCCTGGCCGTGCAGCTCCGGCGTGAGCGCGAGCTCGCGCAGGTAGTCCTCGGTGAGCTCGCGCAGCTCGTCAGGAGTGCGCATCCGCTTCCTCCTCCGCCTGACGCTTCGCGCGCTGGAGCTCCTCCTCCACCTGCCGGCTCAGGTTGGCGAGCTCGCCCAGGATCTCGAGCGCACGGTCGGCGTCGTCGGTCTGCGAGAGCTGCTCGAGCTCGGCGCGCGTCGACTCGAGCCGCTGCAGCAGCTGCTCGGCGCGCGTGAGCGCGTCTTCGGAGCCGGATGTCACGCCGCGTCCCTCGCTGGTCGCTTGCTCCCGCGAGGGAAACCATGTTTCCTCCGCGAGCCCCCTTCTTCTGGAGAGTCCGCCTCGCGCATCCGCGCGAGGATGCCACGCGAGGGAACCTCCCGGTTCCCTCCAGCTCCTTCCACGCGGCATTTCATGCCGCCTTCTCCCGCACGATCCGGCCCAGTATCCCGTTCACGAGCTTCGCCGCGTCGTCGCTCGCGTAGCGCTTCGCAAGCCTGACGGCCTCGTCGATCGCAACCTCGTCGGGCACGTCGTCCCCATCGAGCTCGTGCAACGCGATGCGGAGGACGTTGCGCTCGACCGCTCCGAGACGGTCCGCCGTCCAACCCTCGGCCGCCTCGCTGATGCGCTTGTCGAGCTCCGGCGCGTCGGCGGCAACCGCATCGGCCGTCGCACGCGCCCACTCGTCCACTTCACCGTCGTAGAGAGACGCGAGCGGCTCGCCGGTGACGTCCCACTGGTACAGGAGGAAGAGCGCCGTGCGGCGGGCGCTGCGACGGCTCGTCATTTCGAGGACAATGCCGCGAGCGGCGTCTCGTCGAGGAACGACGTGTAGTACTCGCCGGAACGAAACGCGTCGTTCGCGAGGATCTCTAGCGCCGCCTCGCGTGTGGTCGGCACGCCGATGAGATCCAGATCGGTCAATGCGCGCGCGCAGCGTTCGATCGCCGCAGGACGATCTTCGTCCCATGCGAGGACCTTGGCGATCAGGGAGTCGTAGTGCGGCGGGATCACGGTTCCGTCCTCCACGTGCGTGTCGACCCGCACGCCCGGACCGAGCGGCGCGCGGAAACGCTCGATGCGTCCCGGCGCGGGCGCGAACACGCGCGACGGATCTTCCGCGTTGATACGCACCTCGATCGCGTGGCCGCGGCGAGCCGCGCGACCGGTCGACGACAACGGCTTGCCCGCAGCAATGTGCAGCTGCTCGCGCACGATGTCGACGCCTGCCACGAGCTCGCTGACCGGATGCTCGACCTGCAGCCGAGCGTTGAGCTCGATGAAGTAGAAGGAACCGTCGGGCCCGAGCAGGAACTCGAACGTCCCGGCGTTCACGTAACCGATGTGCCGCGCCGCGCGCGCAACCGTCTCCTCCATCTCGACGCGGATCGCCTCGTCGACCGCCGGCGAAGGCGACTCTTCGACCAGCTTCTGGTGCCGGCGCTGAATCGAGCACTCGCGCTCCCCGAGCGTCAGCACGCCGCCGTCGGCATCAGCGAGCACCTGGATCTCGACATGGCGTGTCGGCGCGATCGCCTGCTCCAGGTAGAGCCGGCCGTCGCCGAATGCCGCCAGCGCCTCCGCCGACGCGCTGCCGTACGCGTCAGGCAGCTCGGCCGTCGATTCGACGAGCCGCATCCCCTTGCCGCCGCCGCCGGCCCGGGCCTTCAGGAGAACGGGGAAACCAGTCTCCGAGGCCGCTGCGCGCGCTTCGTCGAGCGAGGACGTCTGCGCGCCGGGCACGAGCGGCACGCCGACCTCGCCGAGCTCGCGCTTCGCTTCCATCTTGTCGCCCATACGCGCCATCACATCCGCGCTCGGGCCGATGAACACGAGGTCATTGTCCTCGCAGGCGGCGACGAACGCCGGATTCTCCGCCAGGAATCCCCAGCCGGGATGGACGGCCTCGCAACCGGTGATCTCCGCCGCGCCGAGCACCGTCGGGATGTTGAGATAGCTCTGCGCCGCAGGCGGCGGGCCGATCCGGATCGCACGATCGGCGATGCGCGTGTGCAGCGCGCCCTCGTCGGCGGTCGAGTAGACGGCGACGGCCTCGATCCCGAGCTCGTGCAGCGCGCGAATGACGCGCACCGCGACCTCACCGCGGTTTGCAACCAGGACACGGGAAAACATCAGTGGCCCGCCCAGTCCTGTTTTTGGATGACTGCGCCGCCAGCGCCAAGCGGCGCAAGGACGCAGGGAGTGGCCGGGCTGGATTGCCCGGACGCGACCGAGGACGCGGCGACGCGCAGCGTGATGGCGGGGCAGGCGCCGAAAGGCAGGGCTGGGCGGGCCACTACAGGTCTGGGAGACCGTTGACCGGTTCCAGCTCGATCAGCAGCTGGCCGTACTCCACCGGCTCTGCGTTCTCGACATGGATCGCGCGGACGATGCCCGGCACTTCCGCCTTCACCTCGTTCATCAACTTCATTGCCTCGAGGATGCAGAGCGTCTGCCCCACCGAGACCGGCTGGCCTTCCTCGACGAACGGCGGCGCGCCCGGTTGCGGTGCTCGGTAGAACGTCCCGACCATCGGCGCCTCGACACGGATCAGCCCGTTTGACGGCGCTGCGACCGGCGCAGGCTCCTCCTCGCCCTCCGGCTCCCCCAGCGGAGCCGCGGCGCGAGGCGCGTCGGCGGGAGCCTCTTCCGTGCTGCGAACGGAGACGCGCATGCCTGCCTCTTCAATCGTGACCTCCCCGATCCCGGACTCCTGCACGATGCGCACGAGCTCCTTGATGCGCTCCGCGCGCGACTGATCCACGCCGGCTGCGGCGAGCCGCTCGTCTCCTACGGCGCGGCCGCGGATTGCGCGGAGGAGCGGCGCCGCTTCGTCGCCGAAGAGGCCGAAGATCAGCAGCTCCTCCTCGCTCGACGCGAGACCCTCCGCCTGCGCGCGCACTTCGTGCAGCGGCGGCGCGACGGTCTCCTCGGAATCCTCGTCGGCGGTCAGCGCGACCGCGCGGCGCACGGCGGGATCGATCGGCGCCGGGGGAGTGCCGAGCTTGCCTTCCACGAGTGCGCGCACCTCGTCGACGATCACGCTGTAACGACTCGCCGAGAGAACGTTCAGCAGCGCCTGTGAGCCGAGGAACTGGCCGACCGGGGAAGCGAGCGGCGGCCAACCGACCTCGCCGCGGACCCGCGTCAGCTCCTCGAGCACCTCGTCGAGGCGGTCCCCCTGTCCCTGCGCGCGAAGGTTCGTGTCGAGCCCGGCGACGAGACCCGCGGGGACGTCGTGCTGTGCGGCGCGCACCGCGATGCGGGGTGCGAGCGGCGTCACCGGCTCGTCCCCGATGTGCTCGTCGACGAGATCCGACGCGCGCCACAACGCGTTGACGTCGACGTCGCACTCGAGGTCGAGACCCGCGAGCGCTTCCGCGAGCCCTTCTCCGGAGACACGGTGCAGCGTCAGCGCAATCGGATACGCCGCGCATGC
>JBKPJA010000028.1:0-12537 GCA_046730515.1 Actinomycetota bacterium | reverse complement strand
GATCGCAGACGGCGACATCGCGACGCGGACCGGCATCCGGCTCGCGCTCGAGCGCGACGGCTTCATCGTCTGCAGCGAGGAGGAGACGGCGGACGACGCTGTGGCCGCCGCTCTGCGCGATCCTCCCGACCTCTGCTTACTCGCCATTGAAATGCCGGGCGGTGGGATCGAAGCCGCGGCAAAGATCCGAAGCCACCTCCCGCAGACGCAAGTCGTGATGGTGAGCGACTCAGAGGACGGCGACGATGTGTTCGCCGCCCTCGAGGCGGGCGCCGTCGGCTATCTGCCGAAGGGAGTGAACCCTCAGCGGCTCGCGCCAGCGCTACGCGACGTCCTCGACGGGCGAGCGGCTCTTTCCCGTGCGCTGACCGCGCGCGTGATCGACGAGTTCCGAGCACGGTCGCACCAGCCGCTGATTCGCCGGAGTGAGCGGGATCTGACGGCACGCGAATGGGAGGTTCTGGACTGTCTCACCGAAGGCCTCTCCACGCGCCGGATCGGGCGAAAGCTGTTCATCTCCCAGACGACGGTTCGGGGCCACATCGCATCGATTCTCGGCAAGCTGGGCGTTTCCAGCCGCGAGGACGCCGTCCGCCTAGCAGCGCAGCGCTCGGGAAATTTGGACGCCGAATAGGCCGTTCGACCCATTGCGGAAGGACCCCTGGCCCGAAACAGTAAGGGTCTCATTTGCAATTGTGGCTGCGGCGCGGGGCCGTGCGCTTCCCTGGCGGCGCACGGGTTCCCCGCCACGGAGGGGGAATTCAATGGACGGCAAAGGAACCACGGACGCGAAGCGGCCGCTTTCGGCTGCCCGACGCAGGATCGCCTGGTTGGTTGTTGCATGTGTCGGCCTGCTGGCGCTCGTCAGCGGAGCCGCTGCGTCGATTCCGGACAGCAACGGCGTGATCACCGGCTGCTACTCGAATACGAGCGGCAGCCTGCGGGTGATCAATTACCCGACGCAAAATTGCACCGCGACCGAGACGCGACTCCCGTGGAACCAGACGGGGCCGCAGGGCCCGGCCGGCCCTCAAGGTCCGGCAGGGCCGACCGGTGCAACGGGTCCCCAGGGACCGAAGGGAGACACCGGCGCAACCGGAGCGACGGGTCCGCAAGGACCAGCGGGACCGACCGGCGCGACCGGTCCGCAGGGGCCGAAGGGCGACACCGGCGCAACCGGCGCGACGGGTCCACAAGGACCGAAGGGAGACACCGGCGCGACCGGCGCAACCGGCCCTCAGGGCCCCGCCGGCCCGCAAGGGCCACAGGGCGACAAAGGCGATACCGGCGCAACCGGCGCGACGGGCGCGCAGGGCCCGGCCGGCCCGCAAGGGCCACAGGGCGACAAAGGCGACACTGGCGCAACCGGCGCGACGGGCGCGCAGGGCCCGGCCGGCCCGCAAGGGCCACAGGGCGACAAGGGCGACACCGGCGCCACCGGAGCCCAGGGCCCGACCGGCCCGCAAGGGCCACAGGGCGACAAGGGCGACACCGGCGCAACCGGAGCCCAGGGCCCGCAGGGCGAAGCCGGTCCTGCAGGCTCTGAAGGTCCGATCGGTCCCGCCGGCCCGCAAGGGCCCAAGGGCGACACGGGCGCGACAGGCCCCCAGGGACCGCAAGGCGACGTCGGTGCGCAGGGGCCGAAGGGCGACACGGGCGCGACAGGCCCCCAGGGACCGCAGGGGAATACCGGTGCGACCGGCCCGCAGGGCGACGTCGGGCCGGCCGGTCCGCAGGGACCGATCGGGCCACAAGGCCCAAAGGGCGATACCGGTGCGACGGGTGCGACGGGTGCGACCGGTGCGCAGGGACCGAAGGGCGACACCGGTGCCACTGGTGCAACAGGCCCGCAGGGCCTACAAGGCCCGACAGGGGCGACGGGACCACAGGGCCCAGCAGGCCCGACCGGACCACAGGGTCCTGCCGGCACAACCGCCGTCTACACCTTCGCCGGCGCGCAGCAGAGCTCGGCACATCAAGTGATCGGCACCGCTACCACGGGCGGAGGGAATTCCGTGACGGTGACGTTCAGCGGCTCCGCCGTCTTCACGAGTGCGACGAGTTTCGTCTGCACAGTGAGCGACACCAACGGGACCGTCGGCGCAGTGAACGTGACAGCTCAGACGGCAAGCTCGGTCACGTTCAAAGGGACGGCACAGAACCACAACCTGAACTTCATCTGCGTCGGAAACTAAGAGCCCGTACAGGGGGAACGAAGTGAGGGGCCAAAAGGCCCCTCACTTCGTTAACGAACAGATCCGAGCAGGCCCGCCTTTACGAGTTGTTGCGCGCGCCCGGCCGCGGGGTCGTAGACCTCGATCTGCAGATCGACGTTCGGATACGAAACGTAGACGCTCGTCGGATGGTTCTTGTCGAGGAAGGCGACTCCACCTCCTGCAACACTGATCGTCGCGATGTGATTCGTCGCAGCCGTTGCTTTCAAGACCGCGAGTGCGTTCTTCTGCGGGTACGTCCCGACGGTCAGATAGTTCGGTTTTGACGTCCCGACGGCGACGCCCGCCGGCAGATAACGGATGTAGACGCTTCCGTCCTTCGTCTGCGTCAGCTCGTACGTGTCGCCCTGCTCCGCTCCGACCCAATAGATCGGATGCCCAAGGCCCACGGCAAGTGATTTGAGCTGTTGCACCGTTACCGCACGGGACCCAGCAGCGGTCCTCGGCGGTGCACCAACCGGCTTGATCTGACCGGATGTCACGAGCCGCAACGCACGGGACGGCGACGGATCGAACACCTCGATCTGGTAATTCGATCCCGGGTAGGCGAGGTAGACGCTCGTAGGCCGCCGCTTGTACTGGAAGGCAAGGCCGCCGCCGGCGAGCGGGATCGACCGGAGGCCCTGCGTCTTCGCAGTCGCGCGCAGCGTTGCGAATGCGTTGCGCTGCGGATAAGTCCCCACCGTGAGGTAGTTCGGGCTCGGCGAGCCAACTTTCGCGCGGGGCGGCAGATAACGGATGTACACCCGGCCGTCGTTTGTCTTGCTGAGCTCGTACGTGTAGCTCGGTTGCGAGCCCGCCCAGTAGATCGGATGGCCGATTGAGCTTGCGAGCGCGTTCAACCGCCGGATCGACGCTGCCCTCGCCGACGGTTTCCCGCCGTTGCTTCCGCCGCGCACGAACAGCCAGATGACGAGGCCGAGAACGACTGCGGCAGCCACGGCGAGCGCGATCAGCGACGCCCGGCTGCGCGGAACGTCGGGCAGACGGAAACGGGCACCCGTCGCGCCTGGGACCGGACGCTGCGCTTCCTCCGGCATTCGACCTCCTAGGACTGTAGTGCCGCGCGTTGCTTATACCCAGACTGGCGTCCTCCAACCCGCCGTTAGCATCCCTGCGTGCTCGACCCGAAGGTTTTCAAGGCTTACGACGTGCGCGGGATCTATCCCGACGAGCTCGACGAGGCGGGCGCTCACGCGATCGGACGCGCCTACGTCGAGGAGTTCGAGCCCCAGCGGATTGCTGTCGGGCGAGACATGCGGCTGTCCGCGCCTGCCATGGCCGATGCGGTGATGCGCGGCGCCGCCGAGGCTGGTTCTGACGTGGTCGACCTCGGCATGGTGGGAACGGAGATGGTCTATTTCGCCGTGGGCGAGCTCGGGCTCGAGGGCGGGATTGCGGTCACCGCCTCACACAATCCCAAGCAGTACACCGGGATGAAGATCGTCCGCCGTGGGGCGCTTCCTGTCGGGGGCGATTCAGGTTTGTTCGATGTCCGCACACGTGCACTCGAAAAAGGGTCAGACCCCGCTCGGGGTCAGACACTTGGACAGATCGAGCACTACGACATCTGGCCTGCCTACGTCGACCGTGCCCTGTCGTTCGTCGAGGTGTCCGCGATCAAGCCGCTGCGCGTCGTCATCGACGCCGCGAACGGGATGGCGGGAGCGATGCTGCCGCCGGTGCTCGAGGGGCTCCCGATCGACGCCGTGCGCCACTTCTTCGAGCCCGACGGCTCGTTTCCGAACCACGAGCCGAACCCGCTGCTGCCGGAGAACCGCGAGTTCATCGTCCGGAAGACCCTCGAGGAAGGAGCCGATCTCGGCGTTGCGTTCGACGGCGACGCCGACCGCTGCTTCTTCGTCGACGACACCGGCGAGTTCGTCCCGGGCGACTTCGCCACAGCGTTGTTCGCCGAGTCGATCCTCGAGAAGGAGCCCGGCGCGAAGATCATCTACGACGTGCGCGCGAGCTGGGCCGTTCCGGAGACGATCACGCGCGACGGCGGCATCCCGCTCGTCAACCGCGTCGGGCACGCGTTCATCAAGCTCCGCATGCGCGAGGAGCAAGCGGCCTTCGCCGGCGAGGTTTCCGGCCACTACTACTTCCGCGACTTCTCGCAGGCCGACTCCGGCGTGATTCCGTTCCTGCTCATGCTCGAGCTCATCTCGCGTAAAGGCATGAAGCTGTCGGAGATCCTCGTGCCGTATCGCGAGCAGTACTTCATCACCGGTGAGCTCAACACCCCGGTGCCCGATGTCGCGCTCAAACTGCAAGAGATCAAAGAGCGCTTCGGCCCCGAGGGGAAGGTCTCGCACCTGGATGGCATCTCGGTCGACGCGACCGACTGGCACATGAACGTGCGGCCGTCGAACACGGAACCGCTCCTGCGTCTCAACCTCGAGGCGCTTTCGCGCGAGCTCATGGAACGCAAGCGCGACGAGGTGCTCGAGGTGATCCGCAGCTGAAGGACAAGCCGCCGTTCAAGTTCAACGCCCAGACCCGCGTCGGATTCTCCGACACCGACGCACAGGGAATCGTGTACTACGGCCGCTACCTCCCCTACTTCGACCAGGCGCGCGTCGAGTACCACCGCAACCTCGGCCTCCTCGGGATGGAGATCGGCGAGGAAGGCCAGGAGTTCGTGATGCGCGCGTGCACGATCGAGTACTTCGCACCGGCCGTGTTCGACGACCTGATCGACGTGCATGTGCGCATGGCGCGCATCGGCCGCACGAGCGCAACCTCCGAGCTCGCCGCCTACCGTGCTCGTGACGACGTCCTCATGGTGACGGCGACACAGACGCTCGTCCTCGTCGACCTCGATGAACGGAAGGCGGTCCCCATCCCGGACACCTACCGCGAGGCAATCCGGACGTTCGAAGGCAATGACCTCGACGCGTGAGATCGAAGAGATCCTCGAGCGAGGCGGCGACGCGGACGAGGTTCTGCGCTCGGTCCTGAGCGCCCTCCACGAGGGCGGGATTCGTTATGCGGCCATTCGCTTCATCGAGAACGGCCGCCTCGTCGACGGACCGTCGGCCGGCGCGCCGACGGACGCCCTCACCGTGCCTGTGCGCTACGAGGGAGGCACGGTCGGTGAGCTCGTTCTCGCGACCGAAGACGCGGCGTTCGCCGCCCGGATCACGGAGCTGATCGCGCCCTATGTGCTCGTCGGCTGGGACACGTCCGGCGAGCCCTGGGCGCCCTGACGCTTCTGGTCGAGGTTCCCGGCGCGAATCGTCGCGGCCATGTCCTTCGACTCCTCGCGGTAGACAGACGCGTCCTCGAACTCGATTACCGGGAACTTCTTCTGCCCACTCATTTGAACCATCTCCGGCCGATCGCCGAGGAACTTGTGCTTCACGACCTCATACGCCGTTCCGGTCTCGTCGAGCGCCTTCTGAACCCTCCAGCAAGGATGGCCCTCGATTTTCACCCAGATGTTTCCGCAGCGGTGGAGCTTGACAGCCATGGCACCTCCAAAAAGGTCGGGTGCCGGGGAACCTAGCGGGTAGAAGCCGCGCGCCCGCCCGGCCCGTCCTCGAAAAGCAGGGCGGGCGCCGCAGCTTTGGTGCCCTCTCCCCCCGCTCTCGTTGTAGTCAGATTTCCCGCGAGCGCCATCCCTGATTCGAGGTACCACCCTCGTTCGAGGGATCATCCCCCGTTCGAGGGACTCGGCCCGCATGGTTGAGCGGCGCGCGGAGGCGGCGCTAGCTCGGGGTAACTCGATAGGCGTCGAAAACGGCTTCGATGTTGCGCAGCGCGCCAAGCAGACCGCGCAGCAACTTGATGTCTCCGACCTCAGCGACGTACCAGTTCTTGGCCATCTGGTCTTCGACCGTGCCGCCGTACGAGACGATGTTCGCCCCGTGCTCCGCGAACGTGCGGGCGACATCCTCGAGCAGGCGCGGCCGGTCCCAGGAGTCGACTGCAATCTGCACCCGGAAGGACTGCGACGCGCCGCCATCCCAGCTGACCGGAGTGAATCGCTCCGGATTGCGGGCGAGGGTCTTCACGTTCGGACAGTCCTCGCGGTGGATCGTGATTCCCTTCCCCATCGAGATGTAGCCGACGATGTCGTCACCAGGGACCGGCGTGCAGCACTTCGCGAGGCGGACGAGCACATCCCCCACACCATGGACGTTGATGCCGTAGTTCTCGCTGCCGATCGCGTGCTTCGCCCTCGGCGCCTTGAGCGGCACGGCTTCTTCCTCGGCGACCTGCCCCGTCTTCAGGCGCTGCAGCACCTTGTCGACCACCTGCTTCGCGGTGATCTTGCCGCCACCAAGGGCGAGGTAGAAGTCCTCAGCCTTCTTGAAGTTCATCTCGCGGATCACCTGCGCGAGCACCGCAGAGCCGGTGATCTTCTTGGGCTGAAGCTTCTGCGCCTTCAGCGCCTGCTCGAGCGACTCGCGGCCCTTCTGCTCGGTGTCCTCGCGGGTCTCACGGGAGAACCACTGGCGGATCTTGTTCCGTGCGCGCGAGGACGCAGCCAGGGACATCCAGTCGCGCGACGGGCCCCGCCCGGCCTTCGACGTGAGGATCTCGACGAAGTCGCCGTTCTTCAGCCGGTAGTGCAGCGGCACGATGCGGCCGTTGATCTTCGCGCCGACCGTCCTGTGTCCCACATCCGTGTGGACGGCGTAAGCGAAGTCGATCGGCGTCGCGCCGGCCGGGAGTGTCTTCACCTCGCCCTTGGGCGTGAAGACGTACACCTCTTCGTCGAAGACGTCCATCCGGAACGCTTTCATGAACTCCCGCGGATCGCTCTCGTCCGCCTGCAGGTCCATCAGCTGCTGCATCCAGGCGACCCACTCCGCGTCCGTCCTGCGGCCCTTGCCGCGCTTCTTGTACATCCAGTGCGCCGCGATGCCGAACTCCGCCTCGCGGTGCATGTCACGAGTACGCACCTGAATCTCGAGCGGCCGGCCCTCCGGCCCGATCACGGTCGTGTGCAGCGAGCGGTAGCCGTTGAACTTCGGCATCGCGATGAAGTCCTTGAACCGGCCCGGCATCGGTTTCCACAGCGAATGGATCAGGCCGAGCGCGCCGTAGCAGTCGCGCGTTCCCTCTTCGCCCGCTCTCTCGACGATGACACGCATCGCTGTCAGATCGTAGATCTCGTTGAACTCGCGGCCCTTCTTGGCCATCTTGTCGTAGATGGAGTAGAAGTGCTTCGCGCGCGACGAGATGTCCACGGGGATGTCGACCTTGTCGAGCTCGCGCTTGAGGACACGCGCCGCCTCGGAAACATGGCCTTCGCGGTCGGCGCGCCGCTCCGCGACCATCGCTTTGATCTCGTCGAACTTGCGCGGATGCAGTGTCTTGAACGCGAGATCCTCGAGCTCGCCCTTGAGCGCATGGATGCCGAGGCGGTGCGCGAGCGGCGCGTAGACCTCGAGCGTCTCCTTCGCCTTTTGCACCTGCTTCTGTTTACCGAGGTATTCGATCTCTCGCAGGTTGTGCAGCCGGTCGGCGAGCTTGATCAGGATCACCCGCGCGTCCTCGGCCATCGCCATGATCAGCTTCCGGTAGTTCTCGGCCTCCGCCTGCTCCCGCGACTGGAAGTGGACGCGCGTCAACTTCGTCACGCCCTCGACGAGCTTCGCCACCTGATCGCCGAACTCGGCGCGGACGTCGTCGATGTCCGTGTCCGTGTCCTCGACGACGTCGTGGAGGAGGGCCGCGGCGATCGTCTCGTCGTCGAGCCGGAGCTGTGCGCAGATCTTCGCCGCACCCCACGGATGAAGCACGAAATCCTCTCCCGAGCGCCGCTGCTGTCCCTCGTGGGCGCGCGCGGCAAAGCGGAAGGCCCGCGTGATCAGCTCACGATCGACATCTGGGTTGTAGGCGGCGACGTCTGCCAGCAGCTCGTCGATGAGCTCCTGATGACGCTCATGGGTTTCGACGACTGCCATACACCCATTGTACGCGGGGGGTTTCAGGGCCCCTCCGGGGCAATTCAAGGGCAGGAGACTCCGTTCCGATGGTGAAGGAACGACGCTCATGGCCTGGATCCGCCGCAGACAAGAACGCAAGGCAGCCCGCCGCGCAGCACGGCTCTTGCTCGTCCTGGACGATCTAGCCGGCACGCGGAAGCTGCCTCCGCGCCGCTTGGCACGCGCCTCGTTCGGCGCCGCCCGCTAGGTCACGCGGAACGCGGGCGGATAGACCACCGTCCCCTGCAGGTCCGGGTCCGGAGTGCCCAGCCACTTCGCCATGAAGTACTGCTGCGGTGTTCCTTCCGGCGCGACGAAACCGAGCTCGGCGGCCGAGACGAAACCGAACCGTTCGTAATACGCAGGATTGCCTTCGATCAGCACTAGGCGCTCGCTTCGTTGGTCGGCCTCCTCCAGAGCTGCCTGCATCAACGCGGAGCCGACTCCCTGTCCTTGCCGCTCTGGCGCGACGGCGAGCGGCGCGACCTGAAGGAGCAGCGAGTGTGATGGGAGAACGTCGACGTAGCTCAAGAGCACGTGACCGATGACAGAGCCGTCGTCCTCGGCGACGAATCCGAAGCCGACGCGATTGGAGATCCACACTGCTTCGACGAGTCGGGCCTCCACGCTGCGTCCGAACGCTGCCTCGACGACCGCGAGGATCGCCGGGCGATCGTCGGCGGTTTCGAAGCGGATCTCCACGCGCTACGCGGCGCGCAGCAGCGCGGGCTCGGCCAGTAGAGCACGAAACGTTTCTGACTCGAGTGGATGACGTAACGGGGGCCCGTCGCCGGCGAGGCCCAGCTCGTCGAAGATGGTCTGTGCCGTCGGGTCGCGCTGGTCGGCGCGCCACTGCAGCCGGAGCCACGCGTACCGCTCCTCGAAGCCGTCGTGTGCGTCGAAGACGCGGCGCACGACGAGCTGCGGCGCGACGGTGCCGTTCCAGTGATTCTCCTGCAACCGAAACGCCACGTCGTAGCGCCCGACATGGCGGAACCGATCGAGGTGCGCGCCTTGGCCGAACGCGATCGCACCGCCTGCGTCGGCGCCGTCCCGCCGCACGCGAAAACGAAGGTGCTTCCCTTCGCCGACCGCGGCGAGATCGCCGAGCTCGCACCCCGGCGCGAGCAGCGTCACATCGGGATTGCCGAGCCCGAACGGCGCCAGCCGCCGCAGCTCGCTCGCGAGCTCCAGTGTCAGCTTCGTCCCGCGCGGGACGACTGCGTCGACGACCGTTGTCGGCAGGAGCTCTTCTTCGGCCAGCATCTCATCGGCGCGCGCGGCAAACGCGTCGGCGAACGACTCGATCCACTCCGGCACGATCGACAGGCCGGCGGCGGCGCGGTGCCCGCCGAACCGCTCGAGAAACTGCGCGCAGCCCGCAAGTGCCCCGTGCAGGTCGAACGACGGGATCGAGCGGCCCGATCCCTTCCACAGGCCCTCGGTGCCGGCGATCAACACGACGGGCCGGTGATAGCGCTCGACGAGTCGCGACGCGACGATGCCGATCACGCCCTCGTGCCAGTCCTTGCCCCAGAGGACGTACGCGCGACGGCGGCGCTTCGCCTCGGGCCAATCCTCGACCTGTTCGATCGCCGCCCGGAGGATCCGGTCCTCGACCGCCTGGCGGTCCCGGTTCAACTCTTCGAGGCGATCGGCGAGCGCACGCGCCTCGCCGGCGTCGTCCGTCAGCAACAGTTCCAGCGCGGCGCGCGGATGGCCGAGTCGGCCGGCTGCGTTGATGCGCGGCGCGAGTCGAAAGCCGATGTGCCCTGCGTCGACGGCGGCGGGGTCGACGTGCGCGACTCGCATCAGCGCCTGCAGCCCCGGCTTCTGCGTCGAGGCGAGCGCACGTAACCCCGCGATTACGAGCGAGCGGTTCTCGCCGACGAGCGGAACGACATCCGCGACCGTGGCGAGCCCGACCAGGTCGAGGTGGCGGCGCAAGACGTCGGACTCCTCGCCCAGCAGTGCCTGGCCAAGCTTGAACACGACGCCCGTGCCGCAGAGCTCGGGGAACGGATACGACGAGGGACGCGTCGCGACGAGCGGGCAGGCCGGAACCTCGTCAGCGGGACGGTGATGATCCGTGACGACGATCTCGAGGCCGAGCTCGTTCGCGCGCGCGACCTCTTCGACCGCCGTGATCCCGCAATCGACGGTGACGACCAGTCCGCAACCCTCCTCCGCGAGCCGCGTCAGCGTGTCGCCGCTGACTCCGTAGCCCTCGTCGAACCGTGACGGCAGATGCCATTCGACGTTTGCGCCCGCCTCTCTGAGGAGCAGCACGGCGAGCGCGGTCGCGCAGATGCCGTCGGCGTCGTAGTCGCCGTGCACGCAGATCCGTTTGCCGCCGGCGATCGCGGTGCGAATCCGCTCGACCGCCGACGCCATGTCGCCGAGCAGGAACGGATCGTGCAGCGGCTGCTCGCCGGCCAGGAAGGCCCGCGCAGTAACGGGGTCGCCGTATCCGCGCCGGACGAGCACGCTGGCCGTGATCTCGCTGACGCCGAGCTCCTGGGCGAGGCCGCTCGACTCCCGGTGCGGGCACGGACGGATCGTCCACGTGCCCTGTTGCATCGCGCATCCACCGTAAGGAGGGGGTCGGACAGCGCAGGCCCTTCACGATGCTTTACTCGCATCTCGTGACGGATCCGGCACACCTTCGTGACGAGTTCCTGCTCGACGAGAACGTCGTGTTCCTCAACCATGGCTCGTTCGGTGCGTGCCCGCGCGACGTGTTCGGGCGCTACCAGGAATGGCAACTCGAGCTCGAGCGCCGGCCGATCGAGTTCCTCGCGCGCCGCATCGGCGGCCTCCTCGCAGACGCACGCGCGGCCTTGGGCGCGTACGTCAACGCCGATCCGGACGATCTCGTCTTCGTCCAGAACGCGACGACGGGTGTCAACCTCGCCGCGTGGGGTCTCGATCTCCAACCAGGCGACGAGGTCCTCACGACGTCGCTCGAGTACGGCGCACTCGACTTGGCCTGGGAGCACATCTGCCGTCACGCGCCGGCGCGCTATGTGCGGATGCCTGTCACGACCCCGCTCGACGATCCCGTCGAGGAGATCTGGAGCGGCGTCACAGATCGGACGCGAGCGCTCTATCTCAGCCACATCACGTCGAAGACCGCCGTTCAGCTGCCGGTCGAGGAACTCTGTATGCGGGCGCGCGAACGCGGAATCGTGACGATCATCGACGGTGCGCACGTTCCTGCGCACATCCCGCTCGACCTGCGCACGCTCGACGTCGACTACTACGCAGGGAACTGTCACAAATGGCTCTGCGCGCCGAAGGGGGCCGGCTTCTTGTACGTGCGCCGTGAGCTGCAGGAGGTGATTCAACCGGCGATCGTCGGCTGGGGATTCGAAGGCGACGCGACGTTTCTCGCGCGCCACGAGAAGCAGGGAACGCGCGACCCGGCGGCTTACCTCACTGTGCCTGACGCGATCGAGTGGCAACAGGCGCATGACTGGGACTCTGTCCGCGAACGCTGCCGCGACCTCGCTGCGCGAGCTCCCGAGCGTCTCGGGCTCGAGCCGCTCGGCACGGGCTTGCAGATGGTGACCGTGCGGCTGCCCGAGGGCATGCCGGAGGACCTCCAGGAGCGGCTGTACGGCGAGTACGGCATCGAGATTCCGGTCGCGGACGGAACGATCCGCGCGTCGTTCCAGGGCTACAACGAGGAGTCGGACCTCGAGGCACTCGCCTCCGCACTCGAGGCTATTCGTGCGGCAGCTTGACGCCGAGGATCGTCAGGAAGATCAGCAGCGCGACGAACGCGACCGCCGCGGCAGCGATGAGCCGTGGGTGCCGCGAGCGGCGCAGCGAGTCCACGCCGACACGTCCCCAGAACACGACGAGCCCTGCCGCAGCCGCGATTCCAATCACGAGCACCGGCGCCAGCAGGATCGCGCGCTGGAACGAGAGATTCGTCAGCCAGACCGCCGCCACCACAACTGCGGTGACCGCCGCCGAGGCTGCGAGGTAGCGCAGGGCCACGTTTCCAGCGTAACCGCGGGGTATCCTCGACGCGTGGCGGAAGCGAACTACGTCTCCGGCGACGACTACATCGTCGAGTTTCTCGGATACCGGTTCGGATTCAACGCGGAGGATTTCGAGGAGCGAGTGACGGCCGCGGCGGTGAAGCTTGGCCTCGTCGCCGATAACGAGCTCGATCCCGACGAGGCCGCCGATCTCGTCGAGCTCGTGGAACGCGACTGGATCGACGAGCCGCGCTCCGGCCTCGGCCAGTACCTGATTCGTCACTGGGAACGGGTGTCGCTCGTGGGCGGTGAGTCCCTGGTCTACTGGCTGAAGAAGCTTGTCTTCCGCGGCGCGTGGCTCGACCACCGCGT
>JBKPJA010000027.1:0-3479 GCA_046730515.1 Actinomycetota bacterium | reverse complement strand
GCGAGGACACTCTTCCCGAGCTCTTCGATCTCGCCGTAGATCAGCCGGCGAGTCGTCGCCCACGACGGTCGGACTCGGGTCGAGATCAGCGCCTGGCACTTCGACGCGGTGAGGAACGAATCGATGAGCGCCTCTACCTCCGCGCTCTCGGTGAGGAGGTGGTAGTCGTCGATGACAAGCCACGTCTCGGGTTCCCGGCTGGGCACCGCGCCGGCAAGAAACTCGCCGAGCTGCGCCGGCTTCGGCAGGCCAGCGCGCAGTCGCTGCTCCAGGCCTGCTCCGACATTCGGCCAATGGGCTTGAAGGCTGTTTCTGAGCGCGAGTGCGAACGATTCGACGTCGGCACGAGCCGGAGTCGCGTCGACCCACACAGTTTTTCGGTCGCTGCTCCATTCGCGCGCGAGCGTCGTCTTCCCGTAGCCGGCCGGTGCGACGAGCAGCAGGATTCGGGCATCTGCCTCGTCCAGCAGGCGCGTCAGTCGCGGGCGCTTGATGATTCGCCTGCGGGGTGCCTTCATTTCTGCGGCTGCGCCGTCGTCCCTCATCCCGCCTCCCCTGTAGGCGCCGCAGAGGGCCCGGGCGCAGCTTACTCCTGCCTGTAGGAAACGGAAAGATGGCCAAAAGGGCCGACCCGTGCCTGCAGGCCCGGAGGCCCGCAGGCACGGTGCCGTCAGCCCCCGTTGTCGGCCGTAGCCGACTTCAGGCTTCGCGACAGCGGATCGTCGCCGGTGAGTGCGCGATACGCCACCGGGATCTGTCGCCGTCGGGTCACGCCGAGCTTCTGCCGCAGGACGTCCGAGTGAGCCTTCGCCGTTCGAGGGGATATGCCGAGCCGCTCACCGACCTCCTCGTTCGAGCAACCGGCGGCGATCAGTTCGATCACTTCGATCTGCCGTGCAGTGAACGTGGGCAAAGAAGACCTCAGCGCGTCGTACATGGCGCGAAGCTACTCCGAGCCGGGCCGCTACGCCATTGACCAAAAGGCGTATTTGGCTGGATTACGCCGCGGCCAGTCCGCGGGGCACGCCGCGCACGAAGCTCGCCTCGTGGCCGCGGCGGTTTGCTTCGTCTAGCTCGTCCTCGTCGAGCGCGCCGATGCGTCGCAAGAGATCCAGCTCGTCGCGCAAGTGCGTGCGCATCATCTCCGGGCCGTCCGTCGCGATCGTGAACTGGACCTCGTGCTCGACGAATGCTCGCACCGTGTCACGCACTGCCTCTTCGCCGGGCAAAGCCTTCGTCAGCAGGTTCGATGTTGGACAGATCTCCAAAACGATCTCCGCGTCGCGCAGCGCGGACATCAGCTCCACGTCGCCCGCGGCGAGGATCCCGTGGCCGATCCGGTTGGGGCGCAGCACCTCCACGACCTCTCCGATCTCCTCGCGCCCGACGTTGCCGCCCTCCTCGCCGACGTGAATCGTCACGCCGAGCCCCGCTGCGCGCGCTTCCTCGACCATCGGGACGACCTGCCGATAGTCGTAGCGCGCGCCTTCGATGCGCGGGCCGGCGATGTCGACGCCCACGATCCCGCGCGCGGCCCAGCGGATTGCCTTGTCGACGATGATCGCATTCAGCTCCGCGGAAAAGGTCCGGTCCATCATCAGGATCAAGCCGGCGCGCACCTGCGGATACTCGAGTGAGGCGCGGTCGAGGCCCCGGATCGCGGCGAGGATGATGTGGTCGAGGTCGCGCTCCCCACCACGGTTGCGCTTCATCGGGTTGAACCGCACCTCGAGCGTCGTGATCCCTTGCGAGCGGTACGCGCCGCCGATCGTCGCGTGCACCGAACGCTCGACCGCGATCGGGCTCGACTGGATCAGCTCGGTCCAGTGATAGATCTGGTCGAGCGCCTCGAGGCTGTCGACGCCGCGCGGATCGCTGACCGTGACGAGGCGATCGAACCCCCAGTAGTCCTTGACCGGAAGGGCGATGCCCTGCTCGTGCGCCAGGCTCCAGAGGATGTCGGAGGCAACCGAGCCGCCGAGGTGCGTGTGCAGCTCGGCGAGACCTTCCATGGACGGATTCTAGAGGCATGGGGTCAGACCCTTGCCTGGACGAATGGGCGACGGAGCCCGCTGCGATCGGACAGGACGGACACGTCTTGGGGTCAGACCCATGCTGTAGGTGTTACGAAGAACGACGTGGCTCGTTAGGCCCAGCCGACGACGGCCCAGCGATGACCCGCGAAGCGCGCGCCGAGGAGCGTGAGCCGCGCCACGATCAGACCGACTAGCCCGGTCCAGACGCCGACGATTCCCCATCCGAGCTCCAACGACAGCAACGCAATGGGGATGTAGACGAGGCACGACGCGGCGAGCATCGACCACATCAGGTACGAGGTGTCGCTCGCGCCGATGAGGATTCCGTCCAACGCGAACACGGCTCCTGCGAGAGGCTGCATCAACGCGAATAGCGGCCAGATCAGCTTTGCCTGGTGAATCACAGCCGGATCGCTCGTGAACACACGTGGGATCCAGTCCGCCAGCGGCAGCAGCACGGCGGCGAACAGCCCGCCGATCCCGACCGACCACCAGATCATCCGTGTTGCGGCCGCCCGCGCACCCTCTGCGTCTCCGGCACCGAGCATTCTCCCGACGATCACCTGGCCCGCAATCGCGATCGCATCGAGGACGAGCGCGAGGAACGTGTACAGCTGGAACGCGATCTGGTGGGCGCCAAGCTGCGCGTCGCCGATTCGCGCGAGCACAGAAGCTGCGATCAGAAAGGACGCGAACAACGCCGTCGTGCGCACGAAGATGTGGCCGCCGACGCGCAGCATCGGACGCATCTCGGCGAGCCGGGGACGCCGCGACTCCGCATGCGGACGCAGCAGCTCGATGACGAATGCGATGCCCATTCCGGCCTGTGCGATTGCAGTGCCGGCAGCGGATCCGGTGATCCCCCAGTGGAACCCGTAGACGAACAAGACCTCGAGCACGAGGTTGACGACGTTCGCCACGACAACGATCTCGAGCGGACGGCGCAGGTTCGACACGCCGCGCAGGTAGCCCTGGCCTGCAAGCGCGATCAGCGCGGCTGGAAGACCGAACGCCGCAATCCGGAAGTACACGAGCGCGTAGTGACCCGACTCGCCGTGTCCGCCGAGCGCGCGGAGCAAGGGTGTTGCAACGGCCTCGCAGACGAAGAGCAGCGCGACGCCGATCCCGAGTGAGACCCAAAGGGCCTGTGCGGCGAGCCGGGCGGCGCGCTCCTGCTGGCCTGCCCCACTCGCGCGCGCGACAACGGCTGTCGTCCCGTACGTGAGGAAGTTGAAGATCGTGAATGCCCCTGAGAGGACGGTGCCGGCGAGTCCCAGCGCAGCGATCTGCGGACGGCCGAGGTGGCCGACGATCGCGGTGTCGGCGAGCACGTACAAGGGCTCTGCCGCGAGCGCGCCGAGGGCCGGCAGCGCGAGCCGCAGGATCTCTCGGTCGTGCGGCGAGCGGCGCACGTCCGCAGTCTAGGGAGCGGTCCGTATGCTC
>JBKPJA010000026.1:0-6698 GCA_046730515.1 Actinomycetota bacterium | reverse complement strand
GCTTGCCGCGACGGCAGCGTCTGAGTCGGCGCGAAGGCCAGGGACCCGAACGTGCTCTAGCGTCAACCAGGCACAGCCAAAGTCTACGCCGACACACACCGTTCGGCGCGGCGCACCATGTATTCGCACAGGTCCATCGTCCGACGAACCGCCACTGGGGCGGAGGCGATGGGCCTTCCTTAAAGGCGAAGGGCTCTCAGTAAGAGGAGTGGTGCAGTGGAAGAAGCCGTCCCGACCGGGCGATCAGCCGTGTTGCCTAGACAGAAGCTCGATCAGGCGCTGGCCGACTAAGCAGGCCCTGCTGACCCCAGACAACACGGCGGCCTAAAGGTCGGGCCGATTGGCGTCGATTGTTGCTTCGTGACGGCGCACGCATCCGTCGGTCGGCGGACCGACCTCCCCACTGTTGCCTGGATCGACAAGTGGCTCGCAGCCTGCCACGACCTGGCCGAGCTCGAACGCTCCAACCCGATGACGGACGCCGTCATCGAGGAAGTCGACGGCCGGATGATCCGCGTCGGCGACCAGTGGCTGGCCGACTTCGCTTCGTGCAACTACCTGGGCTTCGATCTCGAGCGGGAGATCATCGGCGCGATCCCGCCGCTGCTGGAAAAGTGGGGAACGCACCCGTCCTGGTCGCGCCTCCTCGGAAGCCCGGTGCTATACGCGCAGATCGAGGAGCACCTGACGAATTTGCTCGGCGCCGAAGACGTCCTCGTGCTGCCGACGATCACGCTCATCCACATGTCGGTCATTCCGGTACTCGCTGGTTCGGGAACGATCTACGTCGAGTCGCGCGCACACAAGACGATCTACGAGGGCTGCCAACTCGCTGGTGCACGCGGCGCGACCGTCAAGCGCTTCCGCTTCGAGGATGCAGACGATCTCGAGCGCCTGCTCAAAGAGGGCGGGCCGCAGCCGCGTCTCATCTGCGTGGACGGTGTCAACAGCATGACCGGAAATGCTCTCGACCTTTCGCGATTCGCGGAGCTCGCACGCGCGTACGATGCGCTGCTCTACGTCGACGACGCGCACGGCTTCGGTGTCATCGGAGAGCGCAGCGACGACGAGCTCAGCCCGTTCGGTAACCGCGGCAACAGCATCGTCAACTACGCGGGCGAGACATATGACCACGTGATGGTCGTCGCGGGACTGTCGAAGGCGTACTCCTCGCTGGCGGCCTTCTTGACCGCGCCTCCCGAGTTGAAGCGTCTGCTGAAAACCGCGGCACCGCCGTATCTCTACTCCGGCCCCTCGCCGGTCGCGTCGCTCGCGACCGTTCTCGCCGGACTGGACCTCAACGATCGCCGAGGTGACGCGATCCGCGCGTCACTTTGGCAGAAGACAGCCGCGATCCTCAACCGCCTCGACGACCTCGGCGTGCACACGCCGAATCGCTCGGGCTTTCCCATCATCGAAGTGCCGCTGGCGCGCGACGAGGACATCGATGCGGTTGGGCGCTTCCTCTTCGACAACGGAATCTACGTCACGCTCGCGGCGTATCCACTCGTGCCGCGAAGCGAGGTCGGATTCCGCATCCAGGTCACGGCTGCGAACAGCGACGCCGAGATCGAGCAACTACTCGATGTGCTCGGACGCCTCGTGAATCAGTTCGACCTGCAGCCTGCGCGAAGGAGCGAGCGCGCGGCATGAGGCGATTCGTTTTGCGTGGAAGCTCGCGCGAGCGAGCGTGGCTCTGGTACCTGCTCGGGACCGGCCTGCTGACCGGTCTTTATCTGTTCGCGCCTCCGCTGGCAGGCAACTGCCCGCTCATCAACGGGCTCGGCCTCTCGGGCGTGATCGCGATCGTCTTCGGGATTCGGATGAATCGACCGCGGGCGCAGGCTGCCTGGTGGCTCTTCGTCGCCGGTCAATTCCTCTTTTTCGCAGGCGACGTCTACACGTACAGCTACCGAATCCTCTTCCACGCCGACGTCCCGTTCCCATCGGTGGGCGACGCCCTTTACCTCATGGTGTACCCGCTGCTGATGGCGGGACTCTTCGTCCTCGTCCGACAGCGCAACCCGCGACCCGATCGCTCTGCCCTGATCGACGCGCTCATCCTCACGATCGGCGTCGGCCTGCTGTCGTGGGTCTTCATCATCGCGCCGAACGTCCACTTGACCGGCCTGTCGTGGCTGGCGAAGAGCGTTTCCGTCGCGTATCCGCTCGGAGACGTCCTCCTGCTCGCCGCGGCCATCCGACTCGCGGTCGACACCGGCAGGCGATCGACGTCCTTCGGCCTTCTCGTCGGAAGCATCGTCTGCCTGCTCGTCACCGATTCCGCGTACAACCTCGCCCTGCTGAAGGGCACGTACCACCACCAGCTGATCTACGACGCTGGTTGGATCTTCTACTACCTCCTCTGGGGCGCCGCCGCATTGCATCCGTCGATGCGGACGCTGGAGGAGCCGGCGGTCCACCAACGCACGCGTCTGACGCCGCTTCGGATGACGCTGCTCGGCGGTGCGTGCCTGATCGCACCCGGGATTCGGTTCGCGCAAGAGCTCGGGAACTCCGACGTCCTCGTCGTGATCGCCGGCTCGGCGGTGCTGTTCCTGCTCGTCGTCTCGCGCATGGCAGGTCTCGTTCGCGCGGAGGCGCGCCTCGTCTCCCGCGAGCGCGCTCTACGCGGGGCGGGTATTGAACTCGTCGCGGCCGCAGGCCAAGACCAGGTCGCCGACGCCGCCATCTCCGCCGTTCATCGTCTGCTGGAGGCGACGCCGCCCGTGCGCCTCGTGATCATCTCGAAGGGCGCGGCGCTCGTGGAGGCATCCTCGGACGGAGCAACAGGCGGAAGGGTCGGCGACGCGACGCGAGACTGGCTGATCAACGACTGCGCCGGAACGTCACGCGTCCTCAACGGAGAGCTGCCTCCGCACGTTCGTGGCGACCTGAGACTCCCCGAAAACCAGAAGACGATCGTCGCTCCGCTGACGGTGCGTAACGAGGTGCGAGGCGCGCTCGTCGTCTCCTCCGCCGATAGCGTCACGAACGATACGGTCGATGCGCTCAGCGCGCTCGCGACGCAGGTCTCACTCGCCGTCGAGGGCGCGTCGCTCGCAGCCGACTTGCATCGCCGCCAAAGCGAGGCGCGGTTCCGGTCGCTCGTTGCACATTCGAGCGACCTCATCACGGTGCTCGACGCGGATGGGACGGTCACCTATCAGAGCCCGTCGATCGAGCGCCTGCTCGGTTACTCGGCCGACGAGGTGGAAGGACAACGGTTCGACCGGTTGCTGATCGAAAGCGATCGTCCCCTTCTCGCCCAACTCATTGCGGCCGACGGATCCGGAACGAGTGATGCGCATACGGTCGAATGCTCCGTCCTCCACCGTGACGGCACAACGCTGCTCTTCGAGGTGCAGCACACCGATCTCCTGCACGACGAGCACGTGCACGGCATCGTCCTCAACAGCCGGGACATCAGCGAGCGGAAGGCGTTCGAGGACCAGCACGCGCACCAAGCATTCCACGATCCGGTGACGAAGCTCGCGAACCGCGCGCTCCTCTCCGACCGTGTCGAGCATGCACTCATGCGTGCGCAGCGAGGAATGCCGGAGATCGCGGTCATGTTCATCGACCTCGACGACTTCAAGACGGTAAACGACAGCCTCGGGCACGCTGCAGGTGACGAGGTACTGCAGGAGGTCGGCCGGCGCCTGAAGATCGCCGTTCGACCCACCGATACGGTTGCACGCTTTGGCGGCGACGAGTTCGCCGTGCTGCTCGACGGAGTGAAGGGATCGGCCGACGCCGCCGACGCCGCCGCGCGCATCCTCCGCGCGCTCGACGTCCCGATCCAGATCGGCGGCAAGAACGTCTATCCGCGTGCAAGCGTCGGGATCTGCCTGGTCGGCGAAGAACCGGAAACGCCCGAGGCCGCCGAGCTCCTTCGCAATGCGGACGTCGCCATGTACATGGCCAAGCGCGACAGCAAAGGCAGCTATCGCGTCTTCGAGCCGAAGATGCACGAGCGCGTGGTCGAGCGCCTCGAGCTGCGTTCGGACCTCCAGCATGCACTCGCACTGGACCAGCTCGAGCTCCACTACCAGCCGGTCGTTCGCCTCGCGAGCCGGGAGATCCTCGGCGTGGAAGCGCTACTTCGCTGGGTGCATCCGAAACGCGGGATCATCCCGCCGAACCAGTTCATCCCCGTTGCGGAGGAGACCGGCCTGATCATCCCGATGGGCCGCTGGGTCCTCGAGACGGCGTGTCACGAGGGTGTGCGCCTCCAGAAACGGTTCCCGCGGGAAGACGCGCTGACGATCAGCGTCAACCTGTCCGTGCGGCAACTCCAGTCGGAGACGCTCATCTCCGATGTTCGCCACGCGCTCGAGGTCTCGGGACTTCCCTCCGCGTCTCTCGTCCTCGAGATCACGGAGTCTTTGATGCTCGCCGACACCGACTTCGG
Organism: Actinomycetota bacterium; assembly: GCA_046730515.1. GTDB lineage: Bacteria > Actinomycetota > Thermoleophilia > Gaiellales > Gaiellaceae > 3-1-20CM-4-69-9. The sequence goes on along the minus strand of JBKPJA010000026.1, from coordinate 2,284 downwards.
TATGCAGCAGCTCAACGAGTTGAAAGAGCTCGGTATCCGGCTCGCGATGGACGACTTCGGAACCGGCTACTCCTCGTTGAGCTACCTCAGCCGCTTCCCGGTCGACATCCTGAAGATGGACCGCTCGTTCGTCAGCGGTGAAGAGAACGAAGCCCTGACGTCCGCGATCATCGCGCTCGGAGTGAGCTTGTCGCTCGACGTCGTCGCCGAGGGTATCGAGCTGCCGGAGCAGGCCAACTCGCTCGAGGCGCTCGGCTGCGAGATCGGCCAGGGATTCCTCTTCGCCAAGCCAATGACCGCCGACGCGCTCGTCGAGTTCCTTGGCATCGCCGACACGGCTGCTCCGCCTCGAGCCGAGCGCGGGTCGTCGCCGGCGAGCAATGCAGCATAGTTACGACGCGCTCGACCGCCCCAGCGGTCTCGGTCGAGGCAGTGTCCTCACCCCGCTGAGACATCGCGACTTCCGAGTGCTCTGGACCGGCATGGCGGTCTCGCTGATCGGGGACGGCATCTTCCTCGTCGCAGTTGCGTGGGAGAGCTACTCGCTGTGGAACAATCCGGCTGCGCTCTCGATCGTGGGAATCGGCATGACCATCCCCACGGTGCTGTTCTTGCTGATCGGCGGCGTGATCAGCGACCGTTACGACCGCCGGTTCGTGATGGCATCGGCGGATGCGCTGCGCGCCGCGGCCGTCGGCGCGATCGCGGTCTTCGCCGCGATTCATGCGTTGCGCTTCTGGGAGCTCGTCGCGCTCGTCGCCGTGTACGGCATCGGGACCGCGTTCTTCACGCCAGCGTTCGATGCGATCGTCCCCGACCTCGTCCCCTCGTACGACCTGCCGCCCGCGAACTCGCTCGACCAGTTCGTGAGGCCGATCGCGCTGAGGCTTGCCGGCCCGGTCGTCGGCGGTGCCCTCGTCGCGGTCGGTGCAGGAATTGCGTTCGCGGTCGACGCAGTTTCGTTCGCGGCGTCACTCGTCGCTGTGCTCGCCATCGCGCGTCGCGTGAGCACGCACGGGTCGAATCATGTTTCGACGGGCGCGGCATTGCGCGACGGTTTGCGGTTCGTTCGCAGCCGCGTTTGGCTGTGGGGAACGCTGGTCTCCGCGGCGATCGCGTACTTCATCTTCCTCGGGCCGACCGAGGTGCTGCTTCCTTTCATCGTCAAGAACGACCTGCACGCATCGGCGCGAACGCTCGGTCTCGTCTTCGCGGCGGGCGGCATCGGGGCTGTGGGGGCTGCGATCTTCATGGGCCGGTACGGACATCCTCGACGCTCGGTCACCGTGATGTACGCGACGTGGACGCTCGCGACGCTCGCCATCGTCGGCTACGGGATCGCACGCGCGGCGTGGCAACTCATGCTCGCGTGCCTTCTCTTCAACGCGCTCGAAGCGGCTGGCACGATCGTCTGGGCGACGATCAAGCAGCGGCACGTTCCCGGCACACTGCTCGCGCGTGTGTCGAGCCTCGACTGGCTCATCTCGATTGGCTTCCTCCCGATTTCCCTAGCGTTGACAGCTCCAGTTGCGGGGGCGCTCGGCGCGCGCACGACTCTCGTCGGCGCCGGACTGCTCGGCGCGGCGGCTACCCTCGCCGCGTTCTTCCTCCCGGGGGTGCGGGCGATCGAACAGGAGAGGGAGCCGTTGGAACCGACGGTCGTCCACGCGCCGACCGGAGTCGCGGCAACGTCGCGCTAACGCCTAGAGTGGGACGAGCTCCGCGCGGGCGAGCCGCGCCAGCGTCGGCCAGGACATGACGGACACACACGCGGCCGGCCGGGGCCACGTCGAAACCAGCAATCGCGTCGAATGACGGCCTCATCACCCCCTACTTTCCCGCAGCGCCAGCATGGTTCCGGCAGAGTGCTGATCAAGCGCCAACTACCGCATCCATGCAGATCCCGCCGCCAGGCGTTCACGCGGGCCCGCGGATCCAGTCTCCGCGTTCCACCGAAGTCGTCACTTCAGCCAGAACCGTCGCCAGGCCGGACAACGGAGGATGGAGCCTTACCTGTGGTCGGGCCTGGCGGTCAAGGTTCGGGTCGCGCTAAATGGACGTCGGAGTTCTCCTTCGTGTGTTCGAGCTGACGAAGGTGTGTCGCGCGCGGGCGCCCAGCCTTACCTAGGTGCGCGGACGTGCGGTCCGGCGACAAGATGATTGATTGGGTGTTGTTCCCGTGATTGGCTTCGCGGTCGCGCAGTCTTTAGAGGCCGTCCAGCGGCAGCGCTGGCGGCAGGCTCCATTCGGGAGCCGACCGCAAACCATCGTCGTGACGACGGGC
>JBKPJA010000025.1:0-12837 GCA_046730515.1 Actinomycetota bacterium | reverse complement strand
CGCTCCCCGGTCAGATCGTCCCGCTGGGACACGAGTGGTACGACTACTCGTCCAAGTACGACGAGGGCGGGATGGACCTGATCATTCCGCCCGACGGCGTCTCCGACGCGACGATCGAGCGTGTGCAGAAGACAGCGGTCGATGCCTTCCGCGTGACCGACTGCGAAGGGATGGCGCGCGTCGACTGCTTCGTGGTCGGCCACGGAGAGGTCGTCGTCAACGAGCTGAACACGATTCCCGGCTTCACGTCGACGAGCGTGTACGCGAAGCTGTTCGATGCCTCGGGAATTCCATATGCGGAGCTACTGCAGCGCTTGATCGAGCTCGCGGTCCAGCGCCACGAGCGTCGCGCCGGCCTCAAGTTCTAGCTTGCCGTCACCTCGTCGATCTCGACGTGGTTGGTCGGTGGGAGCCTCGTGATCCAGATGACGTAGTACTGCTCGTTCGCGGATTGGTGCACGGTGAGCGTCGTCTGGCCGTTGATCGTCACCATGTTGGAGGCCGGATTGAACGGTCCGCTCGGGGCCGTGCCGGATCGAATCTCTGCAGTGAATCCCGGCGTAGGCGTGTCGATCGTGATCCCCTTCGGCGAGACCGGCTTGCCGGCGTCGAGCAGTAACCCGACGCCGGGCTTCGTGAAGCTGATGTAGTGCTCGGTGTCCCAGGACGTCGACGGGTTGTTGTCCGTCGCGAGTGACGCCTTGGAGTCGTGCTCCCCGCCTGAGCCGTAGGGGTCGTAGCCGCTAATCCCGTGGAGGTGGATCCCTGCCGCCGCTGCGCCTCCGAGCGACGGACTGTGGTGCCGGTGCAGCGTGAGCAGTCCGACGATCACTGCGGCGATCGCGGCAAGACCGATCAATGCGCTGGCGATCGCCCACGGGGAGACGTTCTTGCGCCGCCGCGCGGGTCGCCGAGCCGCGGCGATTGCGAGTCGCTCTTCCGTGTCGGCCGCGTCCGGCCCGAGCTCGAGCTCCGCGAGACAGGCCTCGAGCTCGGCGGCGAAGGCGTCCATCGAGGGGAACCTTCGCCGTGGATCCTTCTCGAGCGCGCGGTCGATCGCGTCCGCCACGCGTGCCGGGACGTCCGCGCGAGTTTGCAGCAGGTCGGGCGGCGGCTCGTTGACGTGCTTCATCGCCACGGTCACGAAGTTGTCGCCGGAGAACGGGACGTCCCCTGCGAGGAGCTCGTAGAGGACGACGCCGAGCGAGTACACATCGGTCTGCGCGTCGGCAGGCTGGCCGCCGGCCTGCTCCGGCGCGATGTAGTCGGCCGTGCCGAGCACCGTTCCCGCGAGGGTGATGCCTTCGACGTCGAGCGAGCGCGCGATGCCGAAGTCCGTCACCTTCGCGCGACCGTCGCCATCGAGCAGGACGTTCTGCGGTTTGACGTCGCGATGGACGAGACCGTGGTCGTGCGCGAACGCGAGCGCGCGTGCGATCTGGAGGCCGAGCTCGAGCGCGTCACGCACAGAGACACGGTCGTGCCGGACGATCAACTCCTTGAGGTTCTCGCCGTCGATGAACTCGAAGACGATGTACTGCCGTCCCCCGTCTTCGCCGCGATCGATGACGGTGACGATGTTGGGGTGCGAGAGCTGTGCGACGGCGCGCGCCTCGCGCTTGAACCTCTCCACGAACTCGTCGTCGCTCGTGAACCGCTCGTGGAGGATCTTCAGCGCCACATGGCGCTCGAGCAGGCGGTCGCGCGCCTTGTAGACGCTGGACATGCCGCCGTGCCCGACGAGCTCCTCGACGTCGTAACGATCGGTCACCGTCTCCCCGATCACGCGGAGAACCTACCCACGGACGGACGCGACTAGTCGGTCTAACCGAGCGTGGCTTCTAGTGCTTGCTCCCAGACGTCGAGGGCCTCGTCGACCTCGGCGTCCGAGATCACGAGCGGGACGAGGACGCGGATGCAGTTCGAGTAAATCCCCGATTTCAGCAGCAGCAGCCCGCGCTCGACCGCGGCCGTGACGACGGCGCTGGCGAGCTCCGCTGCCGGCTCCTTCGTCGAGCGGTCCTGGACGAGCTCGATCGCGAGCATCGCGCCGAGCCCGCGGACGTCTCCGATCTGCGGCCAGCGCTCCTGCCATGAGCCCATGCGCGCACGAATCGTCTCGCCGATCGCGGCCGCGCGGTCCACGAGCCGCTCCTCCTCGAAGACATCGAGCACCGCGAGAGCCGCAGCCTGCGCGACGGGATTGCCGACATACGTGCCCCCGATTCCAGAATCCGCTACGGAATCCATGATCGCCGCTTTGCCGATCACGCCCGAGAGCGGCAGACCACCGGCGATCGACTTCGCGACGACGAGCAGATCCGGCTCGACGCCGTAGTGCTCGATCGCGAACATCTTGCCGGTGCGGCCGAATCCCGTTTGCACCTCGTCGACGACGAGCACGACGCCGTTCTCGTCGCAGATCCGGCGAACCCCCTGAAGGAAGTCGCGCGGCGCTACGACGAAGCCGCCTTCACCCTGCACGGGCTCGACTACGACGGCGGCGACGGACTCCGCCGCGACCGTTGTCACGAGCGCGCGCTCGAGAGCGGCGAGCGCTTCTTCGGTGGAAGGGCCGCGGTAGTCCTGCGCGAACGGCAGGCGATAGACCTCCGGTGCGAACGGGCCGAACCCGGCCTTGTACGGGTGGGTCTTCGAGGTGAGCGACATGGAGAGCAACGTTCGCCCGTGGAAGCCGCCTTCGAACGCGATCACCGCGGGCCGCTCGGTGTACGAGCGCGCGAACTTGATCGCATTCTCGACCGCCTCGGTGCCGGCGTTGAAGAACGCGGCCTTCGTGTCTCCCGAGAACGGCGACAACGCGATCAGCCGTTCTGCGAGCGTCACATAAGTCTCGTAGGGGACGATCGTGAAGTCGGTGTGGAGGAACCGTGCCGCTTGCTCCTGCACGGCCTCGACGACCTGCGGGTTCGAGTGTCCGACGTTGAGGCAGCCGACCCCGCCGGTGAAGTCGAGGAACGTGTTCCCGTCGACGTCTGTGAGGGTGGCGCCGTCGCCGTGGTCGATCACGACCGGAATCGAGATCGAGAGCGGGTCCGCAACCACGCGCTCCTTCCGGGTCAGGATCTCCTGCGAGCGGGGCCCGGGAATCGCCGTTCTGAGCTCGATCGTGCGCGTCGTCGCCACGGGAGTGACGATACCGTGGCGGTCGGCGGCAGGGCCGGCCGGCCGTAGAATCGCCGCAAATGGTCCTCTCAGACCGCACAATCGCGCGGCTACTGGCCGAGGGACGGATCGGGATCGAGCCGTACGACGACTCGCTGCTGCAGCCCTCGTCCGTCGACGTGCGTGTCGATCGTTACTTCCGCGTCTTCCACAACAACCGCTACCCGTTCATCGACGTCCGCGAAGAGCAGGAGGATCTGACGGAGCTCGTCGAGGTCGAGGAGGACACGCCCTTCGTCCTCCATCCCGGCGAGTTCGTGCTCGGCTCGACGCTCGAGCGCGTGCGGCTGCCGGACGATCTCGTCGCGCGCTTGGAGGGGAAGTCGAGTCTCGGCCGGCTCGGTTTGCTCATCCACTCGACTGCGGGCTTCATCGATCCCGGCTGGGACGGGCATGTGACGCTCGAGCTCTCCAACGTCGCGAACCTGCCGGTGACGATCTATCCGGGGATGAAGATCGGACAGATCTCGTTCGTGCAGTTGAGCGAACCCGCGCAGACACCGTACGGCGCCGGCGAGCTCGGCTCGAAGTACCAGGGACAGCGCGGGCCGACGCCGTCGCGCTACTGGCAGAACTTCCAGAAGGCCTCGAAGTGATCCTCGTCACCGGAGCAAGCGGCTTCGTCGGGGGCCACGTCGTGCACGCGCTGCGCGCTGCGCAGAAGGACGTGCGCGCGCTCGTCCGCGACCGTCGCAAGGGGAGGCGGCTCGAGGTGTGGGGGACGACGCTCGTCGAAGGCGACATGACCGACACGGGCTCGCTTCGACGCGCGGTCGAGGGCTGCGACACGGTCGTTCACCTCGTTGCGATCCGGCAAGGACGTGAGGAGAAGTTCCGGCGCGTGATGGTCGACGGCACCCGCGACCTGCTCGCGGCCGCCCGCGAGGCAGGAGTCGGCCGCTTCGTGCACATGAGTGCGCTCGGCGTGAGCGAGGCGACGAAGGACCTCGTGCCGTACTTCCGCGCGAAGTGGGATTGCGAGCAGCTGGTGAAGGAATTCGGGATCCCGTACGTGATCTTTCGGCCGAGCTTCGTCTTCGCGGGCGACGGCGGGATCCTTCCGACCTTTGCGAAGCTCGCGCGCTTCTCGCCGGTGACGCCGATCATCGGCAGCGGGAGGCAACGGATCCAGCCGATCTGGGCGGACGATGTCGCCGAGTACTTCTCGCGCGCGGTCGATCTCGACGCCGCGACGGGACGCGCCTTCGAGCTCGGCGGCCCGGACGTCGTCAGCTGGAACGAGTTCTGGCATCGCCTGAAGCGCGTCCGGCGGATCCGCAGGCCGAGCGTGCACGTGCCGGTCGGCGTGATGAGGCTGAACGCGCTCGTCACCGAACGCCTTCCGGGCGACATCCCGCTCACGAACGACCTCCTGACGATGCTCGAGCACGGGGACAACGTCGTCACCGACCCGAGCGCCGTCGAGACGTTCGCGATTCCGCTCGTGCCGCTCGACGAACAACTTCGCCGCGCAACCTGAAAAAGAGAGAGGCCGCCCGAAGGCGGCCTCAATCCGGTGACCAGCGCTGTATTAGTAGAGGCGCTTTCCTGCCTCGGCCCGAGAGTTAATCGTGGCCGGGCGGCGCGTTACGCGTCGTCCCCCACGCTGGCTAGGCGATTCCCCGTAGGTCCGGGGACACGCCTCTACCCGCTGGTACCTCCACTGCCCGTACTGGAATCTTCCACTCTCGGACCACCTCCTTTCCGCGGTTAAGGGCAATGTAGCAGCGCTAGCGGAGCACGACAGAGAGCTCGAGGCCGCGGTCGAGGGGCACGGTCACCGACACGAGCGTCGGGTCGGCCTGCCGCGCACGGGAGTACGCGCCGAGGGTCTCCTCGTGCGAGAGGACGTTGTCCGCGATCACGAGCGCACCCGGCTCGAGCTTCGTGCGGGCGAGTTTGAAGAAGCGCTCGTAGTCGTCCTTCTCCGCGTCGAGGAAGACGATGTCGAACACGTCGTCGATCGCCGGCAGCGTCTCGAACGCGTCGCCCTCCAGGAGCTCGACCCAGTCCTCGAGCCCGGCGTCGGCGACGTTGCGCCGCCAGGCCTCGATCTTGCGTGGATCGTTCTCGAGCGTCAGCACGCGGCCGCCGAAGGTACGAACACCCGCTCCGAGCCAGATCGTTGAGTAGCCGCGCGAGCCCCCGATCTCGAGCACCTCGCAGTCGGTTTGCGGCGCGACGAGTGCGAAGAGGAACTCTCCTGTCGCACGCGTCACCTGGCGTGCACGCTCCGCCGGCGGCAGGCCGCGTTCGCGTTCTTCTGCATCCTCCGCCTCGAGCCGCTCCAGAACTGCGCGCACGCGGTCGTCGAGCATCAGGGAATCCTCGCTGCGATCTCGCGTTCGACCTCGTCGTGGACGAAGCAGGTCACGAGGTGGTCGTTGACTACTCCGCAGGCCTGCATCGCCGCGTAGACTGTGGTCGGGCCGACGAAACGGAAGCCGACTCGCTTCAACGCTTTCGAGAGTGCGACCGATTCAGGAGTCGTCGATCGCCAGTCGGCGCGCCGGCGGGGCGAGCGGTGTTTCACCGGTCGATGCGACCAGACCAGCTCGTCGAGAGGAGTGCCTGTGTCGCGCAGCGCCAGCGTTCCGCGTGCGTTCGCAATCGCCGCTTCGATCTTGCCGCGGTGGCGGACGATGCCCGCGTTGGCGAGCAGGCGCTCGACGTCTCTCTTCCCGAAGCTCGCCACCTTCTCCGGATCGAAGTTCGCGAACGCGGCGCGAAAGGCCTCGCGCTTGCGCAGGATCGTCAACCACGAGAGCCCGGACTGAAAGCCTTCCAGGCAGAGCCGCTCGAGCAAGCCGCGCTCTTCGGTGACCGGACGTCCCCACTCGTGATCGTGGTACTCGTTGTACGCCGGATCACTCGACGTCCAGCAGCGGATGACGTCAGGCAACTTCGACCCTGATGAACCCGTCCTCGACGCGGACGGGGAACGTGTCGACCGGATCGACGGCCGGCAGCGTCAGCGCGCGGCCCGTGCGGATGTCGATGTTCGCGCCATGGCGTGGACAGATCGCGACACCTTCGTCGCACTCGAAGTCGCCTTCGCACAGCGGGCCGTCATCGTGCGAGCAGCGGTCCTCGAGCGCGAAGTACTCGCCGCCGAGGTTGTAGACGCCGATTGCGAGTGAGCCGGAGTAGACGATCTTGACCGAGCAGGACGGCAGCTCCTCGACCGGACAGACGTCCAGGAGGGCCACGCCTACTTCAGGTCCAGCTCGTCCGCCATGCCGGCCCATTCGTCCGGCAGCGGCGTCCCCTTCGCCTTGTGCAGCGCGAGCTTCAGGGTCGAAAGGCCGAGGAGCGCGCACTTCAGCCGAATCGGCGTCAGCGGGATCCCGATCTCGTCCAGGAGCTCGTCGCGCTTCAGTGTCGCCACCTCTTTGGCGCTGCGTCCCGTCACCATCTCCGTCAGCATCGACGTCGCCGCCTGCGAGATCGCGCAACCGCGGCCGGAGAACTTGACCTCTTCGATCGTGTCGCCGTCGTCCGCGAACGCGACGTAGATCGATACCTCGTCGCCGCAGAGCGGGTTCTGTCCCTCGGCCTCGGCGTCGGCGTTCTCGATCAGCCCGTGCCCGCGCGGGTTCTTGTAGTGGTCGAGGATGACCTCGCGATAGAGCTGGTCGAACTCGCTCATTACCCCAGCACTCTACGGACCTTGTGCAGGCCCTCGACGAGCCGGTCGATCTCCTCCGGGATCGTGTACAGGTAGAAGCTCGCCCGGTTCGTCGCCGCGACACCGAGCCGCCGCATCAACGGCTGCGTGCAGTGGTGCCCCCCGCGGATGGCAACGCCTTCCGTATCGAGGATCTGCGCGACGTCGTGCGGGTGGATCCCGTCGAGGTTAAAGGAGACGATGCCCGCCCGCCGCTCCGCCGGCGGCCCGTAGGAGACGAGACCGGGAATCTCGGCGAGCCGGTCGAGCGCGTACGCGGCAAGCTCGTGCTCGTGCCGCTCGATCGCGTCGAGGCCGACCTTGGAGATGTAGTCCATCGCGGCGCCGAAGCCGACGGCCTCGGCGATCGGCTGCGTACCTGCTTCGAACTTGTACGGCAGTTGGCCCCAGGTCGTCTCCTCGATCTTCACCTGGCGAATCATGTGGCCGCCGTAGTTGAACGGCGACATGCGCTCGAGCAGCTCCGCGCGCCCCCACAGCGCGCCGACGCCGCTCGGTCCGCAGAGCTTGTGCGACGAGAAGGCGAGGAAGTCGCAATCGAGCGCTTGCACGTCGATCGCGCGATGCGGAGCAGCCTGCGCCGCGTCGACGACCATGATCGCGCCGAGCTCGTGTGCCCAGCCGGCAAGCTGCTCGGACGGGTTGATCGTGCCGAGCGTGTTCGACACGAGGTTGTTCCCGACGACCTTCACGGTGCCCGACGAGGCGATCTCGTCGAGCGCGTCCAGCTGCAGGTCGCCTTGCTCGTCCACGGGAATGACGCGGAACTCGGCGCCGGTTCGCTTCGCGATCGCCTGCCACGGAACGAAGTTCGAGTGGTGCTCGAGCTCGCTGACGACGACCACGTCTCCGGGCCCGAGATTGTCGAGCCCCCACGCGTAGGCGACGAGATTGAGTCCCTCGGTCGCGCTGCGCGTGAAGATGACCTCTCGCGTCGACGGAGCGTTGATGAACGTTGCCGCCGTTTGGCGTGCCTCCTCGTACCCTGCGGTCGCACGCTCTGCGAGCCGGTAGACACCGCGGTGCACGTTCGCGTACTCGTGCTCGTAGAAATGGCGCATCCGCTCGAGCACCTGACGCGGTTTCTGCGCGCTCGCGGCAGAATCGAGGAACGCGAACGGCTTGCCGTTGTGGAGCTCCTCCAGGTACGGAAAATCCGCGCGCAGCTTCTGCGCGTCCAGCTTCTGCTCGGCTGTCACCGCCACCCGGCCCATGCTATCCGGGACGGTTCAGGCGCCGACGAGGCGGATTCGTACGCGCGCTTGCGCCGCTCGAGCGCGGACAAGGCGAACCGTGAAGCCTTCGGGAGCGCGGTAGGTCTCCCCGAGCGCGACCCAGTCCCGACGATGGCCGGTCGGGCGGACGATGAGGATCGGCGAGGGCATAAAGGGCGCGGTTGCAAGGCCGAAGTCGACGTAGCGCACGAGGAGGCCGCGGAAGGGACGAGAGCGGTACTCGATCCACCACTGGCCGCCGATCGCCGGAATCACGAGTGCATGTGATCCGTTGCCTGCGCTCGAGCCGGGCACGAGTGCGTACACGCCGCTTCGGGAGATCTCCGGCTGCTCGGGCAGCCAACCCATCAGCACCTTCTCGTAGACGTTGAAGTCGATCAGCTGATCGCCCGTGCCCATCGGATCAAAGGGATCTCCGGGCGAGGTCATCGTGCAGTCCTGTGGGCAAAGGGCCGTATTCGAATGTCCGAGACCGTACGAGTGCCCGAGCTCGTGCGCGAGTAGCTCGACCGTCGGCGCGCGCGTGAGCATCGTCTCGTGGCCCACGGTCATCCCGTAGAAGCCGCAGTGACTCTGCGCGACGACGTAGACGACACGTAGATAGTCGGCAGGGATATAACCGGCGCCTTGGACCGCGAGCCGCTCGGGAAGCAGCAGCTGGTCGAGCGTCGCCTGATTCGTCGCGCCGCAGCCCGGATCGCGCGTGAATGCAAGGAGCCAAGGAGTGACGTCGAAGTCGAGCGTCAGCTTCCCGTAGGACGCTGTGCGGAAGAACGCTGCGGTCGCCCGAGCGGAAGCCTGCGCCTCTGCGACCGAGAACGGCTGCACGCCGGTCGTGCCGAGGACGATCAGGACACGTTGCTCGCCCGTGGCGGTAGCCGCAGAGCTCGTGGGCACGAAAAGGAGCGCTAGAAGGACCGCCCCGAGGGCGACAACCCGCCGCGACCCGGCCACACAGGAAGTATTCCGCTTCGAGCGCTCAGGTGGAAGAGCGCGTTTCCACGTCTACGGGCAGCGAACGACCTGGCCGCCCACGACCACGGCACGTTGTCCGCCGACCCGGACGATCCCCGTCGCCGACACCGTGGCCGCCTTCGACCCGAGCACGAACGTCGCCGTGAACGGCGCCTTCCGGTCGATACGCGTCTTCGCGCCCAGGCGGAAGCTCACGGAAAGTGCGCGCAGGCCGGGCGGCACGCGTGCATTGATCCTGACGCGGTGGCGCGGCAGGCACAGCCGCGACACGTCGAGAGCGGGTCCTTTGAACGCCAGTACGAGATTGTCGAAGTAAGCATCGTCGTACGTCCCTTCGACTTGCACGGCGGTCATGGTGACGCGGATCGCTCGGGTCCCTTTGGGAACGAGAGCCGAGCCGCCCTTGTCGACGAACTTGAGGTCGTTGTTGCGCTCCGCCGCCGTGACGGGACCGATCTTCAAGTTCGCGAGCGTGCCGCCGTCCGTAGCGAGGAAATCGGCCTCGACGGTTCCCGGGTCCGGCTGGCTCAAGTAGCCGCCGAACAACGCTGTCAGCGTTGCGGTGACGAAGCCCGGGTCGATCAGCGGCGCCGCGCGCGATACGTCCACCGTCTGGGTCGCGGTGCTCGTGCCCGCTCGGAATCCACCCGCGAAGAAGTTCTTCCCGCCCTGGATTCGCTGGCTCTCGCTCAGCGGCGGGAAGGTGAAGAAGTCGGGTGCACCGCCGCCTCCGTAGGGGACGACGGTGAACGTGCTCGTCGTCTGCCACGCCGGAATCGGCACCGTCGTCTCGCCGCTTTGCGACGCCTGGCCGGCCTCGGCGCCGGGATTCATGAGCAGGTTCCCCTGCGGAACGGTTGGAGCGAGGAGTGCGGCTGCGAGGACGGCGGCGAGCACTACTACGGCTGCGGGATCCGCGCCTCGAGCGCCTCGGCCAGCGCGTCGCGCACCGGCTCGAGCTCGACACGCGCGAGCACGTCTTCAAAGAAGCCGCGCACGATCAACCGCTCGGCCTGCGGACGCGGAAGACCGCGGGCCATCAGGTAGAAGAGCTGCTCGCGGTCGACGCGTCCGACCGTGGCGCCGTGCGTGCAGCGCACGTCGTTCGCGAGGATCTCGAGCCCTGGGATCGGGACCGCGTGCGCAGTCGGCGACAGCATCAGGTTCCTGTTCTCTTGGTACGCGTTCGTCTTCTGTGCATCTCGCTCGACGCGGATCATCCCGCGCCACACCGACGTCGAGTTGTCTCGCAGGGCACCCTTGAACGCGAAGTCGGAGGTCGTGTTCGGCGCGATGTGCTCCTGAAAGGTGTCGTAATCGAGGTGCTGCTCTCCGTCCGCGAAGTAGGCGCCTGTCACCCGCGAGGTCGCGCCCTGTCCGGCGAGGTCGTTCTGGATGCGCACCTTGCCCTTCTTCGAGCCGAACCCGCCCGCCACCCAGTCGAGCTCGGCATCGCGCTCGACACGGGCGTGATGCGATGCGAAGTGCCACGTTTCGTGCGACAGGTCCTGCAGCGAGACATACCCGAGCTTTGCTCCCTGTTCGACGAAGAGCTCAACCGCTTCGTTCGTGTAGGCGCGGAGATCGGGCGTCGCGGATGAGACCTCCTCGACGAGAGTGAACCGTGAGCCTTCTTCGGCGACGACGAGCAGGCGCCAGAAGAGCGATCCGTCCTCGGTCGAGTTCGCGATGCGGACGTAGAGGGGCTTGTCGAGCTCGATTCCCTTGGGGACGACGACGAGCAAGCCGTGCTGCCACAGAGCCGCGTTGTGCGCTGCGAACTTCTCGTCCCAGCCGACGAGCGAGTAGAGGCGCTGCTGGTTTTCGTCGAGCGGCGCGAACGTGATTCCCTGCGGCGCGCGCTCGATCTCGACTCCGGTCTCGCTAATCGTCGCCAAACCGGCGACGTCCAAGTCCAGCATGCCTCGTTTAACGAGGGTCAGACCCCGTTCGGGGTCTGACCCCTGTTCGGGTTGGAACGCATCGGGGTCGAAACCGCGCAGGTCCGTAAAGCGCCAGTGCTCCTCGGTCGTGTCCGGGAGGGGCAACCGCTCGTAGGCGGCGAGTGCGTCAGCTCTGCTCATACGGCTTGTACCTGTGATGCAGAAGGATGCGGTTGCCGGCTGGATCCGTGATCCCGGCGCCGTTGCAGACTCCCGAGTCCCACATCTCGTTGACCTCGACTCCGGCCGCTTCTAGCTGCGCCTTCGCTGCGGCGACGTCCGGTACTCCCAGCGCAATCGTCGCAGGAGGCAGAGGCGCGAATCGGTCGCCGTGTGTCTCGGGCGTCATCACCGCAAGCGTGACGTTCGACGCCTCGTACTCGACCCAGTCCTCGTGGTCGAGATGGGGATTGCGAGGCAAGCCGAGCACCTCACCGTAGAAGTGCTTCGCCCGCTCGATGTCGTCCACGGGAACGCGGATGTAATCAACCCGGTTGATCTCAATCACGAGGCGCGTACCTCCGGTGGAGCATGAACACGTTTCCGTCTGGATCCTTGAAGAACGCCATGTGGCAGACCCCTGATGTCTTCCGTCAGGACGGAGACGAAATCGACCTGTTCGACGTTCACGGCTGTCTCGCGTCGGGGTACGGCTCGTAGCGGTGGTGGATCATCAGCCCGTTGCCGTCGGGATCGACGAACGACGCGCCGCTGCACACCCCTGAGTCCCAGGTCTCTCCGATCTCCTCCACGCCCGCCTCGCGCAACTTCTCCTTCGCTGCCTCGACGTCCGGAACGCGCAGGACGATCGTCCCCCACGGCAACGGCGCATAGGTGCCGAGCATCTGCTCCGGTGTGACGAGCGCGAGCGTCACGTTGCCGGTCTCGAACTCGATCCAGTTCTCGGTCGAATGCGGGTTGCGCTGCAGCCCGAGGGTTTCCTCGTAGAACTTCGCTGCCCGTTGTCTGTCTCGCGTCGGAACCGCAATGAAGTCGACGCGCTGCGCGTCGATCAACCGACCGAGCCCTCCATCTGGAGCTGGATCAGACGATTCATCTCCACCGCGTACTCGAGCGGCAGCTCCTTCGTGATCGGCTCGACGAAGCCGGAGACGATCAGCGCCGACGCCTCGGCCTCGGACAGGCCGCGCGACATCAGGTAGAAGAGCTGCTCCTCGCCGATCTTCGAGACCGTCGCCTCGTGGCCGATGTCGACATCGTCGGCGTCGATCTTCATGTACGGATACGTATCCGAGCGCGACTGCTCGTCGAGGATCAGCGCGTCGCAGACGACCTTCGACTTGGAGCCGGCGGCGTTCTTCGCCACCTCCAGCAAGCCGCGGTACCCTGCGCGGCCGCCGTTCTTCGAGATCGACTTCGACGTGATCACCGAGGACGTCTTCGGTGCGATGTGGACGGCCTTACCGCCCGCGTCCTGGTGCTGACCGTTGCCCGCGAATGCGATCGAGAGCACCTCGCCGTGCGCGCGCTCGCCGAGCAGCCAGATCGACGGGTACTTCATCGTCAGCTTCGAGCCGAGATTCCCGTCGACCCACTCCATCGTCGCGCCTTCGTACGCGACGGCGCGCTTCGTGACGAGGTTGTAGACGTTGTTCGACCAGTTCTGGATCGTCGTGTAGCGGCAGCGAGCGTCCCTCTTGACGATGATCTCGACGACCGCCGAATGGAGCGAATCGGTCGAGTAGATCGGCGCGGTGCACCCCTCGACGTAGTGCACGTACGCGCCCTCGTCGACGATGATCAGCGTCCGCTCGAACTGGCCCATGTTCTCCGCGTTGATGCGGAAGTA